>JAFGXD010000131.1 GCA_016936815.1 Bacteroidales bacterium
ACGACGAGCATGGTTCTCAGGATTGTGGAACTATTCTAAAGAATACAATTTCCCTTTTCAATTGTCTAATGCGTAATCTGGGTTTAAGTAATTTTTCTTGCAAAAAACTTGCATTAGCCTATTTTCTTATTTAAATTTGTTCTAATTAAAAATAACTATTAAAAGAAAACGAAGCAGTTGTTTTAGTTTTTTTTTCATAGCTGTTTAGGGGTGAATGCCGGTGAAGGTTTTCGAAAGATTATCATTAACCGGCATTCTATTTTCCAATTGCAAAAATTGTTGGTCTTTTGTGCAAATCAGGCACATTCTTTTTCCATTCGGCTATGCTTTTTGTAAAAATAAATTCCGATTCCATTGTTATATCTGCAGCAATACAAAGCTTTAGTGCTGAATTGCAATTAGTTAAAACATCGCTTAAAAGTCCATTATTCCTATAAGGCGTTTCCATAAATAACTGTGTCTGATTTTCCTTAAAGACTTTTTTCTCCAATTCCAGCAACTTAGCAATTCTGCCCGGATTCTTTACAGGCAAATAGCCATTAAATGAAAAATTTTGTCCGTTTAATCCAGAAGAAATTAGTGCCAACAAAATTGATGAAGGCCCTACAAAAGGCACAATTTCAATTCCTTTCGAATGAGCCAAATTCACTAAATTACTACCAGGATCTGCAATTCCGGGACAACCTGCTTCGGAAATTACACCTAAATTATTTCCTTCAATTACTGAAACAAGAATTTTTTGCAATTCTTCCAAAGAAGTTTCAGAACTTAATTCAAAAAAACTCAAATTATCTATAATAATATTGCGGTCTATTATTTTTAGAAACCTACGGGCTGTTCTAAGATTTTCAACAGCAAAAAAATTAGTTTTTCTAATAATTTCGGTTACTCCTGAAGGAATCACCATATTATTATTGCTTCCGCCAAGGCCGGTAGGCAACATAAATATTTTCCCGTATTTGTTCATCTATTCTTTTATTGTTGGTATTATTAATAAAAAAATGGTCCCTGCTAAGCCCAGAGCGGGCAAGAGAATGAAAAACTCCCTACTTTCAAAAATAAAAACCATTGAAAGTATTATCATAGTCCACATTGAGCCAATTGAAACTACTTTAGCAGTAAAAGTAATGCCTTTTTTTTCTCTGTAGTTTCTTATGTGTTTGCCGTAGAACTTGTTGTTAATTACCCAATTGTACATCCTATTTGAGCTTCTAAAAAAGAGTCCTGCTGCAATTAACCAAAATGGTGTTGTGGGAAGTCCGGGTACTATTATTCCAACAAATCCGATTGCCAGAAAGATTAAACCCAAAAATAACAGTAGATACTTCAAAATTATTTGTCTAAAAATTGAAAAAAGTACAAATTAGCAACTATTGCATACAGTCTTCAATAAGTTCTGTAAAAAAGTCCATTAAATAAAGTCCTTCAGCAGCAACTTGCTGAGGAATAATGGAAGCCTCACTCATTCCGGGAACTGTGTTTATCTCCATGAAATACAATTGATTATCGCGCAGCAAGAAATCTATTCTAACAACTCCTTTACAGCCTAAAAAATCGTAAATATTTGAAGTTAATTCCTTACATTTTATTTCTACTTCAGGTGAAATTCTTGCCGGTGTAATTTCCTCTGATGCTCCCAAATATTTTGCTTCATAATCGAAAAATTCGTTTTTGCTAACTATTTCAGTTATAGGAAGTACATATTGATTTTTTTTAGTTTTCATTACACCGCAAGTCAGTTCGGTACTCTTAATAAATTCCTCAATTATTACTTCAAAATCTTCCTCAAAAGCCTTCTCTATTGCAGGAACTAGCTCATCTAACTCCTTAACTTTGCTTACTCCAAAACTACTTCCTCCGTTGTTGGGTTTTACAAAGCATGGCAGGCCGGTTTGCATTACAATTTTCTTAACATCAATTGGTTCGCCCTTCCTAATAAAGAAATGCTTGGCCATAGGAATATTATATTCTTTAAGGAAGAGCTTTGTAGCGTATTTATTAAAAGTAAGAGCCGAAACAAATGAAGAACATGTGCTATAAGGAATTCTTAATAAATCGAAATACGACTGAAGAATGCCGTTTTCACCGGGAGTTCCGTGAATAACAATAAAAGCAAAATCAAATTCAATTGTCTTTCCATAAAAAACAAAGCTGAAATTATCCTTGTTTATCTTTTCTTTGGCATTATTACTTATTTCAACATGCCAGTCGGAACCCTTAACATTAACAAGAAAAGGAGTAAACTTCTCTCCATTTATCTGTTTAATTACCTGCTTGGCACTTTTAATGGAAATTTCGTACTCAGACGAATCGCCTCCTGCAAGAATAGCAATGTTTTTCTTCATTTTGTATGCAATTTTAAGTATGTAAATATAGAATGAAAAAAAACATTTTATTATTCAGCATTTTGGAAGATATTAACATGAATATGTTTATGCCGAATTTTATCTTCCTCAACCATTTTAATTAGTTTTTCGCAAGCCATCTTCACATCCTCATAAAAAACTTCAATTACAATAACAAGTTTGCTTTCATGTGTTTCCAAATGTTTTAGGTTTGAATTTGCTTTACACAAAAGCAATTTACCCCCGGGAGAAAAAGCATGAATTAACTGATTTCTAAGACTATCGTAAAGAAAATAATCTCTATTTAAAAAATAATATTTTCCCGGAAACAAATGTTTGAGTGCAGAATTGAATCGCTTTTTAGATTGTTGTTCCGATTTTAATGGCTTTCCATCTAACAAGCCTCCCAAAAACTCAATAGACATAGTTAACAGCTGAACAGATTGCAGATGTAAATTATTTTCTTGCATTAACTTGATATCGGAAATAATATACTTCCTTATAAATTCTGCTGTTTCCATTTTCTTAGTTTTCTGTTTTTGCTAAAAAAGCATTCTATTTATACCAACCGGCCAATTTTTATCGAAAATAGTTTCAGTAATTCGCTTATAATCAGCTTTGTTATTCACAAAATCTATGCTGGCATTATCGAGAATAAGAACCGGAATTTCATTTTGTTGTTTGAACCATGCAAAATAACCGGTTTGTATTTTTTCAAGATACTCATTCTTAATAGCTTGTTCGTAATCACGACCTCTCTTCTTAATATTACTCTGAAGCTGATTAACGGGAACATGAAGATATACAAACAAATCGGGTTTTGGAATTGAAGAATATACAATATCGAAAAGCTGTCGGTATAAAGCCAGTTCATCAACGGGCAAAGTATTACTTGCAAAAATTAGTGATTTCATAAAGTAATAATCTGCTACCACAAAATTGGAAAACAAGTCTCTGGAGCTCAATTCCTTTTTAAGTTGATTGTACCTTTCGGCCAAAAAAGAAAGTTCAAGAGGAAAGGAATATCTTTCGGGATTGGCATAGAATTTAGGCAAAAAGGGATTATCGGCAAAACGTTCGAGAACCGGCCTTGCATTAAAATCTTTAGCAATCATATTTGCAAGAGAGGTCTTTCCGGCCCCAATATTCCCTTCAATAACCAGATAATTCAAAATTCCTTTTTATTTATATGGTTCAACGCCCATATTGAAGAAAGTAAATGCCCAAATATCTGTTACTTCCTCAATAGTTTTGGAAGTAGGTTTTCCGGCACCGTGACCTGCCTGAACGTCGACTCTAATAAGTACAGGATTTGCACCTTTGCATTTGGCCTGCAATTCGGCAATATATTTAAAGGAATGCGCAGGAACAACCCTGTCGTCGTGGTCGGCAGTTGTTACCAAAATAGCAGGATAATTCTCATTTTCAACAATATTATGAATTGGAGAATACTTATAAATATAATGAAACTCCTCCTCATTTTCGGAGCTGCCGTAATCGCCAACCCATGCCCATCCAATAGTAAATTTATGAAATCTAAGCATATCCATAACACCAACAGCCGGTAAAGCAACTTTAAACAGTTCGGGACGTTGATTTACGCAAGCACCAACAAGCAATCCTCCATTGGAACCGCCTCTTATGGCAAGTCGTTCAGGATTGGTATATTTTTGCTGAATTAAGTACTCTGCTGCAGCAATAAAATCGTCGAAAACATTTTGTTTCTTAAGTTTTGTGCCGGCCTCATGCCAATCTTTTCCATACTCCCCTCCTCCCCTAATATTTGCAAGAGCATAAACGCCGCCATTTTCCAGCCAAACAATATTTCCTATTGAAAAACCGGGGGTTCTGCTAACATTAAAACCTCCGTAGCCATAAAGAAGAGTTGGATTTGTTCCGTCTAATTTTATTCCTTTTTTATGAACAAGAAACATTGGCACTTTTGTACCGTCTTTGCTGGTATAGAAAACCTGTTTGGTTTCATACTGAGTACCATCGAACTCTATTTCTGAACGATAAAATTCTGTGGAAACCCCTGTTTCAAAGTCATACTTATAAACAACTGAAGGATAGGTAAATGAAGTGAAAGTGTAATATGCAATTTTATCTTCCTTTTTGCCATTAAAACCATCTATTGCACCTAAAGCAGGCAATTCAATATTTTTCTCCAAATTACCGCTGTAAGAAAAAACATTTAATACATGATGAGCATCCTTCATGTAAACAGCAACAATTTTCCCCCCGGCAAATGTGCAAGATTCCAAAACGTCATTAGTTTCCGGTAAAATGGTTTGCCAAGCTTGTGGACGAACATCTGCTGTGTTTATTTTTATCAATTTATATTTTGATGCATTGAAATTGGTTTTTACAAAAAGCTCATTATCAACATTTCCAACAAGGCCAAATTCATAATCATGTCCTGTATTTATGGCAGTAAATTTCGAATCATTTTTGGTTAAATCTTTAAAATATAGAACATTACCATGAGAAGCTTCAGATTCGTGCATTATTAAAAATTTCTCATCCTCGGTAACATAAACATAAAAATTGCGCTTTGGATTTTTCTTATCCTGATGAATTAACTCATCCTGAGCCTGATCAGTTCCTAATTTGTGATAATAAACTTTATGAAACTGGTTGCTTTTCGAAAGCTCTGCACCTTCTTCGGGAGCATCGTAACGACTGTAGAAGAATCCGTCTTTATACCATGAAATTCCTGAGAACTTAACCCATTTAATTATATCGGGAAGCAATTCACCGGTTTCGATGTTTAAAACATAAATTTCTCTCCAATCGGAACCTCCGCTGGCAATTGAATAAGCCATTAGTTTACCGTCTTTAGAAATATCCATTCCCGAAAGAGCTGCAGTTCCATCTTCGGCAAGTTTGTTGGGATCTAGCAAGATTTTTCCCTCATCATTTTCGTTTTCGGCAATATATAAAACAGATTGATTTTGCAATCCATCGTTTTTGTAATAGAAATATTTATCGCCTTCTTTAAAAGGAGCCGACTTTTTTGGGTAGTTCCAAATTTTTGTAAGTCTTTCCTTTATTTTATTTCTGAAAGGGATTTTTTCTAGATACGAAAAAGTAAGTTCATTTTGAATTTTTACCCATTCTGCAGTTTCCACAGAATTATCGTCCTCGAGCCAGCGATATGGATCAGGAACTTTTACTCCAAAATATTCATCAACAGTATCAACCATTTTTGTAGGTGGATAAACTAATTTGGCAATTTTATCAGTTTTTTTGTCCTGATTTTCATCCCCATTGTTTTTACATGAATAAAGCATAATAAGTGAAAGTAGTGAAATGAGTAAAACGGTTTTTTTCATTTTTATGAATTTAATTGTTTAGGAAAATATATCGATTCATTAGCAAAAATAAAGTAAGCAAATCATTTTACAAAACCATTTTCCTGTTTTTATATCTAAGGTCTTTTATTGACCCCCAAATGTAACCCGCAAAAACGCCAATTCCCAAAGAAGCAAAAATTACTGACTGATTTAACGAACTGTAAATCAAGTAACTTAACCCCAAACCTAAAAACAATCCGCCAAATAAGCCAAAAGTGGAATAAACAGCAACAAAAAACCTTTCAGGAACAAGTTTATGTTCTTTTCTTAAATGCCTTGAAATCAAGTCCAAAGTTTTTTCATATTCTTTACGATATGACACATCATCGGAAACAATTTTAGGCAATATATTTATCTGTTTTTCAAGTGTATGCATATAATTTTTACAATCTTCACACGAGTCTGAAAACTCTTCCAATTTTTCTGCAATTCCGGGCAAACGAGTAAGCATAAAGAAACTATAATCTTTGTAAGCAATATTGTGTTTCTCAATTATTCCCTTAATTTTTTCCTTATAACTATTATACGAACTCATGTTTTTTATATATCATACCTTTTTGTCCTTAATTAATTTAGTCGTATTTTTGATTATTGTTGGTTTTCTATTAGTAAACCACAAAAATATAATGATTAATGCAACCCAATAACAAATAAAAACGTCTAATGCACAAATTTAATACTTAATTTTATGAAGAAAGCCTTTTTTACAATTTTGATTGCCTTTTTTGGTTTTGGTGCTTTTGCTACCAATTCCTATCAGGTAGATTTTCAACAAAACAATCCTTCGGTTTACTCATTGCATTTTCAATTAAGCGATTACAGTATTTCCGAGGTAAATTTGAATGGAAATCAATACAGTAAAATCAATTTCAACAATTCAGCCTTAACAAGTGTAAAAGGTTATGCCGAATTACCAATTATTAATGCGGCAGTAATGCTTTCTCCAAATAGAAATGTTGATTTACAAATAGTTGAAAGCAGTTTTGTAGAAATTGACCTTAATTTTCCATTAGTACCTTCAAGAGGAACAATTTACAGAAATCAGGATCCCTCAAGCATTCCATACGAAATAGACCCTGCTTCAATAGTTGATTCATGGTATCCTAAAATTCTTGCGGGAAATTCTGAACCTTACATTGTTAGAGACATTAGAGGAACATCGGTTTATGTATATCCTTTTGCCTATAACGCAGCTCAGAACAAATTAAGAATTTATACTTCCATTAAGGTTGAACTAATTGAAAACGATGAAGTAGCAACAAATCCTTTACACAAACAAGCAACTAAGCTTATTAGGGAAATGAAAGATATTTACTCTTCGGTTTTTATAAATTTCAACCAAGTTAGAGATGCACTTTCTTATGGTGAAAATGGTGAAATTCTGGTAATTACAACCTCTGCGTACGAAAATGCAATTCAACCTTATATTGACTGGAAAATGGAAAAAGGCTTTACAGTTCATAAGCAGGTTGTAGCTGTTGGAACAAACGTAAAATCCTTAATTCAAACAGAATACACTGCCAATAACAATATTTTTTATGTACTCTTAGTTGGCGACTGGGCAGATATTAAATGTGACGTAGGAGGAGGAGCCAGCGCACCAATGGATCCACAATTAGGTTGCGTTGTTGGAACAGATATTCACGCAGATATTTGCATTGGACGTTTTTCAGCAAATAATTCTGCTCATGTAACCACCCAGGTAAATAAAACCATTGCCTACGAAAAAAATCCTGAAATGGCAGGAACTTGGTACACATCGGCTCTTGGAATTGGAAGTAATGAAGGCGACGGCTCCGGCGATGATGGAGAAATGGATTCAGATCATGTAGATATAATTTATAACGACAAATTAGACCCATATACTTACAATAATCACAGCACAGCCTACGATCCCGGTGCAACAGCAGCAATGGTTTCAACTGCAGTTAATGCAGGAGTTGGATTAATAAACTATTGCGGACATGGTGGTCCAACCAGTTTTGTTACAACAGGTTTCAGCAATACAAATGTTAATGCACTTACAAACGGAAGTAAACTGCCAATAATTTTCTCGGTAGCCTGTGTAAACGGTGAGTTTCACGGTAGTTCCGATTGTTTTGCAGAAGCTTGGCTTAGAAAAGACAATGGTGGTGCTGTATTTACTTTAATGTCAACTATTAACCAACCGTGGACTCCTCCAATGCGAATTCAGGATTATATGAACGACATTCTAATTGGTGGCTACGATTATTCAACAGCAGCAGGTCAGAACGGCACCAATACCGAAGAACTAAGAACCTTTATTGGTTCTATCGTTTACAATGCATTTGTTTTAGGAATAAATGAATCAAACGGAACAGATGACCAAAACACAGTTCAAACATGGACAAGTTTTGGTGATCCGTCGCTACAAATTAGAACAGATGTTCCTGCGGCACTTATTGTTTCCAATACAGTTCCTATGGTTGGAGTAGATTTTGAAACAAATATTTCTACAGCAGCCGGTTTAATTGAGGGTGCAATGGTTTGTGTATCGCAAGACGGAAATTATTTTTCGGGAATTACAGATGTAAATGGAAACGTAACAATACCTCATACACTTATTCCGGGAGAAGCCTTACTTGTGGTAACAGCTTATAATACAGGAACTTTTTACGAAACAATTACAGTTGCCTCTGCTACAGGACCATGGATTTCGTATAATTCTAGCAATGTAAACGATGCAGCCGGTAATAACAACGGACTTGCCGATTATTCTGAAGCACCACTTTTAGGCGTAAACGCAAGAAATGTTGGAGTTGCGGATGCCACAAATGTAATTGGAACTATTTCAACAACAAATACATATATTACAGTTACCGACAACAATCACAATTACGGCACAATTGCCCCTGCAACAACAGCAGCCGGAACCGATGGTTATTCAATAAATGTTGCAAACAACATACCCGACCAGACAAACGTACAGTTTCAGGTTTCATTTACAGATGGAACAGATCTTTGGGAATCTCAATTTTTTGTAATGATGAATGCTCCGGCACTCGAAATAGTTTTCGATGCAATTGACGATTCGGGAGCGAACAACAACGGACTTTTAGATCCGGGTGAAACAGTAAATATTAATATTAATAACCTGAACAACGGACATGCAGCAAGTTTAAGTTCAACTTGTGTTGTTACTAGTACAAGTCCTTATGTTACAATTAATACCGGTACAATAAGCCCGGGAGTATTGGGAATTGCGGGAACAGTTCCGGGAGTTTTTAGTGTAACAATAGACCCATCGACTCCAACAGGAACAACCGTTGACTTTACCTTTACATTAACAGCAGGGGCATATTCGGCAGTAAATACAATTAACCTTCCGGTTGGATTAATGATGGAAACATGGGAATCGGAAGATTTTACAAGTTATGCATGGGAGAACAATTCATCATCTCCTTGGTTTATAACCACAACAGATCCTTACGAAGGAGCCAATTGTGCCCAATCAGGTGCATTAACCTCTGCAGGCGGAGAATCTACCTTAATAATAAATATTGACGTTTTGGCTGCTGATGATGTAAGTTTCTTTAAGAAAGTATCATGCGAGCCTGTTTCATGGGGATCGTATTACTGGGATTACCTTGAATTTTCTATAGATGGAACCTCTAAAGCCAAATGGGCCGGTGAAGTTGCATGGAGTCAGGAAACCTATGCAGTTGCAACCGGAGAACACGAGTTAAAATGGGCATATATAAAAGACGATTATATTGATGAAGGTTCAGACTGCGCATGGCTTGACGGCATTATTTTGCCTCCACACAGCGTTTCAACGGTAATTGAATATACTGAAAATGAATTCACAACGGCATCATTAAGCATATATCCAAATCCTTCAAACGCCATTACCAACGTTAGTTTCACTGTACCCAATAACAGCAATTTGCGATTAAGCATTCTAAATATTTTAGGAAAGGAAATTAAAGTACTATCGGAAAAGAATTACGGCCAAGGCAATTACAAACTAAGTTTCGATGCAAGCACATTGCCTTCGGGAGTATATTTCTGCAAATTGGCAAATGGAAAAGACCAAATTGTTAAAAAAGTAATTATTCCGTAAACGTAAAATCTTTTACAAAAAAACCATTCTGCTTTTTGCGGGGTGGTTTTTTTTTTGTACATTTACCTAAAATTATGTTGAAATGAATAGAGTAACAATTCTCATAATAGCATTGATTTTTTGTAATAATCTAAAAAGTCAGGATGTAACAACAACAAACTGGTATTTTGGCTATAATGCCGGAGTTACATTTAACACAGGAATACCAATTTCTAATACCTTGGGACAAATCCATGACGGAGAAGGCATTGCGACCATTGGAGACACTGAAGGCAATTTGCTTTTTTACACAGACGGCTTGACGGTTTACAATAGAAATCATGAAATAATGCCAAATGGAGAAGGATTATTGGGACAATATAGTTCAAGTCAATGTTTAATAATTCCATATCCCGGCTCAGACAGTCTTTTCTATATTTTTACAACAGATGCTGTTGAAAACCAACTTGAGGAAGGCCTCAGATATTCTATAGTTGACATGAGTCTTGACGGTGGATTTGGTGATATTAATGCAACAAAAAACATTCTACTTGAAACCCCTGTAACCGAAAAAATAGTTTCGGTTCTAAATGCCAACAATATTAGCATTTGGATTATTGCACACAGATGGAATTCAGATGAGTTTGTTGCTTACGATGTTACATCCACAGGAATCAATCCAATTCCAGTAGTAAGCTCAATTGGCACTGTGCACACAGGCGGCAGCAGCAGTACTCCTGCCTATGACGGATATACCAATGCAGGGTCAACAATGACAGCAAGCGTTGATGGAACAAAAATTGGACTTGCAATTTACAAAATGAACAAATTTGAAATATTTGACTTTAATAAAGGAACAGGGCAGCTTTCAAATTGTATCTCTTCACCTGCTGTTTATTATGAAGCTTATGGAGTTGAGTTTTCTCCTGACGGCTCAAAATTTTATGGAACAACAATAGCACCTAATCGTATTTATCAATTCGATATGTTACAACCAAATCCACTTAATACTTCAATATTAATAACATCACCAGCAGAAGACCCTAGAAGTTTGCAACTTGGTCCCGATGGAAAAATTTATGTTTCAATTTTATATAGCACATATCTTTCGGTAATTCACAGACCCAATGAAGCAGGTCTTTTATGTCAATATCAGGGACCTGGCGTATATCTTCAGGGCGGTATCTGCCGAAGTAGCCTTCCACCACTTTTTTATTTTAAAGGTTTTGAATTTATTACGGGATCTCAAGTAAATATGGGATTATGTGATGGAGATAGCGTACTTATTGACGGAATCTATATAACTGAGCCAGGTTTGTATTATGAAACTCTTAATAGCTCTTTAGGATGGGATAGCATACTAAATATAACATTAACAACTACTTTTCCTTCATTTTCTAGTATTAACGAATTAAGTTGCGAAGCCAATTATACATCGCCAAGTGGAAACTATTCATGGACTAGCGCCGGGATTT
Source organism: Bacteroidales bacterium (assembly GCA_016936815.1). Taxonomy (GTDB): domain Bacteria; phylum Bacteroidota; class Bacteroidia; order Bacteroidales; family GWF2-38-335; genus GWF2-38-335. The sequence goes on from JAFGXD010000131.1 coordinate 11,240, forward strand.
ACCACGATACTATTACTAATATCAGTGGTTGCGATAGCATAATGACAATAAATTTAAGTTTCGGAATAGATAATGGATATTCGATAGAAGAAACAGCATGCGATTATTATGTTTCACCCGGAGGGAATCACACATGGACTGAATCAGGCATTTATGAGGAAGTTCTTACAAATATTTCGGGTTGCGATAGTGTAATTAATGTAGATCTTACAATAAACAACAGCAACAGTACGGTTCTTCACGTTAATACCTGCGAACCTTATACTTCTCCAAGCGGACTTTATGTTTGGTCTGAAACCGGAACCTATCAGGAAACATTGCCAAATATTTATGGTTGTGATAGTACAATTACCATTCATCTTTATATGCATGGTTCATCCATAAGCATTTCAGAATTTGTTTGCGATGGTTTACTTTCTCCCAGTGGTAATTATTTTTGGAACGAGTCCGGCACTTACATCGATACAATTCCCGATTCTTGGGACTGCGACAGCATAATTACTGTAAACCTTACTGTTGGATACAATACAACCAACGAAATATCCCCTCAAGCTTGCGATGATTATATATCTCCGGGAGGAATTCATCTGTATTCCTCAGGAACTTATTACGAAACAATTCCAAATTCAACGGGCTGCGATAGTGTAATAACAATTAATTTGGAATTAAATAATAGTAGCACTATTACCATTAATGAAACTGCTTGCAATTTTTACACTTCCCCAAGCGGAAATCATACTTGGACAGTTTCAGGTTCATATTTCGATGCCATTGAAACTGTGCATGGCTGCGATAGTAATATTTATATAAACCTAACTGTAAACCATGTAGATGCAAGTGTTAGCCAATTCGGGTCGAATCTGGTTGCAAACGCTGCCGGCGCGGTTTACATTTGGGTAGATTGCGATAATTCTTTAATGCCTGTCCCCGGAGCAAACTCTCAGGTTTTTACTCCGGAAATTAGCGGTAATTATGCAGTTATTGTAAATCAAAACTCATGTACAGAAATATCGGATTGCTTCTATGTAAACGCTGTTGGCAATGAAGAATTTGATTCAAATAAACAATTTGATATTTTCCCAAATCCAACTAATGGCATAATTTATGTTTTCGGAAAAGATATTGAACAAATTGAATTATTTAATTCTCTTGGCGAAAACATTGGAATTCAATCAATAAATCAAAATACAGACAAAATTGCCATTAATTTGGAAAACTATTCGAAGGGGATTTATTTGGTTAAGGTTTGGAATGGAGAAAAGCCTGAATCGTTTAGAATTGTTTTGGAATAGTAAAGTCCTACATTTTTTTCAGCATTTCTATAAACTCTGAGTAATCTCTAAAATACTTCATGTTGGATGCTAATTTCGAAAGATGATTACTTGGAATTGACCCAAACAAAAATATGGGTGTAGTTTTATAACTTGCTTTCAATTTTTCAATAAAACTCAAAAACCTCTTATCGTCGGTATTAGTTGTTAATGAAGTAAATAAACCTGAAGCCTCAATAACTTTTTTAGTCCTGATTAAATCCTCAATCGGCACCGATTGCCCCAAATATATTACTTTATGTGCGTTCTTTTTAAGAAGATAATAGGCAAACAATAAACCCAATTCATGCTGTTCGTTTTCTGGAAGAAACAGAATGTAAGTTTTTTTGTATTTCTTGGGTTCAACAAGTTTATCGATAGCAGAAAAAAACTTCTTTTTTATAATGTTTGAAACAAAATGCTCCTGAGCAGGATTTATTACTCCGGTTTGCCATAATACTCCAACTTTGGTAAAAAATGGATAGATTAACTCAGTAATCATTTTTTCGAAACCAAGCTTATTTTCCAACTCTGTCATTTTTTCTTCAAAACCATCTATATCGAAATCTACCATACTTATAATCAACGATTCAATAGCCGACGATTCAAGTTCTGTCTTGGTTTGTTTTAGAATTTTTTCGCGCATTTCCTCTTCCGAAAACCATGCAATTTGAGAAATTTTATAACCATAACTACATAATATAGAAATATTTAATAGTTTTTTTAAATCCGAATCGCTATAATACCTAATATTAGTATTGGTTCTTTCGGGAGAAAGAATGTTATAGCGTTTTTCCCATATTCTTAATGTATGAGCCTTTATTCCGCTAATTTCTTCTAAATCTTTTATTGAATATACTTGTGTTGGCATTTCTTCTTTTTCCATAATAACAAGATTAAGTCCTTTTTGTTCAGTTCTTTCTTATTATATTTATTCCATCGCGAAATGGAATTATTACATTTTCAACCCTTTTGTCGTTTTTAATCATTTGGTTGAATTCAAGAATTCCTTTAGTAAAATAATCGTTTGAAGCTATTTTTTCCTGAATAACTTTTCCGCTCCATAAAACATTATCGGCCAAAATAAAACCTCCCGGTCGCAATTTTTCAATTATCAAATTAAAATACTTACAATATTCATCCTTTTCACCATCTATAAAAACAAGGTCGAAAACGCAATCTAGCTTTGGAATAACCTCCAATGCATCTCCAACTATCTGTGTAATTTTGCTTGCTTCACCGGAATTTTGAAAAAATACTTCTGCAAAATCTCTTAACTCATCATTAATTTCAATTGTATATAGCTTTGCTGAATCCTTTAATCCACGGGCAATACAAATAGCCGAATATCCGGTGTAGGTTCCAATTTCCAAAACATTTTTCGGATTTATCATTGAAGCAATCATTTCTAAAAATTTACCTTGAATAATACCGGATAGCATTCGAGGATGACGAATTTTTAGGTTTGTTTGCCTGCGTAAATCTGCCAACAAATCATCTTCCTGAGCAGAAAAATTATGAATGTATTCGTCTAGTTTTACACTTTCTTCCATTTCTAAAGATATGTTAGAACCGACAATTCATCTGGATTAAAAACAATATTTGCAGTTTCCAGCAATTGTTCGGATGTAAGTTTTTCAATTTTTCTTTCAACTTCCTCCAGGCTATCCACCTTATCATAAAGCAAATAACTCTTTCCTAAAGTAAAAAGAAGATTTGCATTACTATCGGCTCCAATGGCAATTTGACCTAAAATTTGTTTTTTGGCCAAATGAAGTTTTCCCGTCCCTAATTTATTATTTCTTAATGACTTAAGTTCAGCAAAAATTAACGCAAGCGATTTTTGGAGATTTTCCTTATCAGTACCGAAATAAATTGTAAAAAGTCCTGTATCCTGATATGCAGAATAATGAGATTCTACATTATAAACCAATCCAAATTTTTCCCTTAAGACAAGATTCAACTTCGAATTCATTCCGGGACCGCCCAGAATATTATTCAATAGCACCAATTCCAATCTGCGATTATCGTAAACATCATAAGCTTTGTTTCCTATAACACAGTGAGCCTGAAAGGTTTTCTTTTTAATATTTTTTGTAAACATTTCATAATCGGGCACACCATTTCTATAATCGTTTCTTAAATTTGCAGGAATATTTCCAAAATATTTTTCAAGCAATTTAATAAGCTTTTTAAAAGAAATATTGCCAACCGAACAGAATACCATTTGGTTAGTATGATAATTATTCAGCATAAATTGTTGAATATCAACTTTTGTAAAAGATTTAAGGGTCTTTTTAGTACCTAAAATATTTCTTCCCAAGGGGTGATTTGGAAAAACCAATTCCTCGTATTCGTCAAAAATTAATTCTGAAGGAGAGTCTTTATAAGAATTAATTTCATCAAGAATTACCTCCTTTTCCTTTTGTAATTCTTTAAGAGGAAAGGTTGAATGAAATATTATATCATTAAAAAGCTCAATTGTTCGTTCGTAATAATCGCTTAAAAATGTGGCATTTATGCAAGTCTTTTCTTTTGTAGTGAAAGCATCTAGATCTCCGCCAACATCTTCCAATCGGGAAATAATATGATATGCTTTACGTTTTTCAGTTCCTTTAAAAATAACATGTTCAATAAAGTGGGCTATTCCGTGCTCATTTTCATTTTCATCTCTTGAACCTGCGTTAATTATTAACCCTGCATAAGCTACTTTTGAGTCTACAGGAAGATGTATTACTTTTATTCCGTTTGAAAGTTGATGATTAAGATAATTCATATAATTTTTCTAAACTGCAAAACTACAAAAAAGGGGACTAACAAACAGCGAATAATTTTCTAAAATTTATTGAACTTTCCTGAGAAGAAACTGTTTTTACTCTGAATTTGCAGTAAATACAATCCTGCCTTTAGTTCGGAAATATTTAGATTGTGTAATTCTGAACGAGGGTTAGCTGATAAAATCTCTTTCCCATCTATTGAAAAGACCAAAATTTTGTCGATTTTTTCCTTTGAAGAAATGTACAAAACATCCTTTGCGGGATTTGGGTAAAACTTCACATTTTCGGAAACAAATCCCGCAACTTTATTCGTCTCAGTTGGAGATTCAATATTAATAAAAGAAAGAGAATAAAGGTTTGAATTTTTTATAAACAATTTCAAAACAATAGTATCGCCTTCAAGTGCAGAAAGGTCGTCGCCATTTTCCCAAGAAACTGTATGTCTAATACTGTTAGAATTAATTATATTACTTTCCTCTCTTGAAAACCCGGGAATAACAGTTCCATCTGGCCTGCACAATTCAGCATAAATATAAGCATCTTCGTTTGAAGCATCAGCATTTAACCGCAATCGTGAACCTTCAAAAATCAGTTCTTTGGAAACAAAAACTCCTTCTTCATCCTCAGGCTTATTTTCCAGTGAAACAAAACCATCTAGTCGCCATCTAACAATGCCTATTTTTCCTTGTTTTTCGAGCATTCCATGCATTTCGTTAAAACCGCCGTAGTACATCCAAATTTCATCATCCATAATTGTTGGGTACGATGCTGTAAACACCATTCCATCGTCCCAATCGCCATCGTTACCCCTAGGCAAAATTGGATATCTGAATGGTCTGTGCCAAATCCCGTTAAGTTCCCTGTTAAAAGCCAAATGAACATCAATAGGACCTATATGAGTTCCGCCTCCAAAACCCACATTAACAATATAAAAAATCCAATTGAAACCAATATAGGTTCCTTCATAAGGAAAAATAGACATTCCGTAAGGATCTACACGAAAAGCTTCCTGAGCATATAATAAGTCAATACTATCAACTTGATTTTCAAGCAAAACGCCAGGAGAATAACTAATCAAATCAGGTGATGTTGCCAACCAGAATTTTCTGTAATTCAAATATGGATATTCTTCGGGAATTTTATAAATAACAACAAATTTCTTTTGGTATGGATCGTAATTCATCTGACAAACATCTCCTCCATACATGTGATGTGTAATTATTTCCCAACTCGAAATTCCATCAGGAGAAGCTAAATAAACATAAGAATGTGAAAGATTATAATAACCGTACATTTTATATCTGCGTTCAGGAATATCTTCAAGATCAACAACTATAGAGCTAATTTCAACTCCTTCAATAATTATATTATTATTTAAACTTCCGTTATAGTTAAAAACACCAAGAAAGGGTTTTGTCCACTCTACACCGTCGACAGACTCTGCAAAACAAATAAATTTTCTTCCTGTACTGTCGCTTGCACGGTAATACATCCTATAAATATCTTCTTCTTTAAGTACTGTTCCATAAACATAAACAATCTTTTCCCATTGTTGATCTGGCACAATTATTGGGTCTGGGAGTTTAATAGCTTGATGTTGAACTCTTTCCAAATTTGTAATATCTTCAATTAAATAATCGTCGATAAACAATTGACGAAAGTTATTTAATTGCACTAAACTTTTAGATTTTTCAGTATTGGAAGACTGTCCATACAATAAATTTCCTGCAATTAATACACAACAGAATAATAATAATAATAATAAAACAGTCCTCATTGCCTTTAGTTCAATAATTTACACAATGATACGACAAAAATGATTTTAAAACAATAGGTGTAGAAAAATATTTTATTAATGTTTTATGTATGCAAGAGGGAAAAGAGCAAAATAAATTGTTAAACAAAAGAAATTGGAAATTGATGAAATTTCTATTAGGTTTGTAAAATATATGATTCAAGCATTTATTTCTATACGAATTTTGGATGTACTCGACATCCTTTTAGTAGCATTTCTTCTATACCAGATTTATATGTTACTTAGAGGAACTGTTGCATTTAATATTTTTGTAGGATTATTTGCAGTTTACTTAATTTGGCTTTTGGTAAAAGCATTGGATATGAGTCTTTTATCAACAATTCTTGGTCAATTTATTGGGGTCGGGGTTATTGCGGTTATAATTGTGTTTCAGCAGGAATTGAGGCGATTTCTACTACTTATTGGTTCCAGATATCTTAATAGCAGCATGTTTTCCCTGGATGGATTTGCATCTTCAAATAAGGGAATTCCAAAAGATAGTATTAGCACAATTGTTGATGCCAGTAAAGCTATGGCGAAGTCTAAAACCGGTGCAATTATTGTTATTCCTCGTAAATCAAGTTTGGAAACTGTTATTCACACAGGCGATTTTATTAATGCAAAATTATCTAAAGAGCTTGTACTTTCAATTTTCTTCAAGAACAATCCACTTCACGATGGAGCCATGATAATTACCGGCGGAATTATTAAAGCAGTTAGATGCATTCTTCCTGTTTCTGAAAAAACAGACCTTCCAAGTCAATATGGAATGAGACACCGTGCAGCTTTAGGTCTTACCGAAGAAAGCGATGCAATTGTTATTATTGTTTCTGAACAAACAGGAGAGATAAGTTATTCTATTGATGGTGAAATAATTTTCAACATCTCCCCCGAAGAGTTGTTTACCAAATTGGAACAAAATAGTTTAAAAAAGAAAAAGTAAAAATCCTCTTCTTCTAAAATGAACACTTCCCAACAATCTATCATTCAAGTTATTGAATATATTTCTAAAAAAACGGAATCAAAACTGAATATTACACCGGAATGTATTGAAGTTGCCGAAATTGTAATCAAAGAAATGGGTCTTGGTGAAGAATCTATTATAGCAACAATTTTACACAAGCCACTTAAAGAAGGATTATTAAGTTTTAATGTAATTGAAAATACTTTTGGAAAAAGAATTGCCGACCTTTGTAATGGTGTAGCTCAAATTTCAAATATTAGAAAACAAAAAGCTGGACTTCAAACCGAGCACTTTATTCAATTAATTCTAACACTTTCCAACGATCCGCGAGCCACTCTAATTTCTCTTGCTTCTCAGCTAAACAAACTTAGAAAATTCGAGAAACTTAAACCCGAAAGAAAGAACGATTTTCTTAACGAAATAAAGCAACTTTTTGCTCCTGTAGCTCATCGACTTGGACTTTATTCAATAAAAACCGAAATGGAAGAAATTTGGATGAGAGAAGCTCACCCGGAAATCTATAGAAGTATTGCAAATAATCTCTCGGAAAAAAAAGCTGAAAGAGAAAAGTTTATTTCTGAATTTATTGCCCCATTAAAGGGGAAAATGAAAAAAGCCGGTTTGCATGCGGAAATTATTGGACGCCCAAAAACCATCTTTTCAATTTGGAATAAAATGAAAAAGCAAGGAGTTGATATTGAAGGTATTTACGACAAATTTGCCATTAGGATAATAATTGATGATATTCCGGTTAATGAAGAAAAAGATGCCTGTTGGAAAGCCTATTCTTTGGTAACAGAAAACTACAGACCTTTTCCAAAACGGCTTAGAGATTGGATTTCTGCGCCAAAAGCAAGTGGCTACGAATCATTACACACTACTGTTCAAACAGATGATGGTAAATGGGTTGAAGTACAGATAAGAACAAGAAGAATGGATATTATTGCCGAAAAAGGTCATGCAGCCCATTGGAAATACAAGGAAGGCGGTAAGGGAAATATGGAAGATTGGCTTAGAGAAATGCGCGAAGCCCTAGAAAATCCTGATGAAGAAAGAAAAACAGATGTTTTGAAAAAATCACTGTATTCTAAAGATATTTTTATTTTTACTCCCGCCGACGAGCTAAAAAAACTACGTTATGGCTCCTCAGTACTTGATTTTGCCTTTTCAATACACTCTCATGTGGGACTTAGTTGCAAAGGAGCAATTGTAAACGGGAAATTTGTATCAATAAGACACAAACTCAATAACGGCGACCGTGTAGAAATTCAATCATCCAAAAGACAAAAGCCCAGTTACGAATGGATGAAATATTTAAGTTCTCCAACAAACCGAGCAAAACTAAAAAGAGCTCTTAAAGAACAGGAAAATCGTTACTCCGAATTGGGTAAAGACTTATTAAAGAGTAAATTAAAACAATTAGAAATTGGATTTTCGAGCGATACAATTTCTGCATTAATAAAATATTTTAAGCTTGAAGAACCTGTTGAACTTTACGAGTTAATTGGCTCTAGAAAAATTGATATTACAAGGTTAAAAAAGGCAATCGACAGCATTTCAGCCCCCGAAAAAGTTAACTTAGAGCTAAAACCTGAAGAAGAAAAGACCCTATCTAGTATTAAAACAGTAGACAAAGAAATTTTAATTATTGATGAATTAAAAAGCAGAATAGACTTTGTAATGGCAAAATGCTGTAATCCAGTAACCGGAGATGCTGTTTTTGGTTTTGTTACTGTAAATAAAGGCGTTAAAATCCATAGAAAAAATTGTCCAAATGCCTATGAAATGCATTTAAGATACCCTTATAGAATAATAGAAGCAAGATGGTCGGGAAAGGAAAATACAACAAATCATACCGCAAGAATTAAGATAATTGGTCTTAAAGAAAAAAATCTTATAGGATTGGTAATAAATAATATAGAAGAACAAAAAGAAGTACGTATGGTAAAGTTTGTTTTGCAAAAGAAATTGGAAAAGTTTGATGCAGAGGTAATTATAGAAGCCGAAGACAAAACAATTATCAACAAACTTACGGAAGGAATAGCAAAAATAAACGGAATTGACACAGCCTTTCTTGCTGAATAAAAAACCGGTAAGCAACTTACCGGCTCTTTTTTTTTATGCTTGATTATGCTTTATAAACTCAACAAAAAAATCGCTTTTCTGAATAATATTATCAGACATTCTTCTTCTCTTCTTTTGTTTTTTATGGTATTGTTTGCATTGATTTTTAGATTGACATGCGCTAAAAGCCAAACCAACTGCGAAAGTTGCTACTAATAATATTGCAATTCTGTTTTTCATTTGTATATTTTTATTCATTTGAAATATTAATATTAATATCAGGAGCATTTTCCGCCCCTTCCCCTCCATCAATAAATCCATCTTTTTCAATATCGAAAGAAGCTTTAACCTCTTGGAAACCAAAAATTGAGGCCACAATATTTTTTGGGAATTTCCTGATATTTTCGTTGTAATCCTGAACTACGGCATTAAAAACCTTATGCTGCTCAAGAATAGCTTGTTCTATTGCAATCAACTGATTTTGAAGTGTCATAAACTGCTGGTCTGCTTTAAGGTTAGGATACTGCTCAACAACCAGCATCAACTTAGAAAGAGATGAAGATAAATCTGTTTGAGCTTTTTTAATTTGTAATAAGTTCTCATCATTCAATTCATCTGCATTTATTTCAATACCAGGGGCTTTTCTTGCATTTATGACATCTGTCAAGGTACTTTTTTCAAAATCTGCATATCCTTCAACAACCTTGACAAGTTTATCTACCAAATCTGCTCTTCTTTTGTATTCGGCTTCCACATCTGCCCAAGTCTTTTTCATTGTTTCTTCTCGTTCAATAATTCCATTGTATGATCTCCATAAGTAAATTCCAATAAAAATTACAATAATGGCAATGGGCACAATAAACATGGTTGCTCCAAGGCATCCTCCCGAACGGTGAGATGTTCTTTTATTTAAGCGGTTGTTCATTTTTATGTTACCACTTTCTCTAACTTCTCCGAGTTTGTGTTCTGTCATGGTTTTTAAGTTTTATGATTGTTGTTATTTAATGCAAAAATGTTTTTCTGTAGTAGAATCTGTTTCAATATCCTCTATGCTTTCCCATGCAAGAACATCTCCACCACAAAGTCTGGTTGTATCTTTATATACAATAACGGAATCTGTACCGCTCTTATATACAATACTATGACAATCTTTACACAAAGGAGTATCCTGCTCAGCCAGCTTATCGCAAGAAATGCTAAATAACAGACTAACAGGAAGTAGCAGATAAAACAGTCGTTTGTTCATTTTATTAAATTTTGGTAAACAAAGTTAGTGATTTTTTTGAATACAAAAAAGACTTATAAAAAATGATTAATTCTACTTTCCCGAACCCAATATTTCTAAATCTTCAATAAACTCATTTACAAATTTTTCCTGTGTAGCCCAGGAAGTTACCAATCTAATTACCGAATTATTCTCATCGAACTTAGACCAAACATAAAACCCGTATTTTTCGCTAATTTTCTCAATAATTGTATTTGGAAGAATTGGAAAAATCTGATTTGAAGCAGGTTCTGTTAAAAAACTATATTCAAGCTTCTTAATTCCAATTGATAAGTTTGTCGCCATTAGGTTTGCATGTTTTGCCAAATCGAAAAACAAATCGTCTTTAAATAGCTCAAGAAATTGAATCCCTAAAATTCTGCCCTTTGCCAAAAGAGCTCCCTTTTGTTTAAGGTGAAATCTGAAATTTTCCTTTAGTTGCTCATTAACAATAACAATTGCCTCTCCAATTAATGCTCCGTTTTTTGTACCGCCTATGTAAAAAACATCGACAAGTTTAGCCAATTCCGAAATCGAGAAATCGTTATATTCGGAACATAAAGCAGAGCCCAAACGAGCGCCATCGAGATAAAGGTAAAGTTTATTCTTTTTGCAAAATGCAGATAATTCTTCCAATTCCTTTTTATTGTAAACAGTTCCAAGCTCGGTAGCATTAGAAATAAAAACAGCTTTTGGTTTTACCATGTGCTCATCGGTATGAAAGTCAATAACCGATTGAATATCGCAAACCTTTAGCTTTCCGTTTTTTGTTTCAACATTATTTATTTTGTGCCCGGTATATTCTATTGCGCCTGCTTCATGAGTAAAAATATGAGAAGTAGTTGCTGCAACAATAGACTCATAAGATTTTAACATTGATGAGATTACGATTAAATTTGCCTGAGTTCCTCCGGAAACAAAGTGAATATCTGCTTGAGGATTCTGAATTTTTTCTCTAATAAGACTTATGGCTTCTTTGCAATATTCATCCTCACCATATCCTTCATCCTGAATTAAACTTGTATCCAATAATGTTTCCAAAATTTGCCGGTGAGCCCCCTCACTATAGTCGTTTCTAAAACTGTATTTTGCCATATAATTAAATAAAACTGCAAAGCTAATAATTTAATCATTGCCCGCAATTACTCTCTATTTCTAACATAGATATGCTTTATTCTGGTATTTTCCACCTCTTTTTCTTCTATTTCAAAATACTTATTAAGCGATTTAATTAAGGGGGTAAGTTTAGAAAAACCATAATTTCTTGAATCGAAATCGGGTTTCTTTTTCATAATAAGGTTACCTACTTCAGCAAGAAAAGCCCACCCCGTATCATCGGTAAGGTCGTCTATAGTTGTTTTTAGTAATTTTACAAGTCCGTCGTCAATTTTATCTATTTCTGCAACACTTGCAATATTAGTATTATCAGCAGCTAAAGCTTTGGTTGTGGGAGCCGATTTAGTAGGTTTTGCAACTGATCGGCCAATTATTTCAATATAAATAAACTTATCGCAAGAAACAATAAAAGGATTTGGAGTCTTTTTTTCGCCAATTCCAACCACCAACATTCCGGATTCTCTAAGTCTTGTTGCAAGACGGGTAAAATCGCTATCGCTGGAAACAAGACAAAAACCATCTACTTTCTGGCTATGCAAAATATCCATAGCCTCAATAATCATGGCCGAATCGGTAGCATTTTTTCCTGTTGTATAGCTATATTGTTGAATGGGAGTAATAGCATGTTCCAAAAGAGCAGGTTTCCATCCCGAAACTGTTGGTTTAGTCCAATCGCCGTAAATTCTCTTAATAGTAGGAACTCCAAGTTTAGCAATTTCATCGAGCATTCCTTTAATATTTGAATAAGGGATATTATCTGCATCTATTAGCACAGCCAGTTTTAAATCGTCTTTTTGTCTCATAATTTGTTTTGATAATTTAGAGCAAGGTAGGGATAAATTTTGAGGGAAAGAAATTGTGTGATTAATACCCGCCAATAGCTTTCTTTTTCACCTCATAATCCATTATTACAATATCATTGTCAAAATATTCAATAACAATATTATTGCATATGGTAAGGTATTTTATTATTAAATTATTGCAATTTGGAAACTCAGGGATGTTGTTCGGATGTTTTGCTTTATACAATACAAACTTTGCTCGTATATTTGAGAAAAACTAAACCATGAAAAAGTCTATTCTAATATCGTTTCTTATATTAATTGGTTTTTCTACCCTTTCACAGAAAAATCCAACAGCAGGATGTCTCCCCCCAACCTCTTCAACCTTTCTGGAAATTAACAATGTTAGAGCCTTAATACATAACGGAGGAGATTTTTGGTGGGATTTATCCGGAAATCCACGTTACGAAATTCCAAAAGGAAGTGGAAAACATTCGCTTTTTGCAGGAGCTTTGTGGCTTGGCGGACAAGATGAATTTGGAAATATTTACCTTGCTGCACAAAGATTCAGATCTAACGGTAATGATTTCTGGCCGGGTCCTCTTAATTCTTCGGGGGAAACATCGGAAAGCGTTTGTTCATACTACGACAGACATTTTGTTACCTTTAGAGAGGAAGTTGAAATATTTAACAATTGGTTTAATGCCGATGCTGCAACTCAGGCTTTAGAATTTCCCGATTATGAAATACCCTTATCAATTCTTGAATGGCCTGCTCATGGCGATGTTGCCTTGGGATACGATTATTACCTGGCTCCATTTTTCGATGCAGACGAAGATGGCGAATACAACCCTCTAAACGGCGATTATCCCTTTTACGATTTAAATGAAGAAGTCCCTTGCGGATTTAGTCCGGAATATAGATTGCCAAGATTGTACGGACATCAAAATTTATGGTGGGTTTATAACGACAATGGTAATGAGCATTCCGAAACTTCTTCTTCACCACTTAAGGTTGAAATAAGAACTCAGGCATTTGCCTTTTCTACTGCTAACGAACTCAATAACAATACCTTCTACTCAAATACAGTAATAAATAAATCGACTCGTACTTACTATGAAATGTATATTGGAGTTTGGACTGATGGAGATTTGGGATATGCTTTCGACGATTATGCAGGCTGTGATGTTCAGAGGAGTTTAGGCTATTTTTACAATGGTTTGGAAATAGACCAAGGCACCGTATATTCTTATGGTGCAACTCCTCCAATGGTTGGAATTGATGTTTTTGAAGGACCATATATGGATCCGGATGGTATCGACGACCCTGTTGGTTGTAATAATAGTATTAACGGTCTAAACTTTGGCGACGGAATTGCAGATAACGAAAGATTGGGATTGAGTTCGCTTATTTGTTATAATAATACGGGAGCAGGAAATCCTGCAACTACCGACCCTGCCATTGCACAAGATTTCTACTATTATCTTCAAGGTAAATGGAAAGATGGATCTTTGATGCTTTACGGTGGTTCGTCTCATTTTTCCGACACAAACAGTAATGCTTCTGTTCCAACAAAATTTATGTACACCGGAACATCAGACCCTTGTGGGTATTCAACAAATGGAATTCCTATGCCGGAATGGTCGGAAGTTTCCAGCGAAAGAACTCCATACGACAGGCGATTTGTTCAGTCAAATGGTCCTTTTACCTTTGAGCCGGGCGAAATTGTAGATTTAAGCTACGGGGTTGTTTGGGCAAGAGCAGAAGAGGGAGATAATCTGGCAAGCATGGACTTATTGCTTTATGCTTCGGATATTGCGCAGGTTTACTTCGACAATTGCTTCCGTTTAATTGAGGGTCCTGATGCCCCTGAGTTGGAAATTACGGCAGGAGACTCAGAGCTTAACTTTCAAATATTCAATCTTCCCGAATCCAATAACTATCTTGAACAATATGCAAAACACGATTATACAATTATTACTCCTTCCGGATATGCTCCATGGGACTCAATCTTCAGATTCCAGGGATATCAGGTTTTTCAAGTAATAAATGAAAATGTTAGAGTTGAAGACCTGCAAAACTCAGAAAAAGCAAGGCTTGTATTTCAGTGCGATTTGAATGACGAAGTTGAAAACTTGACAAATTATGAGTGGAATATTTCTCTTTCCGGAATCTATCCGCATTTAATGGTTGAAGGAAACAATCAAGGCATTGAACACAATTTTACAATAAGCACAGATGCTTTTTCGGGTGAAAACATTGACACTGCAGTTAATTACTATTATGTGGCAATTGCCTATTCTTACAACAATTATTTAGAGTACCTTCCAGGTGACTCAACATCTTGGATTGGACAGAAAATGCCCTACAAACCAAGCAGGAAGTCGGTTGGAATGAACAAAGTTAAAGTATTCCAGACTAATTATTCAAACACCGGCATAGAATTCGTAAATGATGATTTTGGAATTCAAATATTTCCAAATCCTTTTTCGTCGCAAATAGAAATTAGTAGCGAAAAGGCTGTTAGACAGATTATTCAAATTACTGATAGCAAAGGAAGGCTGGTATTAACGAAAATAACAAATAAGCAAAAAGATTTAATTAACACTAGTAATTTAAGTCCCGGTACTTATTTCTTCAGATTTATTAACGAGAAAGGAATATTTACCAAAAAAGCTATAAAAATTTAACCTGCCCCAATTCCAATTTCAGATAGAAGCCGAAGGGTCTTGTTGTAGCAACAGGGCTCTTTGGTCTTTTACTCAAAACTCACTCTCAAACTCACTCTAACTCATTCACCCTTCAAAACACTATAAACTCTGGAATTTTCGAACTTTCCGGCTATAAAAAAATTTTCTCTCAAAATTCCCTCAAATCTCATTCCCGACTTAATCAGCATTTTTTCAGCAGCAATATGATTTTCGTAAATCTGTGATTCGAGACGATGCAAATCGGTTTTTGTAAAACAATAGTCAGCAACCATTTTATGTGCCTTGGAAATAATTCCTTTGCTCATAAACTCCGGTAGAACTGCAGAGGCAAAAGAGCCGAACTTATGTCTTTGGTTTATTCCAAGCACCAAAATTATTCCTGCAAAACTCTTCTCTTTAGCTGTAAAAATTGTCCATGCCATGTTATTCTCCATTAAAAAAACTTTCAAGGTATTCTCAGCGTCTTTAAGACTTGTGTGAATTTTAACATCGGCATAACGAGTAACTTCTTCAAAAGAAAACAATTTCTGTATATACCCTGCAT
>JAFGXD010000132.1 GCA_016936815.1 Bacteroidales bacterium
CATGATGATGAAATATCTGAAAATAATTTAGACAACAATTTTGAGGCACAATTATCTTTTAATTTTTAGTGGACACTAGTGATATTTGAATATCTAAATATATTCATTATGGCAATAAGACAAAAAAAGCTAACTAACAAAAATAAAGATTTTATAATTGTTGGTATTGGAGCTTCTGCCGGAGGTCTTGAGGCAATTCAGGATTTATTTAAGTTTATTCCGGAAAAGAGTGGAATGGCTTATGTTGTTATTCAACATCTCTCCCCCGATTATAAAAGTCTGATGGATGAATTATTGGCAAGACATACCAACATTCCCATACAAATTGCCACCGATGGTATGGATGTGCTGCCTGATAATATTTATCTTATTCCTCCAAGAAAAAATCTAAAAGTTTTTCACAATAAAATTTTTCTCGAAAACCAAAGTCTAAATAAGGGCCTCAATCTGCCTGTTGATGTATTTTTTAGGTCGCTTGCAGCCGAAAAGGGAAAAAATGCTGTTGGAATAATTCTTTCTGGAACCGGAAGCGATGGTACTTTGGGAACCAGAGCAATAAAGGAAGCCGGAGGTGTAGTTTTGGTACAAGATGAGTTAAGTGCGAAATTTAATGGAATGCCAAAAAGTTCAATATCAACAGGGCTTGTAGATTTTGTAACAACGCCATCTCTAATGGCTGAAGCGCTTATAAATTTTGTGAAGCATCCTTTTACTCAAAACCCAAAGCCTATTGAAAGTATTCTTGATAAAAATGTTGATACTCTTACAAAAATTACTCTTATTTTAAGGGATTATTCAGGTATTGATTTTTCCTACTATAAAGAAAACACAATTATCAGGCGTCTTGAAAGGCGAGTTAGCATAAACAGATTTAACAATCTTGAACAATACCTCTCTTTTTTAAGCGAATCCGACAAAGAAAAAGAAACTCTATTTAGAGAGTTGCTTATTGGTGTTACAAGATTTTTTCGCGATTCCGAAGCTTTTAATAGTCTGGAAAAAAATGTTTTACCAAATTTAGATTTATCTCAGGGTAAAACTATTCGCATTTGGTCGGCCGGGTGCTCTACAGGAGAAGAGGTATATTCTCTTGCTATTCTTTGTAACGAATATCTTAGCGCCAAAAACCTGAAATGTGATATTAAAATTTTTGCAACCGATATAGACAAACACTCACTTGAATTAGCCGGAATCGGTTTTTATCCGGATAGTATTTTATCTGACCTTGAACCCGCATTATTGGCGAAATATTTTACCAGAAAGGAAGGTGGATACCAGATAAATGAACTTATTAGAAAAATGGTTGTTTTTGCCACTCATAACTTACTTAAAGACCCTCCTTTTTCAAAACTTGACTTGCTAATTTGCAGAAATCTCTTCATTTATCTTAAGCCCGATATACAGACTAAAATTCTTTCCTCTTTTTACTATAGTCTTAACTCCGGAGGTTATTTATTCTTGGGTTCCAGCGAAACTTTAGGAGAGATAAACGAGGGATTTGAGACTGTTGATTCAAAATGGAGAATTTATAAATATAAATCAGGATTCAGGCCTTTGGGATTAGATAGTAGCCCAATTGTTCAACATATTTCAGATTACAAAAGCACAGCACAAATTAAAACCAGAACTCCTGAACTTAATACAATAAACAAGATTCTTGAGAATTTACTTGTTTCTTTTGTTCCACCTTCAGTAATTGTAGACGAAAACCACAATATAATTCATGTAATTAATAATGTTGCAGGCTTTTTAGCCTTTCAACCGGGAAGGTTTTCAGGTAGTGTTCTGGATAATATGCATAAAGATCTTTCTTTGTTTGTTAGTGCAATGCTTAGAAAACTAAAAAGAGAAACTACTTCAATAATAAGTGAACGAATTTCCGGCTTGCACAATTTCCCCGATAAAATTATTGTTTTGGAAGGAAGAAAAATTTTGCTCGATGGTTTATCGTATTATATGATTACCTTTATTGTTGAAAATGAGGATAAAGTAGGCTCAAATGCTAAATCTAAAACTCTGAAAGTCGAAAGTTTTAATGTTTCTAAAATTGCAGATTTAGAAAAAGAATTACAATTTGCTAAAGAAAACCTTCAAGCAACGGTGGAAGAATTAGAAACTTCTAATGAAGAATTGCAATCATCCAATGAAGAGCTAATTGCATCTAATGAAGAGCTGCAATCTACAAATGAAGAACTTCAATCTGTTAATGAAGAACTATATACCGTAAATTCGGAGCATCAGATAAAAATTGATGAACTAATTAGGATAAACAATGATATTAACAATCTTCTTAAGAATACCGAGATTGGAGCGCTTTATCTTGATGTAAACCTTTGCATTAGAAAAATTACACCGGTTGTTTCAAAAATTACAAATATTTTGCAAAACGATTTAGGAAGACCGTTAACCCATTTGGCTCCAATGGATTCGTACCCCCAAATGCAGAATGATGTAATTAAAGTTTCTGAAAATTTGCAACCACTAGATAAGGAAATAATTTGCGATGACAAGAACTTTCTTGTAAGAATTAGACCGTATAGAACTGAATATAATGCAGTTGAGGGTATTTTGCTTACTTTTGTTGATATTACAAATATTAAGGATTTACAAAAAGATTTGGTAAAAGAAAAGTTGTTTTTTCAAGCAACACTTGATCAGTGTTCTCAAGCAAAATTGGTGCTAGATAATAAGGGGATTATAATTTTTGCCAACAAAATGGCTGAAGAATTTTTTGCTATTGAACAAGAAAAACTCAAGGGTAAGACATTAGATTCAAATCAATGCAAATTCCTTACTTCAGAAAAAAAACCAATTGCCGGCAAAGACAATCCGGTATTGAAATCGATTAAAACCGGAACCCCCTTGATTAATTTCAAACATATAATAGTAAATAGATTAAAAATTGAATATAAGGTTATTGTTAATGTTACAACCATTAAAGACTCGGATAATTTAACATCCGGAGTGGTTGTGTCTTTGGAGACTTGCTAATAAAAATCAACATGAAAAAACAAAATCCAAGAGAAATTCAGAAACTTATTAAAGAAGTCCTTTCGAACAAAGGAATTAATCCTGATGAACTCAAAAACAAACCTATTGAAGAGATTCTTGAGGAAATTAACATTTATCAACAAGAACTTGAATTTCAAAATGTTGAACTTGCCAGAATTAGGGAAGAATTAGAGGTTTCGGAACAACACTACAAAGAGTTATTTGAACAAGCACCTGTTGCATACGTAATTTTCGATTGTGAAATGAAAATTTTAAATGCAAATAATACTTTTATAGATTTAGTAAATGGCAAGAAAAATGCTGTTTTAAAGGAAAAAATCACTCGATTTGTACATCCCGACTTTCAAAATAATTTTTATTTAAAGATAAAGTCTGTTCTTAATAATTCGGAACCTGTTAAATTTGAATTTCTGTTGGTTGGGAAAGCAAGTGAGGTTTTTGTTCAAGTAAAGGCAGTTAAAACATTTTTAAACGATGATGTTCAAATAAGAATGGCTTTAACAGATATTTCGGAAAGGGTTCAGGCTGAAAAAAATCTTGAGGAGAGTGAAAAAAAATTCAGCAAATACATTTCCAGCACGCCTTACGGTGTTTTTAGAGCCAATGAAAAGGGTGAATATACAGAAGTTAATCCCTCCTCATGCATTATGTCCGGTTATTCGGAAAGTGAGCTGCTTAAAAAGAAAATACCCGATTTACTGCATAAAGATTTTGTAGAAAAAGGCATAGAACATTTTGTAAAGGTTGTTAAGCATGGTTTTGCAACAGATAGATTTGCTTTTGTTAGAAAAGATGGTGAAAAAAGATGGTGGAACATAACAGCTTTTAAAATTACGGACTCAAGTTTCTTGGGCTTTTGTCACGATGTTACAGATGAAATTACTCAGGAAATTAAATTTAGAAATGTTTTTGAAGTAGCAAATGTTGGAAAGTCAATTACAAAATTAGATGGAACAATATATGTAAATTCTGCTTTTTGTAACATGTTGGGATTTACTAAGGAAGAACTTCAAAATAAAAAATGGCAAGAATTAACACCTAAAGACGAAATACCTGTTATTAACAGATATCTTAAAGAATTAATTAACGGAAAAACTCCAACAATAAGATTTAAAAAGACTTATTTTCATAAGAACAAAACGAGGGTTTATGCCGATGTTAGTGTCGCATTGCACCGTAACGAAAACGGTGAGCCCGAGTTTTTTATTACCTCAATTGTTGATATTACTGCTCAGAAAATCTCACAAGATATTTTAGCCGAAAACGAAAAATACCAGAGAGCCATAATTAATTCATCTCCTTATGCAATTTTAGGCTTAGATAAAAAAGGAAATGTTGTAAGTTGGAACAAGGCAGCAGAAAATATTTTCGGATGGACAAAAGAGCAAGTAATTAATAAATTTATTCCCCTTGTTCCTGAAGAAAATATTAAAGAGTTTCAAGCAATTAAGAAGAGAGTTCTTTTGGGAGAAACTGTTACTGGTATAGAAGTAATTAGAAAAAGAAAAGATGGAAATCTAGTAAATATTAGCCTTAGTGCTGCACCAATTTATAATTCTAAAGGGGTTGCTGATAAAATACTAGCCATTATTGAGGATACTACAGAAAAGCATAAGAATATAGAATTGCTTAAAATTAGCGAATCGAAATATCGCACTATGTTCGAAAATATGGTTGCTGCAAGTTGCTACGACCAAATAGTTTATGAAAATGGTAAACCTGTTGATTACAGAATAATAGATGTTAATCCATCCTTTTCAAGAATAATGGGAATACCAAAAGAAAAACTTGTAGGCAGACTTGCTTCAGAGGCTTATGGCTTGGGATATCCTCCGTTTTTTGATGTATATTCCGAAGTAGCCGAAACAGGAAAGCCTGCTTCTTTTGAAGCTTTCTTTCAACCTGCCAAAAAATTCTTACATGTTACCGCTGCCAGTCCTCAACCGGGCTATTTCTCAACTGTTTTCGAAGACATTACCGAACGCAAACAACAAGAAAAAGATTTGCAGGATAAGAATGCAGAGCTAGAAGAAACAATACAGAAATTGGAAGAAAGCAATAAACAAATATTGCTTCATAAAGAAGAATACGAGGCACTTAACGAGGAATTGAGGCAAACAAATGATGAGCTCAGCAAAACAAATCAAACTACAATTGAATCAAATAATAGAATTAAAGAGCTTTTAAACAAAACAAGCAAACATTTTCTAATTCAGGAGAAACTCTTTGAAGGTGCAAAAAACATATTAGAGTTAGATGATTTTGAAGAAACTGCTAGAAATTTGTTCGATTCATGTAAAAAAATTACCGGAGCCACATCCGGATATGTGGCACTTTTAGCTGCAAATGGCTTAGAAAATGAAGTGCTGTTTCTAGACTCAGGGAAATTTAATTGCACAGTAGACACAAGTCTTCCAATGCCAATAAGAGGATTAAGATCTAAAGCATATTCTTCTTTAATGCCTATATATCATAACGATTTTATGAATAGCGAATGGATAAAACTTATGCCAAAAGGTCATTCAGTTCTTAATAATGTTATGTTTGCTCCATTAATTATTAAACAAAAAGCGGTTGGACTTCTTGGTTTAGCAAATAAACCGGGTGGTTTTAACGATGAAGATAAGGAAACTGTTGCCGCTTTTGCCGAGTTGGCATCTATTGCATTACATAATTCTCGAACAAAAAACGAGCTTGTAAATTCAAAATTAAAAGCAGAAGAATCCGATCGTCTAAAATCAGCTTTTCTAGCAAATATGAGTCACGAGATTAGAACCCCAATGAATGGTATTATGGGCTTTATTGAATTGCTCGAAAATCCCAATATTTCTAAGGAAAAACACGAAAGATTTATTCTAATGGTAAAAAAGAGCAGCGAAAGATTGCTATATACCATTAACGACATTATAGAAATTTCGAAAATTGAATCGGGTCAAATTCCCATGAACATAGCAAAAGTAGATGTAAATGAAACTCTTCTTTATTTTAAGTCATTTTTCGCTAAAGAAGCTGAAAATAAAGGCTTGGAATTAATCATTAAACAAACGACAACAAAAAATTTCTTTATTAATACCGATAAAGCTAAGCTGGAATCAATTCTAACAAATTTAATTAAGAATGCGCTTAAATTTACAGAATCCGGTTATATAGAATTTGGAGCAAAACCGAGTAAAAACTGCACAGAATTTTTTGTAAAAGATACCGGTAAGGGAATTCCTAAAGAAAAACAAGAAGAAATATTCGATCGTTTTATTCAGGCCGACATGGGTTATAACAGTCCTTACGAAGGTTCAGGCCTTGGACTTTCCATTTGCAAGGCTTATGTAGAAATGTTGGGAGGCGATATTACTGTGGTTTCGGAAGAAAACAAAGGAACCACATTTTATTTTTCTGTAAAAAAAACAATTTAACCAATGTTGAAACCCACAAAATTTCTCCTATTAAAGTAATCAACAAACTAACAAAGCAACGACAAACGACAAACAATACAACGACAAACGAACAAACGAGCCGCAGGCGAGCTCTCAACAAGTTTAGATTACATTTCATTTATAACTGAAGAACTTCTATTTTTTATGAAAATGTTCAATTATAATTGAAGAAAAGTTAAGTTTTAGTAAAATAACAGCAAATATGTATTTATTATCAATGTTATCTGATAAAAATTATTTGCAGTGCAGTTAACTTGTTGCCACTAACTTCTTCACTAGGTTAAATGGTAACTGGATTATTGGTGTTAAAAAATAAACAGGAATTCTTATAGTATATGCATTTAACAAACAAAAAAGAGAACAAGATGGCCAAAGGGATTACAATGCTGTTATTTTTATTTACATTTGTTATAAACATTAACAGCCAAAATACAATGATTGATAAAACCGTTGTAAATGAATTAGATATTGAAAAGTATCTTGGTACATGGTACGAAATTGCACGATACGATCATAGTTTCGAAAGAGGACTGGTTGGAGTTACGGCAGATTATTCCTTCAGGGAAGACGGGAAAATTAAAGTCATTAATTCAGGGTTTAAAGGCAGCCTTAAAGGACCAAAATCTACTGCAATAGGAAAGGCAAAAATTCCAAATCCAAAAATTCCTTCAAAACTAAAAGTATCATTCTTTTGGATTTTTTATGCTGATTATTTTGTACTTGAATTAGATTCCGATTATAAATGGGCTGTTATTGGTAGTAAATCAGATAAATATTTGTGGATTTTATCCAGATCTCCCTTAATGGACAAGGAAGTTTACAACGAATTGCTAAATAGATTAACCAAAAGAGGTTACGATGTAAAAAAACTCTTGTTGGTGGAACAAAAAATGGACTAAAAACCGAAATAATGCAAATAAACTACGAAAAGCTACTATTAAATTCTCCCATAGGATTTGCCTATCATCAAGCGGTTTACGACAAAGACAATAATCCGGTTGATTACAAATTTCTTTTTGTAAATAAGGCTTTCGAAAATTTTACAGGACTTAAGTCTGCTGAAATAACAGGAAAAAACGTAACGGAAGCAATACCCGGAATAGAGAATAGCAACTTCGATTGGATTGGATTTTATGGAAAAATAGCTCTTACAAAAGGTAACGAAACATTCGAAAGCTTTTCAGAAAATCTTGGCAGGTATTATAAAGTTAATGCTTATTCGGAGAAAAAGGGGTTTTTTGTTACCGTATTTAACGATATTACCGACTTAAAAAATGATGAAATTAACTTAAGTCAAAGGGAAAGTAAATTTAGACTGATAACCGAAAAATCTTCTGATGTAATTTGGATTCTGGATTTGAATCTTAATTACACCTATCTTAGCCCCTCATGTTTTAATGCTCTGGGTTACAAACCGGAAGAATTAATCAACACGCCTGTTGTTAATATTCTTACTTCTTCCTCACAGAAAAAAGCTCAAGCAGTTTTTGCAGAAGAAATGAAAATAGAAAACTCTCCCTCAAAAGACTTAAACAGAACAAGAATAGAGGAATTCGAAAATATACGAAAAAACGGTAGTGTTGTTGTTGTGGAAGAAAATATGAGTTTTTTAAGAGATGAAAATAACAGCCCCATAGGAATAATAGGCATTTCAAGAGATATTTCGGAAAGAAAAAAAACTGAAAAGGAATTGTTTGAAAAAGAAAGAACCTGGAATATGATGATACAAAATCTGCCGGGTTTTGTTTATAGATGCGCTTTCGACAAAAACTGGACTATGAACTATCTTAGCAATCAGTTTGAGGAAATTACCGGATACAAAAAGGAGGATGTTATAGGCAACAAAAAGATTTCATTTAACGATATTATTGCTGCTGAATTCAGAGAAGTAATATGGAAAAAATGGACATTTTCCGTTAATAGAAAAGAACCCTTTTGGCACGAGTATCTCATTACAAATAAAAAAGGACGGAAAATATGGGTTTGGGAAAAAGGACAACCTGTTTTCGATAATAACGGGAATCTTCTTTTTCTTGAGGGATTTATTATGGATATAAACGACCGAAAACTTGCAGAAACAAAAATTATTAAAACATCCGAAGAACTAACAAACAAAAACAACGAGTATGAGTGCCTAAACGAAGAATTAAAATCAGCAAATGAACAATTATCAGAATACACAAAAAATCTTCTAAAAAAGAATTCAGAACTTAAAAGAGCAACAAAAACTTTGGAGAAACATGAAAGCATATTGTTAAAACAAACCGGAGAAATCGAATTTCATAACAAAAGGCTTCAAAGTCTGCTTAATATTTCAAGGTTTCAAACTAATTCATTACAGGAATTGCTGGATTTTGCACTACATGAAGCAGTTGATTTAACCAACTCGAAGATAGGTTACATATATTTCTATAACGAACAAACAAAGCTGTTCTCCCTTAATTCTTGGTCAAAGGAAGTAATGAAAGAATGTGAGGTAGTTAATTATCAATCTGTTTACGAACTCGACAAAACAGGTTGCTGGGGAGAGGCTGTAAGACAAAGAAAGCCAATAATAATAAATAACTATTTAGCAGGAGATCCCACAATTAAAGGAATTCCAAATGGTCATGTAAATCTCTTCAAGTTTTTAACTATTCCTGTTATTGTTGACGATAAAATTGTGGCTGTTACAGGAGTAGCAAACAAAGAAACAGATTATGACGAATCTGATGTAAGACAATTGACGCTATTAATGGACAGCGTATGGAAAATAACTGAAAGACAAAAATTAATTACTGAACTAAGGCAAGCCAAGGAAGATGCAGAAAACAGCAATAGATTAAAATCTGCTTTCTTGGCAAATATGAGTCACGAAATTCGTACTCCAATGAATGGCATAATGGGATTTGTAGATCTTCTTCAAAAACCCAATATTACTAAAGAAAGGCAAGAAAGATTTCTGGAAATGGTAAAACTTAGCAGCGAAAGATTGCTTAATACAATTAACGACATTATAGAGATTTCAAAAATTGAATCGGGTCAGATGCCCATAAATTTTGTTAAAGTAGATGTAAATGAAACAATAGAATTTCTAACCGATTTTTTTACTAAAGAAGTTGAAATAAAGGATATTAAGATTATTGTAGCAAATAAAATAAGGTCAAATCAATCTATAATAACTACCGATAAAAACAAATTTGAATCTATTCTAACAAATCTTATTAAAAATGCCATAAAATTCACCGATAAAGGTTCAATAACAATTGAAGCACATAGAGCCAAAAATTTGTTAAAGTTTTCTATTACAGATACAGGAATGGGAATTCCAATAAACAAGCAAAAAATAATTTTCGACCGATTTGTGCAAGCCGACATGGGATATAACAGTCCTTACGAAGGTTCAGGCCTAGGACTTTCCATTTGCAAGGCTTATGTAGAAATGTTAGGAGGCGAAATATCCATAAAATCAAAAATTGGCAAAGGTTCTACTTTCTCTTTTTATATTAAGATTTGACATTGATTATTTGATTATTTTATCTCTGTAACCGTAAATAATGATTTCTATTTTTAGCTCTGATGTTTTTATACTAATAATGTATTTCAGTAAAAAATAAAAAATGACAAATCTCGTTGCTTAGATTATTAATCAAAGCTCAGTACTATGAAACTAAACCTATTTCCTCTGATATTATTAACATGTTGCTTTTTTATAGCGTGTGATAGTAATGAATCTGATAATAAATCTGAAAAAACGACACTAATAGGTAAGTGGAAAAACATTGATGGGCAGAATTTTTGTGTTGAATTTACTAATGATGGTTATTTTAATACCCTGATTGATGGTGAATACTTGGACAAAAATACTGTCAAGTATGAATATAACCCTAATGATAAAATTAATTTTATATACGGGAAAGAAGAAGATGATTCTATTTCGTTTAATGGGAAAATTGATTTTATCAACAACGACTCCATAAAAATTTCTCTGATGAAACTTAATAATATAAATGAAACTTTAAGCAGTGCAATATTTGTTAGAATTAAATCCCTAAATCCCCCTTTCCCCCCCAAAATAAAATTTCCAAATCCCAAAAACTTTTCTTATTATTGTAA
>JAFGXD010000133.1 GCA_016936815.1 Bacteroidales bacterium
AAATTTGTAAATTTGAATTGACTAAAGAAGAACTCGGATTTGTAACAACCTGATTTTGTGATGATAAAAAAAACGTTAGTCAGAATGTTGCTTTAGAACACATGGATGAAACTTATCCTGATACATGGATTGGAATAGCTGTACATAATGGAGACCCAATGGTTGTTACTGAATATGATAATGCTGTTGGAGACTTGATTAGTGGTTATCCAAGTGGATTGGTTGACAGAGAAGCTGATGCCGAGTATGACCCATCTGCTTTTGAAGCTGCTTATCTTGAGAAGATTAATAATATTCCTCCTGTTGCTCTTTCCATTATAAATAATACATGGAATCCAACTACAAGGGTATTAAGTTTTGAAGTTGAAGGATATTTTGTTGCTAGTATTTCAGGAGCTGACCTTCGTTTTAATGCTGTAATTATGGAAAATGGTGTTACGGGTACTGCCTCTGGATATAATCAGGCAAACTATTATTCAGGTGGTGCTAATGGCCCAATGGGAGGCTACGAATCATTACCAAATCCGGTTCCTGCAGCTCAAATGGTTTACAACAATGTGGCAAGAGCAATTTTAGGAGGTTTTGAAGGTTCTGCTGCCAGTATTCCTGCTACAATTGTTGCAGATAACGCATACTCACAAGCTTACACTTATACAATTCCTGCTGCTTACAATGAAAACAATATTGTTATTGTTGGAATGGTTATTGACAATGCAACAGGAGAAATAATGAATGGTGTAAAATCTGATATTAGTGTTGGATTCGAAAATAATATTTTGCCAACTGAGGTGGTTATTTATCCAAATCCTTCAAATGGAATTTTAAATGTTAGAAACGCTGAAAACTCAACAATTACCGTTTATAACGTTCTTGGTGAAGTTGTTATCTCAGTTAATAATGCTGAAAACCTACAAATGATTAACCTTACTAATCAACCTGAAGGTACCTACATTGTTAAAATTGAAAACAATAATTCAGTTGTTACTCAAAAATTCATTCTAAATAAATAATTTGAATTTTATAAATTCTTTGAAACCCTGCCCCAAAAAGGCGGGGTTTCTCTTTTTATCTAAGTGAAAACAAAGAGAAAAAAATAGGGGTAATAATGGATTTTTACCTCTTTTTCTCTAATTATTGAGCCACAGAAACAAAAAACCTAATATTATATGTTATTTTTGGTGCTATATTTGTTTGAAGGTATAATTGAAATATTAAACTTGCATTTATGAAAAATTTAATTCTTTTTACCACAGTTTTGTTTATCACTTTTTCAAGCTTTTCACAAGAAGAAAAAAAAGTGAAACTTCCATCTGTTAACCTTAAATCACTTGATGGAACAGTTGTTAATTCAGAAGACATAGCAACCGAAGGAAAGGTTGTTATTATTAATTTCTGGGCAACATGGTGCAAACCTTGCATTAAAGAACTTATTGCCATTGGCGAGGTTTATGAAGATTGGCAGGAAGAAGTGGATTTTGTGCAGTATGCTATTTCAATCGACGATGCAAACTCTTCTTCAAGAGTGGCTCCCTTTGTTAATTCTAAGGGCTGGGAATGTAAAATTCTACTCGATGAAAACTCTGAGTTTAAAAGAGCAATGAATGTTGTTAACGTACCTCATACTTTTGTTCTCGACAAAGAAGGAAATATTGTTTGGCAACATGCAGGTTACGCTACAGGCGACGAAGAATCCCTTCTTGAGGTAATTAAGAAAGTTAACAACGGAGAAGATCCATCTGCGCACTAATCTTTTCATTTTTATAAAATTAAAACATTTTTTACTGTGAAAAAACTTGCTTTTCTTACTATTGTTGCTCTCTTTTCCCTAAATTCTTTTTCCCAATCGGAAGGGCAGCTTCATGGAAGTTTTCAACTGGATGCCCAATATTATGCAAACGACAGTCTTATTGGTGCTGTTGTTCCAAAAGAACTTACCGGGATTAATTCGTACGCAAATTTCAACTATACCAAAGGCGCTTTTAAGGCAGGAATACGTTACGAAACTTATCTTCCTCCATTAAACGGTTTCGATTCAAGATACCGGGGACAGGGTATTCCGTACATGTACGCATCTTATGTGGCCGACGGATTGGAAGTTACTGTTGGCAATTTCTATGAGCAGTTTGGTACCGGTCTTATTCTTCGTTCTTACGAGGAAAAAAATCTTGGCTACGATAATGCTTTTAATGGAATAAGTGTTAGATATGCTGTTACAAGCGGAATTATGGTAAAAGCTCTTATGGGAAGTCAACGCTCCTTTTGGGACAACAAAGGAAATGTTAAAGGTGTTGATGGCGAATTTTCATTAAATCAGCTTGTTCCATGTTTAAAGGAAAGTAAAACAAGTATTATATTAGGTTCAAGCTTTGTAAGTAAATATCAGGTAGACAATAGTTCTTTGTATTATTTGCCCGAAAATGTTGGTGCTTCGGCATATCGTTTGCAAATAAACCGCGGCAAAGTTGCTGTTTCCGGAGAATATGCCATAAAAATAAACGACCCTTCAAGCGATAATGGCTTTATTTACAAAAACGGTGAGGCATTGGTCTTTAACGCAAGTTTTTCTCAAAAAGGATTAGGAGTTTTGCTTACCGCCAAAAGAATTGATAACATGAGTTTTAGAGCCGACAGGTCGGCGCTTATTTCTGATTTGAATATTAATTATGTGCCCGATATTACCCGAGTACATACTTATTCGCTTGCCTCCATGTACCCTTATGCAACTCAGCTAAAGGGAGAAGCAGGATTAAGAGGGGAGATAAACTATACTTTTAAAAAGGAAAGTCTTTTAGGTGGAAAATACGGAACTTTTCTTTCAATTAATTATACCAGAATGGCCAATATAAGCAAAGAAGCAGTAAACGATACAATTAAAATTGGTGAACCCGGAACTTTAGGTTATACTGCTTCTTCAGGAAATTACTTTTCGGAACTTTTTAGCGACGATTTGTTTTATCAGGACTTAAATTTCGAGCTTACAAAGAAAATCAGCAAGAAGTTTAAAGGAGTTTTTACTTATATCAATCATCAGTATAACAACGATATAATTCATGGGGCAAATTCAGTAGAAACACAAGGAATAATTAAATCGAATATTATTATTGCAGATATTACCTACAAACATAAGCCAAGAACAGCTTATAGACTGGAGCTTCAACATTTGGCAACAGAAGACGATTATGGCAATTGGGCAGCAGCCGTACTGGAAATTTCAATTCCACAATGGTTTTTTACTCTCATAAATTTGTATAATTACGGAAATGTAAACGAAGACCAAAAACTTCATTATCCCAAATTTGCTGTTGGTTACAATAGGGGAGCAAACACATTTACAATAGCTTATGGAAGACAAAAAGCCGGTGTGGTTTGCGTTGGTGGAGTTTGTCGTGCAGTTCCCGCATCCTCTGGTCTTTCTCTTTCAATTGTTAGTAGTTTTTAAATTATTGAATCATGAAAATATTAAAAGGCATACTTTTCCTTTGCATAGCAGGCTTGTTTTTTACTTTAACATTTTCCTGCGAAAAAATTGAACCTCCATACGTTAAGAAGGGTTACGATACTGTTATTTATCCTGAATATCCTAAAAAGATTCTTGTAGAGGATTTTACTGCCCACATGTGTACTTATTGCCCCGACGGCCACCATGCTTTGGAAGCAATGATGGAAAAGTATCATAAGCCATATTACGACGGTTATATAATTATTCCGATGGCCATTCATGTAAGTTCATTGGCATTTCCTGCTCCACCTCAGTTTCCAACCGATTTCCGTACCGATGAAGGAGAAGAATTAGATGCTCATTTTGGAGCTTCTTCAATGGGATTGCCAAAAGGATTGGTAAATAGAAAAGAATATGAATCGAGTCTAAATCTTAATCCGGATTTATGGGGAGATGCAGCAGTTTTATTGCTTGAAGATAATCAGGCGGCAATAAAAATGACAATTAAACAAGCCGATATTTACCTAGTTATTGAAAATGAGTTTGATACAACCAGTAGGCAATTGAATTGCAGCATAGATGCAAATTTTCTAAGTTCTTGGAATAATCCTGTAAGTCTGGCTGTTTTTTTAGTTGAGGACGGAATAGTTTCCGGACAGCTAAACCATGGAGTAATTGATGAGAATTATGTGCATAATCATGTTTTACGAGATGGTATAACCGGAGTTTGGGGCGATGCATTAACCACCGCAGCTACTTCACAAGGCGAAACAAAAAACAAAAACTACACCTATACTTTGCCGGCTGATTTTGTATATTCAAACTGCTCAGTTGTAGCCTACGTTTACGATTCTTCAACAAAAGAGGTAATTCAGGCTGAAATTAAGAGGTTGGTGGAGTAGAGAAAAAAATCAAAGCATTCATTTTTATGGCCAAATTGAAGAACTACCTAATTTCTTCGAATACTAATATTGCTGTTCTAATACCATTATTCTCAGTTTCAACAGAATAATCGTTTCTTTTCCCATGGTAAATTGCCTTTATTTTCGACCAATCTCCTACATTCAGATTTAAAATTCCGTAGTTGTTTGTTACTCCTGCTGCTTGTCCATCAATAAAAATTTCGGTGGAAGCAGCTGTATTCATTTGCACAATGTCGTAATCCTGGAATTTCCCGGATTCATTTTCATTTTTATATCTGGGCGGAGAATAACGACCGTTTTGGTCATAATCGTAATATGCGTAATCGAAAAAGAATGAATGAACCTCAATGTTGCTCTTGTCAATTGGCAATAATAATAAACCAAGCCGGTAATTTTTATAATCGTCGAATAATTCTTGCCAATCTTGTTCACTATATCCTTTTTTAAGATATTCCGATTTAATTTGAATATTTGAAGAATCGCTCATGTCAGGAAAATTCAGTACATCCATTCTAATAATTTTGCAATCTACATTTGTAAATGAAAATCTGTTTTCAGTTACCTTTTCAAGTTTCGGAAAGCTTCGGTCACCTTTTCCCCACCAGTTGTAAGAAACAGAACCTGTCCAGCCTGTTGTTTTTTCATTTCTTGTAAATCTAAACAAAATAGTATCTTCCTTAACCAAATCATGAAAAAGAATACTGTCGTAGCTCGATTCTGTATTATCAACCAATTCAGTTCCAATAGCACATGGTGAATCTGAATTTATTAAGCATTGCTGAATAAAATCTCTGATGGTATTTCTTCCAAAAATGTCGGGTTCAATATAGAATTTTTCATTTTTTATAGACTGTATTTTTGATTTCCCTTCATTTATCTTTTCAATAATTATTTCTCCCGTTTCAATATCTATTTTAAATTTGTCTCCATGTTCCAAATAATGAAGCACAAAATTTTCTCCATGAATCGAAAGCCCTCTCCCGCATTTTAGAGATCTAGAATTTGAAGTTTCGATTATTAGTGCACCTAATGCACCAATTATTTCGAATGTGTTGTCTGAAAAACAAAATACAGCGGTATCTTCATCAACTCCAATTCCTGTAACCGATTTCTTTATTATTCCTTTTAAATAGAGGGAGGCTGTTAGAAGTCTTCCTATTCTACCTCTGGCAATAAAATGAGTACCTGACAGAATATGGGAAGGTAAGAATCCAAATCCTTTTCCAATCCATACACGTCCATCCTTTTTGTCGGTAAAAGGTGTAAAATTGTCCTCATAATTTGCAAGATTAATATCTTGATGAAGTACACCTGCAAGAGTTGCCCCATAACTTCCTCCTCCCTGAATCATTGTTTCCGATAAAACCGCAGCTCCTGCGCTAGTGCCGGCAATTAGGCCTCCTTTTTCTTCAAGAATTTCTCTAATAGCACTAAGTAGAGGGGTTTCTGTATAATCTTCATAATAAAGACATTCCAAATATCTTGCTTGGTTTCCACCTGTC
>JAFGXD010000134.1 GCA_016936815.1 Bacteroidales bacterium
GATGCTCCTGTTGAGCAAAATATTCTATTACAAGTTTGAACCTAAGGACCCTCCCGATAAATCGGGATGCTCTACCAACTGAGCTACAAGATCAAAATTTATTAAGAACGATAGCTTTTTAAAAAGCGACTGCAAAGATACTATCTATTTCCTTTTATGCAAAAAACTTCTACTCTTTTTCCCTTTTTTTTTTACCTCGAGGAAGTAGTCTATTTATTATCAAATTCTTACGTAGCATAAAAAAATGTTTTATTCTACCAAAAACTATACTTACTTTTGTAAAAATTTAAAATAATGAATGGAAAAATAGTAATTGTTACCGGTGCTTCTTCAGGAATTGGTCTTGCTTGCGCAAAAGAATTTGCTTCAAGAGGCGCTAAAGTGGTTCTTTCTGCCAGAAGACTTGAACTGCTGGAAAAAGAGAAATCTGAATTTTTCGACCCAAAAGGTTTTGATTGTTTGTTAGTTAAAACCGATGTTTCGAAGGAAGATGATTGTAAGTTGCTAATAGAGAAAACGGTGGAAAAATACGGAACCATCGATGTTCTTGTAAACAATGCCGGAATTTCTATGAGAGCTCTTTTTGCAGATTTGCATTTAGATGTTATTCGCAGATTAATGGATGTAAATTTCTGGGGTACAGTTTTTTGCACTAAATATGCTTTGCCTTATTTGCTAAAATCAAAGGGTTCGGTAGTTGCTGTTTCATCAATTGCCGGTTTTTCGGGTTTGCCCGCTCGTACCGGATATTCCGCTTCAAAATTTGCCATTCATGGATTTCTTGAGGCTTTAAGAATTGAAAACCTTAAAACAGGGCTTCATGTGCTAATTGCTGCACCCGGTTTTACTGCATCCGATATTCGTAAAACAGCTCTTGCCCCCGATGGTTCAGCTCAGGGAGAAACTCCAAGAGACGAAAGTAAAATGATGTCGGCAGAAGAAGTTGCAAAGCATATAACTAATTCAATAATAAAAAGAAAAAGAACTTTAGTACTTACTTCAACCGGCAAATTGACCGTGCGAATAAAGAAATTCTTCCCTGGTTGGCTCGATAAACTAACATACAACCACATGGCCAAGGAGGAAGATTCACCTTTAAAATAGGCTTATGGTTTCTAACGAAATTTCAATAAGAATCCAGTACAGTCATACCGATAAAATGGGCTTCTGTTATCATGGAAATTATCCCTCTTTCTACGAAATGGGACGTACAGAACTTATGAGAGATTTGGGAATGTCGTATCGTGAATTGGAAGAAAAAGGAATTCTTATGCCGGTTATTTCATTAAATATTAAGTATTTACATTCGGCATACTACGACGATGAGATTATTGTCAGAACCACTCTAAAAGAACTACCCGGTGCCAGAATTACTTTTTATTGCGAAATTTTTAATAGGCAAAACGAACTTATTAATACGGCAGAGGCAGTCTTGGCTTTCTTAAACTCCGAAACGATGAATGCTTGCAGACCTCCACAATTTTTTCTTGATATTTTAAGAAAACATTTCGCTTAACGGAAAATAAATTTGTTACAAATGCGTTAAGGGAAAGTTTTGGTTTATGTGTATTAGGTAATATTAAATAAGTTAAAAGTGAAGTATTTAGCAGTAGTTCTTTTACTATTTTCCCTTACAGGTTTTGGGCAAAAAGTTACAATCAGCGGTTATGTTTCCGATGCAAAAACAGGTGAAAAGCTAATTGGGGCAAGTGTTTACGACGAAACTCTTCGGCTTGGAACTATTACCAACGATTATGGTTTTTATTCCTTAACTGTGCCTGCAGGACCGGTAAAATTTACTGTTTCTTATATTGGTTACTCAACTCACCAAAAAGACTTAAATCTTAATGAAAACACAAAGCTGTCGGTTAACCTAAGTCCTTCAATTGCACTAGAGGAGGTTGTAATTGTTGAATCAAGAAGCGACAAAAAGGTGAAATCTACCGAGATGAGTATGGTTGAAATTCCTATTTTGGAAATGAAAAAACTTCCCGTTCTTCTAGGAGAGGTTGATGTAATGAAGACTATTCAGCTTCTTCCGGGAGTGCAATCGGGTGGAGAGGGAACGGCAGGTCTTTATGTTAGGGGAGGAGGGCCAGATCAAAACCTTATTCTTCTCGATGGTGTACCGGTTTATAACGTAGACCATCTTTTTGGATTCTTTTCTGTTTTTAATGCCGATGCTATTTCAAATGTAAAACTTGTAAAAGGTGGATTTCCTGCTCGGTATGGAGGAAGACTTTCTTCTGTTTTAGATATTAGAATGAAAGAAGGAAATTTAAAGGAGTTTAAAGGCGAAGGTTCCATTGGCATAATTGCTTCTAAACTTACTTTAGAAGGGCCTATTATTAAGGATAGAACTTCTTTTATTGTTTCAGGAAGAAGAACTTACATAGATGTTCTTGCTCAACCATTAATTAGAGCAAGTTCCGGAGGTGAGAAACTTACGGCCGGTTACTATTTTTACGATTTGAATGGTAAAATAAACCACAAATTTTCAGAAAAATCTCACCTTTATCTAAGTGCCTATACCGGAAGAGACAAGGCATATTCGAAATCGAAATACGATTACGTTGAAAATGGTATTGAATACGACTTTAAAGATAACTTCCGTCTTCAATGGGGCAATATTACTACTGCTTTAAGATGGAATTACATTTTGAATAAAAAACTCTTCAGTAATACAACAATAACTTATAGTAAGTATAAATTTCTTGTGGGACAAAGATTTGAGGAGTCACGTACTGAAAACAACAAAACTACAACAGATATTTTTGATTTTACTTACGATTCGGGGATTGAAGACATTGGGGGAAAAATCGATTTCGACTTTATTCCTAATCCCAATCATTACATTAGGTTTGGAACAAATTATATTTCCCACACTTTCTCTCCGGGAATTAACACCCTAAAAGCTACACTAAACGAAGATGCAAGTCAAAATATCGATACTGCCTTTGGAAATTCAAAGGTCTATGGTCAAGAAATGCAATTATATATAGAAGACGATGTTAGAATTACTGCTTTGTTTAAAGCCAATGTTGGGCTTCATTATTCTGCATTTTTTGTAAAAGATACTTGGTATAACTCTCTTCAACCCAGAATTTCTGCCAGATATCTAATAAACGAAAAAATGTCGATAAAGGCAGGCTATTCTCAAATGAACCAGTATATTCTGCTTCTTGCAAATTCAGGAATTGGCTTGCCCACTGATTTGTGGCTGCCGGTAACTGATTCCATAAAACCAATGAATTCGCATCAATATGTTATTGGCTCGGTATATGCTCTTAAGCCAAATCTTGATTTAAGCATTGAAGGTTTTTATAAAGAAATGAATAATTTAATTGAATATAAGGAAGGTGCTAGTTTCTTTGGCTCAGGTTCCGATTGGGAAACAAAAGTTGAAATGGGCAAAGGATGGTCTTACGGATTCGAAGTTCTTCTTAGAAAACATTTGGGAAAAACAACAGGATGGGTGGGATATACTTTATCGTGGTCGGAAAGGCAATTCGAAAATATTTCTTTCGGACAGATTTTTCCGTACCGATACGACCGAAGACACGATATTAGCGTTGTAGTTTCGCATCAAATAAGTGATAATGTAGACATTTCGGCAACTTGGGTTTTTGGAACCGGAAATGCAGTTACTTTGGGTATTGAAAAATACAATTCGGCATACGATTTAATGAATAATTACTATTATAACGAGCCAATTGAGTATTTTCCTCATAGAAATTCTTTTAGAATGCCGGCTTATCACAGAATGGATATAGGGATAAATATGAATAAAAAGTTGAAATGGGGAGAAAGAACCTGGAGTATTGGCTTCTATAATGTTTATAACAGAAAAAATCCATTTTATCTGTATTTTGGTTCCGATGATAATAATAATAAGGTGCTTAAACAGGTTAGTTTATTCCCGATTATTCCATCGTTTAGATATTCATTCAAATTTTAATAATTAGAAAGCATGAAGAAGTTAAAATATATAATCGTTTCTCTTACAGTTTTTATCTTTATTTCTTGTGAAAAAACACTTGATATGGATATTCCCGATGGCGAGCATAAAATAGTGATTAACAGTTTGTTTTCCGATGCCGATAGTTCTATTTTAGTTCATGTAAGCAAAAGCCTTCACGTTTTAGATAAGTCTGACCAACTAAATTTACCCGGTGCAAAGGTAAAACTATATGAAAATAATTCATTTGTTGCCAGTCTCGATAGTATTGGCGATGGATTATTCAGTTTAGAGAGTATTGTTATGGAACATGGAAGAAAATACGAAATTGAAGTTTCTTGCCAAGGGCTTACAACTGCCAGGGCAAGTAATACTATTCCTCAAAAAATTGCAATAGAAAGTATTGATACGTTGTCGGTTACCCGATATCAATCTAATCTTATTGAATGTAGAATGAAGATAAACGACCCGGGTTCTGTTAAGAATTTTTATATTGTTAGAGCAATGTCGTTTTCCTTCGATGAGTATGATGAGTACGAATATCCGGCCAGCCTGATTTCCGATGATCCGGTTGTTGAGGAATATTTGGAATGGGGCGATAATGGTTTTGTTTTTTCCGATGAGTTAATTAACGGAAAGAATTATGAGCTAATATTTTACATGGACAAATGGGCGGTTTCTTCATGGTCGGGCAATCCTGTGTTTATTACATTTATTCTAGAATCAGTTTCTGAGGAATATTACAAATATGCAATCTCATATTCAAGGCATCAGGCCAGCAGAAACAATCCTTTTGCAGAGCCGGTGCAGGTTTTTTGTAATGTTGAAAACGGATTTGGAATTTTTGCGGGCTATTCAGCAGACTTTAAAATAATTCCGTTTTTGGGGTATACTGATGATGGTATTTATATGGAATAAGAAATTTTCTAAAATTTTAGCCGTTTGTCTTTTTTTTCATGAAAAAATAGTAAAACAAACAACCAACAGCATAAAGAAAAACTCCGGTCATTAAAAAAGTTGCTATTTGAAACAGAATCATATTTTTTTAAACAAAGAAACATGATGAAGATTATTTAGGGGTTAACTACGTTTTAAATAATTTGGGTTTAATTGTAAAAAAAAAGCAACCAAATAAATAAGGTTGCTTTTTATTTTTAGTTTTCAGAACTATTTTACAAACTTCTTAATAAACTCATTAATAGGAGTTTTTAAGTTTGGAGTTCCAATTTCTTGAAGTTCGTAACCAACTTTAACGCAAGGTTTGTCGATTTTAACAAAACGTTGCAAATCAATTGGAGTTGCAATAACAACTGTATCACAAGGAACAGCGTTGATTGTTTTTTCCAAATCTGCTTTTTGTTGTTCGCCATATCCCATTGCAGGAAGAAGTGTTCCAATGTTAGGATAAATTTTAAAAGTTTCTGCAAGTTTACCAACCGCCCACTGACGAGGGTCAACCAATTCAGCAGCACCACATTTCTGAGCAGCAACAGTACCGGCACCAATCTTCATGTGACCGTGAGTTAGGGTTGGACCGTCTTCAATAACAAGACATTTTTTGCCTTTAACTAGTTCCGGCTTGTCAATTGAAAGTGGTGAGGCACCATCAACAACCAAAGCGTTTGGATTAACCTTTGCAATACTTTCTCTAACAATCTGAATGTTAGCAGCGTCAGCAGAGTCCATTTTATTAATAACCACAACATCTGCTAATCTTAGAGTAGCTTCGCCTGGGTAGAAGTTTAGTTCATGACCTGGTCTATGAGGGTCAACAACAGTTATTAGCATATCTGGTTTGTAGAAAGGGAAGTCGTTATTACCACCATCCCAAAGAATAACATCGCATCCGTTTGGATCGTTTTCAGCAGCTCTAACAATAGCTTCATAATCAACACCTGCATAAATAACATTACCTCTGGTTACGTGTGGTTCGTACTCTTCCATTTCTTCAATAGTACACTTGTGCTTATCAAGGTCGGCAATAGTTGCAAAACGTTGAACCTTCTGAGCAACGAGGTCTCCGTAAGGCATTGGGTGACGAATAGCAACAACTTTAAGACCGGCTTCCATAAGAAGTTCAATAACTCTTCTTGAAGTTTGGGATTTACCACAACCTGTTCTAACAGCTCCAACAGCAATTACAGGTTTTGTACTTTTTACCTGAGTGTCTTTTGCACCTAGCAGAACAAAGTTTGCACCGGCTGCATTAACTTTTGCACTCATTCCCATTACCTGCTGGTAAGTTACATCGCTGTATGAAAAAACACAATCGTCAACATTTAGGTCTTTGATTAGTTTTTCAAGTTCACATTCAGCATAAATAGGAATTCCCTGAGGATACAATTCGCCTGCAAGTTCAGCAGGATATTTTCTTCCGTCGATGTCGGGAATTTGAGCTGCTGTAAAAGCAACCACATTGTAAGCTTCATTTCCACGATAATACGTATTGAAGTTGTGGAAATCTCTTCCTGCAGCTCCAATAATAATTACATTTTTTCGTGCCATAATTACTCCTTTTTGTTTTAAATGA
Organism: Bacteroidales bacterium; assembly: GCA_016936815.1. Taxonomy (GTDB): domain Bacteria; phylum Bacteroidota; class Bacteroidia; order Bacteroidales; family GWF2-38-335; genus GWF2-38-335. Next base: position 6,489 of record JAFGXD010000134.1, read on the forward strand.
TTAATATCTATAAGGTTAGGCAAAAATACTTACTTTTAACCAAAAAAAAGAATTAATCAAGTATAAGTTATTAACCGCTCTATCCTATGCTGTAAAAGGAGTTCGAGAGATTTGACCTATGTTTTGGTATAATTTTGGCCATTTAGTATTATGTGTTAAGAAACATATTTACGAAAACTATAATCAAATCAGTTTCAAAAATTTTAAAGAAAAAAGTTATGGAAAAAGCTACATATAGATTTTGGTCCGGACAATGATAATTAAATAAGTGTTTCACCTATAAAAAATCAGAAAACTCCCAATTGTATTGATTTTCAATAATTATGAAATTTACATCAATAATTTTTTTATCAAAAAAACCAAAACAATCAAAAATGAAAAATAATTCTTCAGATTCAAGAAAGCAGAATATCCTTTATATAATTGGGTTATTATCAATTTTGGGATTAGCATTATTAACATGGTCGTTAAATTTGTGGAGTAAGACAGTAATTAGGTCAGAACTACCATTAGTAATTTTTTTAAGTCCGGGAATAATTTTCACCTTGATTTTTTTTAGAAGAATTAACAGAATTATTGGCAAAAGGGTTCATTTACTTACTCAGTACTTTGTTTTCACATTAATTATTGGTAGTTTATCTTTATTTTGTTTGTTGGGCTCGAATTTTTATTTTGCAGATTCTGAGATAATTAATAAAGAATATAGAGTAAAAGAATATGGAAAAATGGATAGTTCAAGAGGGCAGAGAAACAGACAAATATCCTATGTAAATGTTGATTTTTCAGGAATTGAAAAGAGGATTATAGTGTCGGAGAGCATATTTAAGGATGCTGAAAAATCGGGAGAAATTACTCTCGTTGTTAAGAATGGATGGTTGGGAATGGAGATATTTTGATTATTGGAAATAGTATAGTAAGAATATGATTAAAAGTCAAAAGAAAAAAATAGGAATTCTGAAATATATAAATTACTGAAATACAGGCATTATATCTCCAAAAATTATTTTCTCAGATTATTTTTCTGTTAGTTTATTGTAATTTCTTATTGCATGTAAAAGTTTTTTCATATTTTAGTTTGATTTTTTAAAATGAATTTTTAATAACCAAAACTAATTAATATGTATTCAAAATTTGTTACAAACCCGCTGAATGGCCTTGATGACGGCTCATTTTTCAAGAAAGGATTTTACTACATTGTGAAGTTGGCCTCTATCGGTATTGTTGTTTGGGGCTTTTATTTGATTTTTGCAGATATGTTTGGGGCTACCGGTTTTTTCAAAAGTTTGAAAGGAATGGAAGTTTGGCCAATGATAAGAAGCATATTGTTTTTTCTAACTAATGTTGTTATTTCTGCATTGGCTGTAATGTGGCTGACTTCTGTATTATGGAAGCGTAGTGAAGAATTTAAGGAGGTAGATTATAATGGCGTGCCATTAATTGTGCCTCGTTTTATTAAACTTATTGGTCAATTAGTTGCTGTAGTTATTATTGCAACCTCAGTTACCATTGCAGCAGCTCATATTTTTGTAGTGCCGGCTGGATATTTTCCATTAATTGAAATTTTCGAAAGAATTGGCAACAATCCAATATCTACGCATAAGTATGTTGTTGAATTTACTTCATCTCTACCTCAACTTACTTTTTATAATTCTCCTGTGGATGGTTTTGGTGATTACATTCAGACCTTTTTGTTTAATGGAGCTATTTGGAATATAATAAAAGGAATTATTGTTGCTTTCCTTAATTTGGCAGTATTCTATTTTATTGCTGAAATTTTCGAAATAATAATTTACTTCCTTATAAGAAAGCAATTGTTCAAGTAGGTCTTTAGTAATTGTAATAGAATTTCCGTGTAAACTCTTGGCTAAAATATAATTAGCCGCAGAAAAAACGTAGAAAAACGCTGGTATTATGCCACGAATGCACTAGTATTCGAGTATTTTATTTTTAGTA
>JAFGXD010000135.1 GCA_016936815.1 Bacteroidales bacterium
AAGTTAAAGAGGAAGAAACAATTATTCTGTCGAATTCCGCTTTGGGCAATGGTATTATTAAGCAAATGTACAGTCTAATCTATGTTAAGCCATCATCTTTCGATCCGGCAGAATCGGAAAATATTGCCAAACACGTTGCAAAAATAAATGATGAATTTGTTAAGAAGAATGAAAACTATATTCTTATTGGTCCGGGACGTTGGGGTTCAAGCGATCCATGGCTTGGAATTCCGGTTAAATGGGCTCAAATTTCGGCAGCTAGATTAATTATTGAATCGGGACTTGAAAATTACAGAATAGACCCAAGTCAGGGAACCCATTTTTTTCAAAATTTAACATCTTTTAGGGTAGGATATTTTACAATTAACCCTTTTATTAACGATGGTTTTTACGATTTAGAGTATTTAGATTCTATTAAAGCTGAATATGAAGACAAATATCTTAGACATATTAGATTCGAAAAACCACTAACAATAAAAATTGATGGTAAAAATCAAAAAGGTGTTGTTCTTAAAGAAGGTGTCTAGAAGTAGGTTAATAAATTAATTATCCGTTTTATGAAACTCATAAACATATTCACCTACAATTTGAGATATTTCGCCTGAATTATTTATTACGCTTTCGTTAACTGATAAAACTAAAATTAATTCCTTATTTTTTAACCTTAATATTTGATAATCAAAATCTTCAAGATTTGGAAAAAATGCTGTTAATTGAACATATTCTTTGTTCTTACCGGGATCGTTTTTCCAATACCAAGAGCCCTTAAAGTCATCATTAAACCAAGAAACTCCTTTACTTCTGTAAGAAACTTCCATTGTATTATCATCATTAATAAGCATTCTACATTCAAAATATTCGTAGTAATAATTATCAGGAAGCACATCGAATGTTGTTGAATAATAGTAAGAATTGTCTATTTCGGAATTAAATGCAGCTTGGTATAATTTGTAATATCCATTTTCATCATATATTTTATGAAATCCATTCATTTTGTTTAGTGTCCAATAACCGGTTAGCCTATTTTCTCTGCTTCGTAACGATAATAATGGATCATCTTCACCTTTTCGGCATGAGGAAATTAAAAGAATAATTGATAAAAAGATTAGTATTTTATTCATTCTTGATTCTAAATTTACATTGAGGTTTTGAATACTTATTTATTAATTCTTTTTATCTTCTGTTCTTTTAACATTAAATCTGCAAAAACAATAGCTGTTACAGATTCCAGAACAACAGGAACTCTAAGGGCAATACAAACATCGTGACGACCGCCAACAAAAAGTTTGTCTGCTGTACCAGTTTTTAAATTTAATGTAGTTTGAATTTTTTGTATGCTTGAAGTTGGCTTTACTGCAACCCTAAAAATAAGAGGATTGCCATTAGTAATTCCTCCATTTATACCTCCCGCATTATTGGTATGAGTTTTTCCATCGGCTGAAATAATTGAATCGTTGTGTTTGGACCCCTTCATTGATGCTGAAGAAAAACCACTTCCGAATTCAATAGCCTTTATGGCAGGAATTGAAAAAACTGCATGCGAAATAAGAGATTCAACTGAATCGAAAAAAGGTTCGCCCAAACCTAGAGGGATGTTTTTTGCTACACATTCAACAATTCCACCAATTGAATCGTTTTCCTTTATTGCAGTTTCAATTGCTTTGTTAATATCAGCAATTCCGCCTGCCTGCGTTACATTTGCAGAAATATTTAGAGGCCTAATAATCTTTTTTGCAATTACACCGGCTGCAATAAGTCCCAATGTTAAACGTCCTGAAAAGTGTCCGCCACCTCTGGGATCATTAAAACCTCCGTACTTTTTCATTGCCACAAAATCTGCATGACCGGGACGAGGAAACTCTTTTAATTTATCGTAGTCTGATGAATTAGCATCAGTATTTTCGAAAAGAATACAAATTGGACTGCCGGTAGTTTTTCCTTTGTAAACACCGGAAACAATTTTTGGTTTATCTTCCTCTTTTCGTGGCGTTGTTCCCGGGTTACCCGATTTTCTTCTTTCAATATCTTTAAGGAAATCATCTTCCGATAATCCAATTCCGGAGGGACAACCACCAATAACCACACCTAAATTTTCGCCGTGAGATTCACCAAAAATGCTTATTTGAAAGAATTCACCAAATATATTGCTCATAATCTTTTTATAGAAATATTATCAATCAAAAATAGTTAAAATCTTGAAAATTAATATGATTTGGATTAAAAAACTAAATTCTGAAACCCAGCACTAAAATATCATCGACCTGAGGGTGCTTTCCTTGCCATTCTTTTAGTGTGGTTTCCAATGCCGGTAATTGTTCAACCATTTTTCTAGTTGAAAGCCACGAAAGCAAGTGTCTGAACATTTTGTATTTGAATTTTTTTCCTTCCGGGGAGGGACCTCCAAACTGGTCGGCAAAGCCATCGGTAAACAAATAGAAAGTATCGCCAATTGAAATGTTAACAGTATTATTTGAAAAAGATTTTACATCGCCATAATAAATTCCAACAGGCATATTATCGGGTTTAATTATTTCAATTTGTGTTTTTCCCTTCCTTATAAAATATAGAGGACTGTTTGCTCCAGCATATTCTAACTGCTTGTTTTTCTCATCAATACAAACTACAGCCATATCCATTCCGTCTTTTATGCTTACTGAATTATTAGTGGAGCCTTCAATTAAAGAATCTTGCTGTTTTAGAGCAACGATAAGCATTTCACGAAGTTGGTTAAGAATAACATTGGGTCTTTCAATTCCTTTCTCATTAACCAAATCGTTTAAAAACGACAATCCCAAAACACTCATAAAAGCTCCGGGAACACCATGCCCGGTGCAATCGGCAACGGCAAGTATGGTTTTATTACCTTTTTTTACTGCAAAATAAAAATCGCCACTTACAATGTCTCTAGGTTTATAGAATAGGAAGGATTTGGGTAAGATTTTTGAAAACTCTTCACCATTAACAAAAAGAGCTTGTTGAATTTTTTTTGCATATAAAATGCTATCTGTTATTTCGCGATTCTGGCTTGATATTTTATCGCGTTGCTCTGTTGCCAGATCTCTCTGAGCCTCAATTTCATCGCGCTGGGCGAGAATTTCCTCATTTTGTTGATTTAGAATTTCATTTTTCTTAACTATCTCTTCTTTTTGCTGAGATAGCAGTTGATTATCCTTTCTTTTCGCCCTAAAGTTCCTGTAAACAATTATTGCAATAATTAGGAATCCCAAAGCCCCAACAATAAACATATTTCTTATTGACCGCTCCTTTTCGAGCTTCCTTTTAGCCTCTAAATCCAATTTTTCCTGTTGCAGTTGCTTCATTTTCTTTTCCTTTTCAAATTCTCCTTGCATTTTAAGTCCAACAATTTTTTCTGCAACTTTTTGGTCGTTTATGCTATCTCGTAGTCTAATATGTTTTTGGTAATAATTATAGGCATTTTCAAAATCCCCTGTTTTCTCATACAGCAAGGCCAAGCCTTTTGCAGCCCTTTCAATTTCATGAATAATATTAATCTGTTGGGCAAGTTTGTAGGAGTTAACCAGAAATTCCTCAGCTTTTTCAAATTCTTCCTTAGCAACAAAAAGATTTCCCAAATCGGTATAAACATTAGTAAGACCTTGCAAGTCGTTTAATTCTTCTCTAATTTTTTTACTTTGCAAATAATATTCTAATGCAAGGCTATAGTTTTTTCGTAGCCAATGAATGTAGCCAATATTATTATAATACAAACCCAAACTTTCTTTGTCTCCCAATTCCTGAGCCGTTTTTAGAGACTTTAGAAAATATTCCAAAGCTTTTTCCAATTCACCACTTGACTTAAAAACTAATCCAATGTTGTTATTTATTGAAGCAATTCCATCTTTATCGTTTTGTTCTTTTCTAATTTTAAGGCAAACAAAAAAGTATTCAAGAGCTTTTTCGAATTCTTCCTGCTCTTGATAGATGAGACCCAGCATATTAGATTCTTTCGCAATGCCGTTTTTATCCTCAATATTTTCGAATATTTTAAGAGCTTCAAGAAAATAATCCATTGCCTTAAAACGTAAACCTTTGTAGAACTCTACCATTCCGAGGTTATGCAAAGCTTTGGCTTTTTCCCTTTCATTTTTTATTGAAACAGAAAGTTCGTAAGCCTGTTGACTGTATTTTTCCGATTCGTTTATGTTTTTATTGGAATATTGAACCGCCAAATTATTTAGCACAGATACTCTTACAGAATCGTTTAAGTCTTTGTTAAGAATATTTAGCAAGGAATCTATTGAATTCTGTGATAAACATGAGCTTTTCACAAAGAAAGTCAGTAATAATGTTATTATAAGTGGTTTACCTAATCTATTCATCTTGCATTTTTCCCGATAATAATAAAAATAACATCATTTGTTCGTAACTAAAAATAAAATTTCATTTCCATTGCGCAAATATACGGTTTAGTTCTTGTTTTTGTTGCTCTATTGAATGGTTAGAAATCCTTTCTCATACAAATAATTCAATTTCTTAACCTTCTCTTCATTTTTACTAATATTTCGAAAACCCGATTACTTTTCGATATGTTTTTTTCAAATTTTAAAGGTTTGTTGCTAAGAATTTTGTCTAAATCATTGTAATCTATGTGAAGATTATCCATAATAGTTTTCCAATTTGAAGGCAAAGAATTAATAGAGTCTGCCTCAAAAAGATTTTCCGCATAATCTCTGGAAATTTCCCCTTTTCTAATCATGTTGCTAAACTGACACAATCTTCTTTCATAACCATAAATTTTATTTCTTATGTAATTAGTAAATGGTTCAGCAACGCAGTCTAAATGTTTTGAATACTCTCTATTGTCGTCTTTCCAGCAAAGTTCATGTTTAATTATGTTCCCAATTTCTTTGTCTTCAAAATCATTAATATAAAAAAGCGGTTTAACCTCTCTTCCAAATTTGCCAATAAACTTAAAAAAAGAAAGAGAAAAATTATTAAGATTTGGGTAGATTAGAAAATCATTTATTTCCTTTTTAGAAAGGTCGCTATATCTATTAAGAATATACTTAAACCTTTTTAGGTCTTGAATTGAATCCGGAACAAATGAATCTTGTTCTAATGGAGAAGTGCCTGAAAGAATTATTGGCGTTTTGTAATCGGCAGCTATTTTAAAAATATTTGCTTTTGTACCAATATCGCAGGCTCCACACATATCTCCGGAGTAAAGCAACATGGTTCTGTAAATTCTTTTCAAAATATCCGGATTTGGTTTACAAAAAACATGTTCCACATTACAAATTTCAACGGCTTTTTTAATATTATCTAATGCTATATTGCTCAGAAAACCGTTGTCGTAAGTCATTGTTAGAACTCTCAGCTTATAAACTTTAACAGCCAAATACAGAACAAAAGTACTGTCCTTTCCCCCACTTAAAGGAACTAATACATCGTAAGGCAATTTCTTGTTTTTACTTTTGTTTAGTCTCTTAACAAGCAATTCTTCGCCTAAAGGCCTAAATGTCTTATAATTACTGCAAATTGAACATTTACCTGAATTATCAAAAGTAATTTCGGGATAATTCTCATTTATTAAACAAGTATTACATGTTTTCATTTTTCAAACTTAGTTTTTTTTTTAAAACAGCCAAGTTGATTGTAACAAAAAAAACAGATAAAATCTTAACTTTGTAAAAAATTACCGATTATTATTGATATGAAAAAGACCGAATTTTTAGAATTACTAAAGGACGCATTGGAAATTGAAAATGTAATATTAACAGAGGAAACGGTTTTTGCTGAAATCGACGGTTATGATTCTATGGGAGTAATGTCTATTATTGCTTTAGCCGATGAACATTTTGAAGTTAAATTCAGTTCCGAACAACTAAAAAGTATGACATCAGTTAAAAGATTAATGGAATTGCTAGGTTACGAAAAATTTGAGGATTAGTATGGCATTGTTGCAAATCGACAATTGTGTAATAAAGGGCATATCCGCTTGTGTTCCGGCAAATATTGTGGATAATTTATCTTTTTCTACAAGTATTTCTAATGCCGATAAGGAGAAAATTATTGAGAAAACAGGAATTAAAGAGAGGCGTTTTGTAAACGAATCTCAGAGTTCTACAGATTTGGCTTATTGTGCTGCCGAAAACCTTATTAATTCTCTAAAAATTGATAGAAACAGCATAGACATCTTACTCTTCGTTAGTCAAACACCTGATTATCAAATTCCCACAAGCTCTGCCATTCTTCAGAATCGTCTTAGATTGCCAAATTCAACGGCAGCTTTCGACATAAATCAAGGCTGTTCGGGCTATGTTTATGGGCTATCAACTGCATTTTCGTACGCATCGCAAAAGGGAATAAACAGAGTTTTACTTTTGGTTGCCGAAACCCTTTCGAAAACCCTTTCGCCCAACGACAGAAACACTTCGCTACTGTTTGGCGACGGAGCTTCTGCAACACTAATAGAAAAATCGGAAACGGAAAATCCGGCTTGGTTTAGTCTTAATACCGATGGTGCGGGCGAAAATGCAATAAAGATAAATTCGGGTGGTTTTAGAAATCCTGTAAACGAATCTTCATTTGCTTTTGAAACCGACAGCGAAGGAAATTCAACAAAAAAAACAAACCTGAGAATGGATGGAATTGAAGTTTTCAATTTCACAGTTAGAGAAGTTCCTTCAGATATTAAGAAACTACTTGGTTTTGCCGAAAAAACAATTGATAGCGTTGATTGGATGGTTTTTCATCAGAGCAATAAATATATGATTGATTTTTTTCTGAAAAGATTGAAATTTCCATCAGAAAAATCTCCGGTAAGCATACAAAAATTCGGTAATACAAGCGGAGTTTCCATTCCACTGACCATTGTTTCGGAATTGAAAAACAAAATTCAGCCCAAAAATGCAAAAACTGTTTTATGTGGTTACGGGTCGGGGCTTTCGTGGGCTTCTTGTTTGTTAGACCTTTCAAATTGTTATATTTGCGAATTATCTGAACTATAAAAAAAGCAAGTTGTTTAAAACATTTTCATATCTATTTTCTCTGAAATGCCTTTTAAAAAAATCTAAGGTAGATGTATTTTTACCTTATTATCATGTAGTTAGCGATAAGAATATTGAACACATCTATCATCTTTACAAATACAGAAACATTCTTCATTTTATAGGAGATATTAATTTTTTTAAGGAAAACTTCAATTTTGTTAGTCTTCATGAAATTCTTGCGTACAAACGAGGGGAAATAAAGTTGCCAAAAAACGCACTTCACCTTAGTTTTGATGATGGATTGCAGGAAATAGCAAGTTTTGTTGCTCCATTGCTGAAAGAGCACAATATTCCTGCAACATTTTTTGTAACAGCAAATTTTGTTGACAACAAAGAAATGTTTTACAAATTTAAGCAAAGTCTGTTGCTTGAAGAAATTAAATACCACCCCGAAACTGAAATCACCGAATCTGATATTCGTGAAATTAACTACCTAAATAGAAACGAACTAGATAAATTTGCCAAAGAAATGAATTATTCTTTCGAAAAGTATTTGGAAGAAAGAAAACCGTTTCTAACAAGCCAACAAATTGAAGAACTAATAAAAATGGGATTTTCAATTGGAGCTCATAGTATTGATCATCCTCGTTTTAAGGAAGTTGATAAAGAAGAACAAATAAGACAAATTCTTGCATCTACAAAAAAAATTAAAGAAAAATTTAATCTTGAATACTCGGTTTTTGCTTTTCCTTTCGAAGATAATTATGTGTCGTCCGAAGTTTTTGCGGCAATAGAAGGCAAAGTAGATCTAACTTTTGGAACATCGGGACTAAACGAAGACATTTACAATTTTTCTATGCAACGTTTTGAAATGGAAAAAACTCAAGACCCGGCAGAACAAATATTTAGGGAAAAATGCCTGAAACATATAATTAAAAGATATTTGGGCAAACACAAGCTTGTTAGAGAATAATGGAAGTTTTTTCATTTACAATATCAGAACTTAGTGAAATCTCTAAAAATGAGTGGTTTCAAACCTCCGCAAATTTACCAATTACCTTACATAGAGCAGTTTCACAATCGAAAAACCCCAGAGCTGAACAGAACGATTTGGCATTGCTTGTGGCAGTAGAAAATAAAGAAGTTGTTTGTTATGTTGGAATGATTCCGGACTATTTTTTTATTAATGAACAAAAAATTAAAATGGCGTGGGGATCAACAGGTTGGGTTAGGGAAGATTATAAACCAACCGGCATTTATGTAATTCTACTTTTTAAGGCAATGGAGTTTTACAAAGGTAAATTTGCTATTGCAGAAGTTTCTGATTCGGCAAAAATGGTATTCGAAAAGTCGAAAAAATTTATTCAATTAAAAGAATTGAGTAGTACAACAGTAGTTTGCAGGTTTTGCTCAGAAGGCTATTTAATTAATAAAAGCAGAAAATTTGCAATAATTCTTCCGGCTTTAAAACTTTGTGATTTTGTGGGGAATTTGTTTGTTAACAGTTTTTCATTCAACAGAGTAAAAAAATACGAATCGAATTTACGTTTTCAGGAAATTTTAGAAACCGACAATGAAGCGGAAAGAATGATAGAAAAATTTTCAGCAAACAATTTTTGCAGAAGGTCTGTGGCTGAAATAAACTGGATTTTAAATTATCCATGGGTATTACAAGATAAAGTAAAAACAGAAGAAAATAAGAAATATTTCTTTTCATCTACAGCAAGATTTTTTTCTATTAAGCTATTCAAACTATTTAATAAAGAGAATCTTATAGCTATTTTGCTCATTAAACAAAGAGATAATCACATTTCAATACCCTATTCATGGTTTGAAAAAGAACAAACCGAAAATGTTGTAAAAGCTTTATACTTATTCACTTACAA
>JAFGXD010000136.1 GCA_016936815.1 Bacteroidales bacterium
ACTATTGTTGTAATTATTTTGTTAGCGGTGGCAATTGGCGGTTATATAGGTTATGGGTATTATAATAAAATATATGGAAAAAACATTAAAATCGAACAAGAAACAATACTTTATATTCCCACAGGAACAGACTACAACGGGTTGCTTTTCATTTTAACAGAACAAGGAATTATAGAAAATATTGAAGATTTTAAATGGGTTGCCCAACAAAAAGATTTCAATAAGGTAAGGCCGGGAAAATATAAACTTTCTTCCGATATTGCCTCAAACAACGATTTGGTTAACTTTCTAAGGTCGGCACCACAAGAGCCGGTTATGGTAACAATTAACAATATTAGAAAACTGGAACAAGTTCCCGGTAAAATTGCTCCCTATTTTGAAATGGATTCAATTGCATTTGCTCAGGTTATTTTAAATGAGGATGTTCATAGTAAATATGGCTTTACAAGCGAGCGATTTTTAACAATGTTTATTACCAATACTTATCAGTTTTACTGGAACACAACCCCGGAAGAATTTTTAGTTAGAATGGCCGATGAGTATAAAAAATTCTGGAACGACGATAGAAAAGCAAAGGCAGCAAAGTTAAATTTATCGCAGTCGGATGTCTCGGTACTTGCTTCAATTGTTCAGGAAGAGCAAAATAAATTTGCAGACGAAAGACCAATGATAGCAGGAGTTTACGTTAACCGCATAAAGAGAGGAATGGCTCTTGAAGCCGATCCTACATTAAAATTTGCATGGAATGATTTTTCTATAAAGAGAGTACTTAACAAGCATAAGGAAATTTTGTCGCCTTATAATACATATAAGGTAAACGGACTTCCTCCCGGGCCAATTTGCCTTCCCGAAATTTCATCCATAGATGCCGTATTAAACTACGAAAACCACGACTATATTTTTATGTGTGCAAAAGACGATTTAAGCGGATATCATAGTTTTGCAAAAACCAATGCACAACACGAGCAAAACGCCAGAAGATATCAGCAGAAACTAAATGAATTAGGTATTAAATAGAAAGAAATGACAAAAATTAAATTTGGAACCGATGGCTGGAGAGCTGTAATAGCTCACGAATTTACAGTTGAAAATGTTGCAAGAGTAAGCATTGCAGTAAGCAAATGGCTTCTTAGCAAAAACGACAAGCCCGTTGTTGTAATAGGTCACGATTGCCGCTTTGGAGGAAGCCTGTTTTTGGAAACTGTAGCCAAAGTTTTTGCTTCTATGAAAATTAAGGTGAAAATGGCTGAAGGATTTGTTTCAACACCAATGGTTTCTTATGGAATTACAAAATACAAAGCAGATTTAGGAGTAGTTATTACTGCAAGTCATAATCCCCCCGAATACAACGGATATAAGCTAAAAGGCAGTTATGGAGGACCTTTAATGGAAAGCGACACAAAGGATATTGAAAATATTATTCCGGCCGAAAACGATTTCTACCTTGATGCAATGAATATTGCTGATTTTACAAAAAAGGGATTTATTGAAAAAGTTGATTTGGAAACCTTATATATAAACCATTTGCTTGAGAATTTCGATATTGAAAAACTTAGAAAATCAGGCTTCAAATTTGCTTACGATGCCATGTACGGTTCAGGGCAAAATGTTTTTAAAAGAATTATGCCAGAGGTAGATATGTTACATTGTGAAGAAAACGTGCTTTTTAATCATATTCCGCCAGAGCCTCTTCTAAAAAATCTTCAGGAATTCAGTAATCACATAAAAAACTCGAAAACAATAGATTGCGGACTTGCGGTGGATGGCGATGCCGACAGAATAGCACTTTTCGATAATGAAGGGAATTACATAGACTCTCATCATATTATCTTGCTGCTTACATATTATTTAAAAAAGCATAAAAAGCAATCAGGAAAAGTTGTTACCGGGTTTTCTTCAACAGTAAAAGTGGAAAAACTTTGTGAGCATTTAGGTATTGAAGTGCAAAGAGTAAGAATAGGCTTTAAAGACATTTGTAAAATAATGCTAAAAGAAGATGTTCTTGTGGGGGGTGAAGAATCGGGCGGAATAGCAATTAAGGGACATATACCTGAGCGAGACGGAGTTTGGATGGGTTTAACAATATGGACTTTAATGGCCGAAACAGGAAAATCGTTAAGGGAAATAATTGAAGAAATTTACAATATTACCGGAAAATTTGCTTTCGAAAGATCCGATTTGAGACTTGAACCCGGGTTAAAGAAAAGGATTGTAGAGAACTGTAAATCTAATGTTTACGAAACTTTTGGCAAATACAAAGTAACAAAAACCGACGATCTCGACGGTTTTAAATATTATTTTTCCGAAAACAGTTGGTTAATGATACGACCTTCCGGAACCGAGCCTGTGCTAAGAACTTATGCAGAAGCCGAAACCAAAGAAATAGCTTTAGATATATTGGAAAGTTGTTATAAAACAATAATAAAATCTTAAAGTTATAAGCAACTAATTTTTTCAAACATCGTCATTGAGTCAAGACTGATTTTATGGAATTTTCCTTACCGGACGAACAAAAACAAATAATTGATGGATGCATAAAAGGCGACAGAAAATGTCAGCAACAGCTCCATAAATTGTTCTATGGTAAGATGTTGGCTGTTTGTTGTAGGTATGCTACCGATAGAGATGAGGCAAAAGATATTTTGCAAGACGGATTCATAAAAGTTTTTCAAAGAATAAAATCTTACGAAAGCAAAGGAGCATTGGAAGGTTGGGTTAGAAGAATAATAGTAAACAATGCAATAGATCACATTAGAAAGAAAAGAGATTTTGTTTTGTCGAATGAAGAAGACAGTCGATTAGAAAACCTTTCAGAAGAAAGCAGCGATATTCTCGAAGAAGAAAACTACACACAACTGAAAGCTGAAATAATAATGAATTTAATACAAAAGTTATCTCCTGCATACAAAGCTGTTTTTAATATGTATGTTTTGGAAAATCTATCTCATAAGGAAATAGCTGATATGTTGGGAATTAACGTAGGAACTTCTAAATCTAATTTGGCTAAAGCAAAAGCCAGATTAAAAGAAATGTTCGATGAATATGTAAATAATTGTAATAATCTAGGCAACTCTTAAACAAAACCTTCGTCTATTAGATGAAAAATGATAAAAAAAATTGAAAGGCAATAAATTAAATATAGAACAATTCGTTAAGAACCAGCTCGATAACCACGAGTATTCTTATGATGCCGGAGAATGGGGAAAGTTAGAAAAAAAGCTTTCCGGTTCTAAATCGTCTTTTTTTAATAATCCCTTATCATATATTTCGGCAGCAATTATTGTCTTAGGTGTTATATTAACTCTTAATTACACAAATAGCTTTGAAACTGAAAAACCGGTAAAATCGCAAAAAGTAATAGAACAAAACTTGTTGGAGAATATTACACTGCCTAAAAAGGAAGTTGCTGAAATTCTAATTGAGAAACCGACTGAAAAAATTGGTGAATCTCCTATAAATGAAAATCATACTAATAATAACGATTCTTCAGAGGATAGAAATTTTATTCAAGAGGAAAAGAAAGAGACCGTAGAAAAATTTAAACTATTTGCAGAGGATCAAAAGGAATGTATTAAAGATATTGACAATAAAACAAATGAAGCAAAAGAACCTTGTGCATTGTTTGAAATTAATGTTCTTGAAGGCTGTGTTCCTTTGGAAATTGTTTTAACACCTTACGAAAAGTCAGATTCTATGGTCTACTTGTGGGATTTTGGAAATGGATCAGTTTCTAATAAAATTTCCGGAAGATATAAGTATAATGAAGCCGGAAACTATAATGTTAGTCTAACAGTAAAGTATTTTAAATCGGAAAAAGTTGTTACATATCGCTATAATCAGCCTGTTGTAGTAAATGCCGGTCCAAAAATTGATTTCGATTATGAAATAAACAATACAACTGCAAAATTTACTGTTTTGTCGGAACTGAATCTCGATTATTTATGGAAATTTGGCGATGGCAGTACATCTGATCAATTAAATCCCGAACATATTTATTCAAGAAGTGGTAATTTTAAAGTTGAACTTGAGGCAAAAGCTCAAAATTCATGTAAATCTGAATTTTCGAAAACAGTAAAAATTGAAAAGGAGAAAGATTACATTATGCCGGAAGCCTTTAAGCCGGATGGAGATGGATTTAACGACTTCTTTGGACCTGTTTTCAGAACAACAGATTTAGTTTATTACGAGATGCAAATTTTTAACCAACACGGTCTTTTGGTTTTCACTACTAAAGATATTGATAAACCTTGGGACGGAAGGATTTTGGGAAGAAACGACATTTGCGATCAGGGAGTGTATGTTTTCGTAATAAAAACCACAGATAAATACGGAAATTCTCTAACCGAAAAAGGCCATTTTTCACTCCTAAAATAAAATCCGTATTACTACCTAAGTGATTTTCTTATCACAAATTTCAATTCATTCATCATAAAAAATTAGGGGTTTTGTCAACAATTATTAAAATCTTCAATAGTCATTACCCTTTTGCCTAAATTAGCTTCATAAAATCTATGTATTTTCAAGGCAACCAATAGTAATTACTACCGTCTTGAGAATACGTAGTAGTAAGTACAATAAAACTAAATAAAATGAAAAAATTATTTCTTTCAATCGTTCTGGTAGCATTAGCAGTTTCCTTTACCTTTTCACAAGAAAAGAGAATTGACTTTAATTCTAATCCAATAAAATCGAAGGCCGAGGTTGAGAAACCGGGGTTTAGAGCAGTTTCTTTTGTTTTGCTTGGAATATCGAACGAAAGCAAGAAAATAGAGGTTCAGGAATTGCTTAATAACAGTGGAATGGTTTCCGATTGTAAAGTTCAACTATCGGGAAAGTGTTTTATGTTTTTGAAAGAAGAAATTACAGCCGATGAACTTAGAGCCAATTATCTCTTACCAAATTTGGTAGATTATGATTTTACTTCAGTTAAAATAATTGACAAGAGCTTATTGGGCAAAACACCGGCAAAACTTCCTGCTGATTATCCAAAGTTTATTAATACCGGAAACCCCGAAGCCGACAAGGCAGATTACGATGCAAGAAAAAAAGAATGGATTGAAAATAATCCTGAAGAATACAAGAAAATTTCGGAAGGAAATCCAAGCGAAGAGGAAAAAAGAAGAGAAGAAATTATTAAAATAGAAAAATCCAAATCTAACTAGACCCTACCTACCAAAACTAAATATCATGAAGAAACGCATTTTTTTGTTACTGACATTTGCCATTTTTTTCTTTCAAATTGCAAATTCGCAATGTTACAATTGTGACAGTAATTATCCTTCAGGAACAGCCTCAACAACATCTAGCACACTAACTACTGTTTCTACAATTATCTACGGTGGCGATTACTCGTATTACAATGTTACAATGGGGGAAACATATACATGGACAACTTGTGGAGATTCGGATTTCGATACGCAATTAACCCTTTTTAATACTACTTGTGGAGGAACAGTTTTAGATTATAGTGACGATGATTGCGGAACACAATCTACAATAACATGGACGGCTACTTATACAGGAACTGTAGCCTTACTTGTTAGTCAGTACCCATGTACAACTAATACAACAAGTATGACGGTGCAATGGGCTTGTACATCTTGTGGAACAACTTCAGATATTTTAATTACAGGTTGCACCGGAAATTTCTACGATTTAGGTGGTGCAGCAGGTTCATACAGCAATAATGAATCTCAAACATGGACTTTCTGTCCAGACAATCCCGGTTCTTTAATATCTGTTAATTTTACTACTTGGGATGTTGAGTCAGGTGGAAACTGGGATCAATTGCTTGTTTATAACGGCAATAGTACTGCTGCGCCATACATGATTACCGGTGATGGATTAAACACTTTACTAGGAGTAGTGCAGGCAACTCCGGCAAACGTATCGGGTTGTTTAACATTTGAATGGTCTTCTGATGGGTCGGGAACTGCTCCCGGTTGGGCTGCAACTATTTCTTGCACAAATCCTTGTCAAGATATTATTGCCGTTTGGAATGGAAGCAATCCTCCTGCAATTTACGATGCTGTTGACGGTTCATATTATATCGACATTTGCGCAGGAGAAACAGTTACTTTTAACGCTTATGGAAATTATCCGGAAAATGGAACAAGTTATACCCAATCTGATGCAACTTCAACTTTCTCATGGAATTTTGATGATGGAGCTACAGGAACTGGAACAACAGTAAATCACACATATAATACAGAAGGAGGATTCGATGTAGATCTTACTATTACTGATATTACGGGTTGTATTAATGCAAATGATATTGGTGTAAGGGTAAGAGTGTCTACAACACCAATTTTTGCTGGAACAATGTCGAATGATTATAGTATTTGTGTTGGGGAATGTGCAAACTTAACAGGAGTTGTTACCCCTCAGCTTTGGCAATATCCTAGTAGTCAAACTTGGGCAGGAACTACTTTCCTTCCAGACGGTAGCGGTGTTTCCTATACTACAGGTTTAACTTTCGATGAGTTTAATCCGGGACAAACTGTAACATCAATAAATGATATTGACGAGATTTGTCTTAATATGGAACATTCTTATGTGGGCGACCTTGATGTTTATATTGAATGTCCTAATGGTCAAACAACCCAACTTTTCGATACTTATAACGGAGTAGGGAGTTCAGAATATTTGGGTGAGGCCACAGACTATTCTTCAAATCCCGGTGTTGGATACGATTATTGTTTCTCGCCAACATCAACAAATGGAACATTTATTGATTTGATTAATGGAGGTGCACCAACTTATAGCTATGTTGATGCTGATGGAAATACTGTAACTTCTCATGCTTATATTCCGGCAGGAACCTATGAAGCAGAAGGAAACTGGGCTAATCTTATTGGCTGCCCATTAAATGGAACTTGGACAATTCACGTAACCGACCATTTAAGTGCTGATGATGGTTATATATTCTCATGGGGCATTGGTTTCGATCCTTCTCTTTATCCAACAATGTGGGATTTTACTCCAACGGTTGTTTCTCAATCATGGTCGGGTAACGGTGTTGGAGCAGGAAACCCAACAACAGCATGTCCTACTTCCACAGGTAATATGTCTTATGTTTATTCAATAACTGATAATTTTGGTTGTACTTATGACACCACAATAACTATAACCGTTTCATCACTTACAATAACTACCAGTCAGGTTAATGTTTCCTGCTTTGGTGGTTCTAATGGTTCTGCCACTGTAACTTCTGCATCAGGTGGCACAGCACCCTATTCTTATACATGGTCTCCTAATGTTTCTTCCGGCAATTCTGCAACAGGATTAGCCGCAGGAACATATTCGGTTACCGTTAACGATGCAACAGGCTGTGGAGCAATTAACTCGTTTACAATTACCCAACCTGCCGCAATGTCTTATTCAACAAGTACTACAGCCGACAACTGCGGAGCATGCGATGGTACTGCAACCGTTGGTGCTGTTAGTGGTGGCACAGCTCCATATACTTATTTATGGCAGGGTGGACAAACTACTAGTCCTGCAACAAACTTATGTGCAGGAACTTATAGTGTTGTTGTAACAGACGCTGCCGGTTGTACAATTGGTAATTCTGCAACTGTTACCGGAACAGGTAGTGTTACAGCAGGCTTTACTTACAATGGAAACCAGTGTCTGAACGGTGGTGCTAATAGTTATTGTTTTACCAACACCGGCACATCTGGTGTTTCATACTCATGGAACTTTGGCGATGGAGTTGGAACATCAACTGCTCCAAACCCTTGCTATTCTTATACAAGCACCGGAACTTATACCGTAACTCAAACTGTTATAGATGGTGCTTGCACAGATGTGGCTACTATGAATGTTACTGTTTATGCTCATCCTACACTTACAATTACTGTAACAGATGCCACTTGTAACGGCTCCTGTAACGGAACTGCAACTGCAACACCTTCAGGCGGTTCAGGAACATATAACTATCAATGGGCTGCCGGTGCGGGAAGTCAAACTACCCAAACTGCAACTGCTTTGTGCGCAGGAACATACGGAATAACTGTTAACGACACCTATGGTTGTTCCGTAACCGGTTCTGCAACTATATCTGAACCAGTGGGAATAACTCTAACAGCATCAAGTAGTAACGTAGTTTGTAATGGAGCTTGTGATGGAACTGCTCAGGTTATTGCTGCCGGTGGTACAGGTGCTTATGTATATTCCTGGAGCAATAGTGGATCAACGGCCAATATTACAGGTCTTTGTCCCGGAACCTACACTGTTTCTGTTTACGATGCAGCCGATTTAACTTGTTTTGAAACTGAGACGGTTGTTATTACAGAACCCGCTGCTATGGTTCTTTCAGGATCTTCAGTTGATGCAACTTGCGGAATGTCAAATGGTTCAGCAACAGTTTCTGTTACATCAGGAGGAACTGCTCCTTTTGGTTACTTATGGAATGCAGCTGCCGGTGGACAAACTACTGCAACAGCTACTAATTTGGCCGCAGGTTCTTATCAGGTTGTTGTTAACGATGCAGTTGGATGTACTGCTACAACAACTGTTAACGTAAACGATGCCGGCTCCCCAACTGCAAGTATTTCATCAACAACAAACGTTAGTTGTAATGGTTTATGCGATGGCTCTGCAACGGTGACATTAGGAGGAACTCTTAACCCCGATTTCGACTATTTATGGTCTACCGGAGCATCAACAAATAATTCAGTATTAACAACAAATACAATAAACGGACTTTGCGCCGGTTCAATAACAGTAACAGTTACTGATGTAAATGGATGTGTGGCAACTGCAACTACAACTATTACAGAAGCACCTGCATTAACTGCTACAACAACAGTTACTAACGCTAATTGCGGTCAACCCGACGGTAGTGCAACTGCTAGTGCTTCAGGTGGAACAGGAGGCTATTCTTACCAATGGGATGCTGCTGCTGCAAATCAAATAACAGCAACTGCCTCTAATCTTAGTGCCGGATTATATTGGGTTGTGGTAACAGATGCTGCAGGTTGTACATTTACTGTTTCAGCAAACGTGGGAGATATTGGCGGAATGACTTCAATTACAGGAACATCGGCTAATGTTTTATGTAACGGTGGTTCTACCGGAACAGCTACAGCTACACCTGTAGGAGGAACTCCTCCATACGATTATTTATGGGACTCAAATGCCGCAAATCAGATAACTCAAACAGCAAGCGGATTGGCTGCAAATACTTATTCTGTAACTGTTACCGATGATAATGGTTGCATTTTGGTGGGTTCTGTTACCGTTAACCAACCCTCTGCTGTTGTTGCTTCAATTTCAGCCCAAACACCTGCTCTTTGTAACGGTCAGGCTAGTGGAACGGCTACTGCTGCAGGGGCAGGAGGAATTGCTCCTTACACATACCAGTGGTCGGGAGGAACTGCTCCTACATCACAAACAAATACAGGTCTTGCAGCAGGAACATATTCGGTAACTGTTTATGATTCAAATTTATGCCCTTCAATAACTTCAGTTACAATTACTGAACCAACAGCTATAAACATTACAACTACAGCAACAGATGAGAATTGTTTTCAATGCAATGGTGCTGTTGCAACATCGGTAACCGGTGGAACAAACCCATATTCTTATGCCTGGAGTGGTTTAGCTGCAGGTCAGACTACTCCAACTGCTTCTAATTTGTGTTCAGCTTCATATACTGTAACTGTTACAGATGGAAATGGATGTTCCGCTCAGGCAACCGATGTGGTTACAAATATTCCTGCAGGAACTGCAACAATTTCTTCATTTCACAATGTGTCATGTAACGGACTTTGCGATGGAGATGCAACGGTAAGTATTGGAGGAGGAACTGCTCCTTATTCATATATTTGGTCTGCTTCAGCAGGAAGTCAAACCGGAACTAATGCAATTAATTTATGTGCCGGAGTTCATTCTGTATCTGTAACCGATAATGTTGGCTGCCTTGTAACAGTCTCTGTAACAATAACCGAACCTCTTGTTCTAACAACTACTTCAACAGTTACAGACTTAAATTGCTTTAATGTTTGTGAGGGAAGCATAGTTGCAAATCCTTCAGGTGGAACAATTCCCTATTCCTACCAATGGGATGGAATGTTAATTACAACACCCTCTGCCACAAATTTATGTGCGGGTAGTTATACTTTTACAGTAACCGATAATAACGGTTGCTCCGTTTCCTTAACACAAACTGTTAATAATGCAGATTCTATCGAGATTACAGGAATAGTTACAAATGCCAATTGTGGTCAGGCCGACGGTGAAATTGATATTACCGTAACCGGAGGAACCGGTCCGTATACATATTGGTGGATAACGACTTCAACACCAAATCTTGAAGACCAAACAGGACTTGCAGCAAACACCTACACTGTAGTTGTAACAGATTCAAAATCGTGTACAAATCAACTAACTTTTACAGTTGGAGATATAGATGGACCTTCTGCTTCAATTGGGTCATTTACAAATGTATCTTGTAACGGTGATTGCGATGGAACGGCAACTGTTTCGCCTTTAGGGGGAAGCGGAATGTATGGTTTTCAGTGGTCTGCATCAGCGGGTTCTCAAAATACAATTACTGCAACGAACCTATGTGCAGGAATTCACAATATTACAGTAACAGATATGTCGAATGGATGTATTGCAACATCAACTGTTACTATTACCGAACCTGCTGCTTTAGCCTACACAATTACTGATACAGACCCAAGCTGTAACGCAATTTATGGCGCTTGCAACGGAGAGGCCTCAGTTAATGTTATTGGAGGAACTACACCATATTCTTACTTATGGACAGGTCCGGGATTAGGTGCCGGTAATACCAATTCTAGTGTAAGTTCTTTATGTGCAGGCAATTATTCTCTATTGGTTAGTGATGCCAATGGTTGTAATCTAATGCAGAATTTCACCTTAGTTGAACCACCTTTTATTAATCTTACATTTAGCACAATAGACGAACAATGTTCGGGAGCATGCGATGGCGAGGCTCTTGTAATTCCTTCGGGAGGAACAGGACCCGGCTACACATATCAGTGGGATGCAAATGCTGAAAATCAAACATCTGCAAATGCTGTTGGACTTTGTGCCGGAAACTATCAGGTAACAGTTTACGATGAAAATAACTGTGGACAAACCGGAAACGTGAATGTTATGACACCAAACCCAATGTCTTTTGTAAGTGTTGTTGTAACTGATGTAAACTGTTTTGGAAACTGTAATGGCTCAATTGCTGTAAATGTTACAGGAGGAACACCTCCATATACTTATGTTTGGAGCAATGGTTCCGGTTCTCAGAATCCATCAGGATTGTGTCAGGGTGTATATAATCTAACTGTTTACGACGATAATGGTTGTTTTATTACAACAACTGCAATTGTAAACCAACCGCCACAATTGGCAATGACTTTATCTGTTACAGACGAAACATGTTATGGCTACAATGATGGAAGTATAACAAATGACATTATTGGTGGCCAACCTCCCTATAATATTATTTGGATGCCGGGTGGATTGACTACTCCTTCTATTATTAACCTAGCTGATGGAACATATTGTGTAACAGTTACCGATTTTAACGGTTGTTCATTAACAGCTTGTGAAACGGTAGATGGTCCAGATCCTTTGGAAATTGTGAATATTATTACACAGGATGCCCATTGCGAAAATAACGATGGGTCTATTCAAATTTCAATTGCAGGAGGTATTCCATCTTACAATATTGAATGGGAAACAGGATGGAATTCAACATTATTAAATAATATTTATTCAGGATGTTACGATGTTACTATTACCGATGCAAACTCTTGCGAGGTAGACACAACAATTTGTATTAACAATATTGACGGGCCTGTAATAAATAGTTTGACATCTTCAAATATTACTTGTTTTGGTTATGCAAACGGTTCTGCTACAGTTACATATACTGCAATAGCTCCTGAAACCATTCTTTGGAATTCAGTACCTCCGCAAAATGCAGCAACGGCTTCTAATTTGAGCCCCGGAACATACACGGTTGAAATTATTGATGGTAATGGTTGTAATGTAAGTCAAACTGTTAACATTACCCAGCCTAATCAGCTTAATGCAAGTATTGGCTCATATACAAATGCTCTTTGTAATGGAGATTGTAATGGAACGGCCACTGTAACTGTGGGTGGAGGAACAGCACCATATTCTTATGATTGGCCGGTCTCTTCTGAAACAACTCAAACAGCTAATGCATTGTGTTTTGGCAATCATGCGGTAATTGTTACCGATGCAAATGGATGTACTGCTACAGATGACCAGTTTATTAACCAGCCTAATTTGTTTACAGTCACTCCAACAATTACAAATGTTACATGTAATGGCAGCAACAATGGTATTATCACTATAATTTCTTCAGGTTCAAATCCAACTCATACTTACAATTGGTTAAATACAGCAACAAGCACATCAACCGATGCAAATCTTGTTCCCGGTACTCATACAGTTTGCATAACAGACAATTTGGGCTGCGATACTTGTTTAACTTATACAATAACACAACCCAATCCAATTACGGCTACTTTGGCTTCAACAGATGCAACCTGTGAAGAACCAAACGGCTCTATATTTGTTTCTACTGTGTCAGGAGGAACTTCTCCTTATAATTATTCATGGTCTCCTGCTTTTACAGTAAACGCAGAAGGAGATGTAAACAGCAATGCGCCTGATGGTAATTATCTTGTAACAATTTATGATGAAAATAACTGTTCTGAAGTTTTTAATGGAACAATAAGTGAAGTTGCACCTCCATATATTTCAAAAATTGATGTTTATGATGTAAGTTGTTATGGATTTAACGATGGTTGGGCAGATGCTGAAATTGCAGGCGGAACACCACCATACACATATTTATGGTTGCCTTACGGAGGAACAGAAGCAATTGCTAATAATTTAGAAGCAGGGTCTTATACTCTATTTGTAACCGATGCAACAGGGTGTGAAGTAAATCAAACAATTCTTGTTCAGCAACCCGGACCTGTAACATTAACTGCCACCGGAGCCACAACAATATGTATTGGACAAACTGCCGTATTAAATGCTTTTGCCAATGGTGGTTCTACACCATATACTTATTATTGGGATGGAAATCCGGGAGGAAACAATATTGTTGTTAATCCGGACTCCTTAACTTGCTATTCGGTAAGTGTTTTAGATGCAAATGGTTGTCCCAATTCGCAACCTCAGCAAGTTTGCGTTGATGTATATCCGGCAATTACAGTTAATGTAACAACTAATCATCCTGTAATTTGCGAAGGAGAATCTGCTATTTTAGTTGCATCAGCAACAGGAGGTAACGGAGGGCCTTATGATTTCTACTGGAATGTTTCATCTGAAAATACATCTTCAATTACCGTAAGTCCTTACGACTCTACAATGTATGTAGTGTACGCAACCGATAATTGTGGATCGCCTTCAAGTACTGCAATGGTTCCGGTAAAGGTTGAATATCCTCCTTATGTAAACGTAATTCCTGATACATCAGGGTGTGCACCAATTACTGTTACTTTTCACAATATGGTAGCAGATGATACTGGGGTAAGTTATCTTTGGACTTTTAATGATCCGGCATCGGGGCTTTCTAATGTTTCAACATTGTCGGATCCAACGCATCTATTTTTGAATCCCGGAAATTATGATGTTACTCTGGTTGCAAGTTCACCAAATGGATGTTCAACAACCATAACATACGATAATCTTGTTCAGGTTTATCCGGTGCCTGTAGCCGATTTTCATGCCGATCCTTATGTAACAAGTCTGTTTCATTCAAGAATTGAGTTTTACGAACAGGCAAGTGAAGAGGTAACTAGCTGGATATGGTCGTTTGGTGATGGATTTGTTTCAAATGTAACAAACCCTGAACATACTTATCAGGAGCCTGGTACCTACGACGTTCTACTGGTTGTTTCTACTAACCATAACTGTGTTGATTCAATAACAAAGGAAATAATTATTTTGGAGGAAGTGACTTTTTATGCACCTAATGCAATTACCCCCGGTAACGGAGGAAGAAACCAGTTTTTCTATGTGGTTGGTAATGGATTGGAGGAAGAAACATTCCACATGTTTATTTACGATCGTTGGGGAGAAGTAATTTTTGAGACAACAGATTTCTACGAAAAATGGAACGGAAGATATAATGGAACAGGAGATTATGTAGAACTTGGAACCTACACTTGGTTAGTTAATATAATGGATGTTAATGGTGTTCAACATGAGTATGTTGGTGCGGTAACTGTTATTAGGTAATAGAATGTTTGTTCTTAAATAATTAGCTTATGAACTAAGGATTTTTCTGGTGTTGATAACCAGTTAGTTACCTTATATTTTACAGATATTTTGTTTTCTTTCTTCATTTCCTTCTTAGAAGAGAAATTAAGTAATATGGTTGATAGAGGAGGGATTTCAAATTTATTAGGAAATTTTATTTCTTCATTTGTGTTTTCTTCTAACTGAAAAATCATTTTAACCGATGAAAAGTTAGTAAGGCTAATAGTTCCATTCCTGCCATTTTTTGAAAAATATACATTATCTTCTTTCAAAAAATTTGCTTCAAAGAAAGGTTCTAGCCAAGTTTCGAAACCAAAAACAGTATCTCTAAACCATACCAGAGTTTGTTGGTTTTCAATAGCTTTTCTTAAACCGTTTTGAGTTTTTTCTTGTGCAAAAACCAAAGTAACAGGTCTACCATTAGGAAATTCAAAATTAATTGGACTATGTGCGTCGGAATTTCCAAATAGGCAAAGATTTTTTTCTATAGCCCATTTAAAAACGATAGGATAATACTCTTTGTAGTTAACAATTTCTATGCCTTTTAAAATGCCCATTTCCAGCAATTTAGTATGTATTTCAAACCATTGGGTTGTGTCGGGTTGCTGAGCTTTCCAGCCTGGGTGATTCCAAATAAGAAAACCATTTTGATTTTTCACTTCATTAACAACATCCATAAAATCAGGTTTTTCCAAACGATTTATATCGTCAATAAAATATGCGTTTAGATGTCCCGGAGGCATAGATCTTGTGATTTCAGCTCCTTTAATAAGCATTATTCCTCGTTTCTGAGCTTCCTCAAGAGCAATTTCGTAAGGTCTATTGTGGTTTGTAGAAACATCCTTTTTGTTTGGCTTGTATTCAATATGGTCTGTAATAGCTATAACATCAAGACCTTCAGTCCAAGCTTCAATAACCCTATCAGTAGGCCAAACTGTTCCGTCTGAAAAAGGTGTATGAAGATGAAAGTCGCCTTTAAGGGTAATATATCCTTTGATGTCGGCAAACTGCAATATTTTTCTTTCTTGAGAGTAAGATGCAATAACCAGAACGGAGAAGCAAATTCTTAGGAATTGATTTTTCATAAGTTTGAAAATATTATTAGGAAGTAATTTTTATACCAATAACTAAAACATCGTCAACTTGTTCTAGTTCTCCTCTCCAATTTTCAATATTTTCGTCAAGAAAATCTCTTTGTTTTTTCATAGGCATACCATGAATTGTAAGCAAAAGATGTCGGAATCTTCTATACTTAAACTTCTTACCTAAAGGTCCGCCAAATTGGTCGGGGTATCCATCGGTAAAAATATAGAGAACATCATTTTCCTGATATGGCATAGAATGGCTTTCAAATATTCTGCTTTCGTCTTCGTCGGAAACCATTCCAACGGAAAATCTATTGCTACGAATTTCAATTATGTCGTTGTTTCTAACCAAAAATAGAGGGTTAAAAGCTCCCGAAAATTCAATCATTTTTTCATTTTTATCAATAACTAAAAGAGCTATATCCATTCCGTCTTTTACTGTATCATCTTCGGTATTTTTGCTAAATGTTTCAGAAACCCCAATGTTAAGTCTGTTTAATATTTCTGCCGGATCGTCTACTCCTTGATCTACAGTAATATTTCTAAGTAAATCGAAGCCAATAATACTCATAAAAGCTCCAGGTACCCCATGTCCTGTGCAATCTACAGCTGCAATGTATATTTTATTTCTCTTTTCAGTTATCCAGTAAAAGTCTCCTGAAACAATATCTTTTGGTTTATAGAGAATAAAAAATTCAGGTAATAGTTTTCTAAACAGATATTTAGAAGGCATCATTGCTTGTTGAATCCGTTTTGCATAGTTTATGCTATCTGTAATGTTTTTGTTTTTAACCGTTAGCTCTTCCTTTTGTTTTGCAATTTCTAAGGCTGCAAGTTGTTTTTCTCTAAGAATGTGATTTGCTTTTTTAAGGCTTTTGGTTCTAAATTCAATGAATAGATAAAATAATAAACCAACAAAAACAACATATAGGATGTAAGCAATATTTGTACGCCAAAAAGGTGGTTCAATTACTATTTTTAATTCAATGGGTTCTGTATTCCAAACCCCATCGTTATTGGAAGCAATAAGTTTAAAAGTGTATTCTCCGGTAGGAATATTAGTAAAAGTAACTTTGTGTTGTGTTCCAATATCAATCCATTCATCTTCGAGGCCAACCATCATATATTTATATTGGTTTCTTTCCGGTTTAGTAAATTCTAAAGCAGAAAATTCTATTGTAAACATATTTTCTTTGTGGTTGAGAACAATTTTTTCGCCGTTGCTAATTGAGAATTCTTCGTTTCCCGTTGTTCTATTTTTAATGAATGAAGTAAAAATCATTTTTGGAATAAAGTTATTGTCAACAAGTGAATCGGGGTAGAAGGCATTAAGACCGTTTGTTCCTCCAAAAAATAATTCTCCATCGAAAGAAAAATGACTGGCTCCGTTGTTAAATTCATAATCCTGAAGCCCATCGTCGGGTTCGAAGGATCTTATTTTTCCTGTTTCCTTATTTAATACTGCAATCCCTCTTCTGGTACTTACCCAAATATTATCGTGAAAGTCTATTTGAATCTGATAAATTGTAGCATCGGGAAGACCATCTTCTTTGGTATAGCGAGTAAAAACATCTTTATTTTTGTCGTATTTGTTTAGTCCCCCATCTGTACCTATCCATAAATAGCCTTCTCGGTCTTCAGCGAGGCAGAAAATAGTATTGTGGCTAATAGAATTTTCGGATTTAGGATTGTTTTTAAACTGTCGAAATTTATCGGTTCCTGAATTGTACATATTTAGTCCACCTGTAAATGTCCCAACCCAGAGCACACCGTCTCTGTCAACACATAAAGAATAGATTTTATTTACGGAAAGTGTTGATGAATCGTTAATATTTGCATACTTACTAACTATTTCCATTGAATCGAGATTGATTTTATGCAATCCACTATAAGAGGCTACCCAAATATTATTTTTGAAATCTTCTTTTATTGAATATATCCTATTAGAGTTGAAGTTTGGATAATATTTTCCGGTAAAATAATCTTTCAAATCATCAAAGCTGTTGTTTTTGGTATTATATAAATTAATGCCATTTCTTGTTCCTAACCAAATCCTGCTTTTGCTATCTTTATAAATAACATGAACGAAATTATTGGCAATTTTGGACTTGCCCGATAATTCTTCCCTATAATGAGTAACCTCATGGGTTTTTCTGTTAAAAACATCAAGGCCTTTTCCCCATGTTCCAATCCAAATTGTATCGGAATTAGGTTTGTAAATAGAGGCTATTATCTCATAAGATAAATCTACTGCGTGTTTTCCTGAACTTGGTCGGTATGTTATGAACTTCTTTCTCTTCAGATTCGTTTTATCGATGCCTTTTGCATCTGTACCAATCCATAAATTATTAGAATTATCTTCGAATAAAGCTCTAATGGTATTGTTGCTAATACTTTCTCTGTTGGCGCTATTATGAAAAAAACTATGAAAGCGCTCTGTTTTTTTATCGAATTTGTTTAAGCCGGAAGCTGTTCCAACCCAAATATTGCCATTATAATCCTGAATTATTTCAAAAATATCATTATCACTAAGGCTGTAAGAATCGAATGGGTTATGAAAATATTTTTTCTCAATTTGATTTGTTTTAATATTGAATTTGTTGAGTCCGTTTTTTGTTCCAATCCACAAAAATCCCTCATCATCTTGCATCAAAGCGGTAACATTATTATCCGAAAGTGATTGGGGGTTATCTTCGTCGTTTCGCAATCTTAAAGTATATTCTTCGAAACTCTTGTGAAATCTGTTTACACCTTCTGTAGAACCAATCCACAAATAGCCTTCATTATCTTGAATAATTGGAAATTTCCTGTCAGGGTCTTTGTTATTATTAAATCTGTCTATTCTCTGTTCAAAAAAATTAAATTTCCCTGTTTTCTTATTAAGTTTATTTAGAGCGCTGAAAGTTTTTACCCATACAACGTTATCTGAATCAACGTAAATACCGTAAACAGAAACGTCGTTGAGGCTTGATAAATCATAAGGGTCGTGCTTATATTGTTTAACCTCTTTTCTATCTTTGGAAACCATATTTAATCCATTTTTGGTCCCCACCCATATATTACCTTCCTTATCTTCTGCCATACAAAGAACCCAATTATCGGTAAGCGATATTTTTCCCTTTGCATTATATTGAATGGAAGAAAAACTATAACCATCGAATTTGTTAATCCCGGCTTGAGTTCCAAACCACATGAATCCTTCAGAGTCTTGTAAAATACAATTTATTGTAGCCTGAGAAAGCCCATCCCTGTTGGAATAATTGTCGAAACTGTAAGAGTCGTCCTGAGCTACGGATGCCAAGGTAAGAAGCAGAGCCGGCAAATAGAATAATAGTTTTTTCAAGTCATTTTTTATTATCAAGCGAGTGCTAAAATACAGTTTTTAGATGAGCCGTCAAAAGGTTTTAATAAAAAACATTTCTTTTTGCTTCTTTTGCCTCTTTTAAAACTTCATTTTTCTGATTTTATTTAGAAATTTTGCTCAGTAGTAGTACTTAGTATTTGCCGGTATTATTTAAATACATGCAATTTTAACTTTTTCTTAACTTAAATAATACATATACAGCACAAAATATTTGCTCTTCAAGGCAACTTTATATATTTTTCATCCGTCATTTCACCTAAGTGATTTGATTGAACAAATTATATGGACACACGTATTCTAATATTTGTATTTGTTGGTATGCTTACTTCGGTTTTTGCACAGAAAGTAAGTGATGAATTTGATGTGTTTGCAAAATCAAAGATAATAACATTAAATATTGAAGAAAAGCTTGATGAAGACAAGGCCAGAACAATTGATTTACTTTTATCCGCACGTATTAAAAATGTCTTCTTTTCAGTTACCAATATTCAAACAAACAAATGTGTTTTGATTGTTTCTGAAAAGTTCTCAGAAAAATTTTCTTGTATGGATTCAATAAATGCTTCGTTTGTTAAGCTAACAGGTTTTCATGCAAACTCATTTTCAAGTAAAGATTTTTCAGAAGATGAATATCTAAGTCTTTATAAAACGGTGAAATACTTTTACGAAAATCATAAGCCCCTTGCTGAAGATGCACCAAAATGCTACAGAACGGGCAATACAGATAAAGACCAATTAAACTATAATCTTGCATATACAATCTGGAAAAACAAACAACCCGATAATAATACACAACCATGAGATACTTAACTATTTTTGCATTAATGTTATTTTTAGCAACCGAGCTTCGATCGCAGGTTGCCGACGATTACTGTGAAACTGCAACACCAATTTGCGATTTTAACGGTTATTATGGAAACACAAGTGCTACTTATACACCCTTAGTAAGCCCTTCTAACAGTTCCGACGAGGATGATACTCCCCTTGGTGGTGTTTTTTGTGGTTCAATTGAAAACAACTCATGGCTACAATTTATGGCTGCCGATAATACTGCTACATTGGATGTTCAGACCTATAACTGCTCTTATGGAGATGGCATTCAAATGGAAATATACGAAACAACAGATTGTTATAATTTTTCATCTATCTCAAATTGCGAAAACTCGGGAGTTGAAACCGATTTTGAAATTGTTGCCAGTCCACTTACTCCGGGAGAAATTTATTATCTTATGATTGACGGACAAGCCGGAGACGTTTGCGAATATACAATTACAGCTTTGGAAGGAGTTTTGGCGGCTGAGGCATATATTGGTTCTCCCGGAACCCTTTCGGGTAACATTTGCATGGGAGAATCTGTTCAACTTCATGCAGAGGGAGGTACAAATTATTCATGGACTCCTACAACCGGTTTAGATGATCCAAATGTTGCGGAACCTTTTGCTAATCCTACAACTACAACAACCTATACTGTTGAAGTTTCCGGTCTTAATCCATGGTGCCCTGCTGCTACTGCGGAGGTGGTAGTAATAGTTGATGATTGTGGTTGCATGACTAGTGCCGGGCCTGATGTTGAGTTATGTGGCTTAGTATACAATCACATGAATGCATCAACAATTGCAGGAGATTACAATACAGGTTGGTCAACTGCAAGTGGAGGTGTAAGTTATTCAAATATTAATAGCCCGACTACCGTTGTTACTGTTACAACTCCAGGAACCTATACCTTTACTTGGTCTGTAACAAACGCTGCCGGTTCAACTTGCACAGATGATGTTATTGTGAAATTTAATGAAACTCCTACTTCAACATTTACGGTAACTCCTGTTTCTTGTTTTGGAGGTACAACCACTGTTAATTATACAGGAACAGGTCCATTTGATGCTACTTACGATTGGGATTTTGATGGAGGAACAATAGTTTCAGGTTCAGGACAAGGACCTTACCAAATTTCCTGGGCAACAAGCGGAAATCATACTATTTCTCTAACAGTTACAGAATCAGGTTGTGTTTCAACAGTTTATACCCAAACACTTAACTACCCAAACGACCTTATTACCTCTGTAACCGTAAACGACGTTGATTGTGCTGCCGGCTCAAATGGTAGTGTAGATTTAACCATTTCGGGTGGAACAGGTGGAACAACAGTAAGTTGGTCTGATCCTGCAGGCCCCCCATTCCCCGCAGGAAATTATTCTGTGACTGTTACAGATGGAAATGGTTGTCAGGATGTTATTCCTTTTACCGTTACCGAACCTAACTCAATTACCGTTACTCCTTCTTATACAGATTTGCTTTGCTATGACGACAATAGTGGAACCGGTTCAGTAGATGTTGTGGGTGGTACACCGCCATACACTTATATATGGCCAAACGGAAGTACTACAAATTCTTCAAGCGGTCTTGCTGCAGGTTCTCATACAGTAACAGTTGTTGATAATAACAGTTGTACAGTTTATAATACAATTACATTAAATCAACCAACTCAGGTAACTGCTAGCATAAGTAATGTTGTTAATGCCACATGCAACGGTTTCTGTGATGGCACAGCCACTGTTTCTCCCGGAGGTGGTACTGCTCCATACTCACAGCTTTGGTCTAATTCTCAAATTACTTCTACCGCCATAGATTTATGTCTTGGTACATATAATGTTACAGTGGCTGATAATAATGGTTGTACTGCTTCTACCTCGGCAGTAATTTCAGAACCTTCGGCAATGGTTACAGATATTACTGGAACAGATATTTCGTGTTTTGGTGGAAATGATGGAACAATCTCAGTAACTGCCACAGGAGGAGAAAACCCATTTTTTTATCAATGGAATCCAGCCCTCTCAAACTCACCTAACCAAAGCGGTTTACAAGCAGGAACTTATCAGGTAACAATTAATGATGCAAATGGTTGTACTGCTTTGGAAAGTATTACTTTAACTGAACCGGCTACACCCTTAACATCTACTATTTCTGGCTCTGATATTTTATGTAATGGCGACTTAACAGGCTCGGTCGATCTTTCTCCTTCAGGAGGAACACCCGGCTATACATTTTTATGGTCGAATTTTATGACATCGGAAGATCTTACAAATGTTGGTGCTTCAAACTATTTTGTAACAATTACCGATGCCAATGGTTGTAAGGCCTATAATAATTTTGAGGTTTCTGAGCCAACAGCATTGTCATTTACTACCTCAGCTAATACCTGGATTTGTATTGGACAATCAACCATAATATCAGCGTCGGCAAGTGGTGGAGTTGCACCTTATACTTATTATTGGGATGGAATGGCCGGAACAGCTTCACAAATGGTTAATCCGGGGACTACTCAAACCTATTCAGTATACGTTATGGATGCAAGTGGTTGTATTACCGGAACAAAATATGTTACCATAAATGTTCATCCCCCACTTTGGGTTGATGCAATGCCTGAATCTCAATTAATTTGCCCGGGTGAAAATGCTTCAATTTCTGTTTCTTACGGCGGAGGCGATGGGGGTCCTTACATTTTGGGAATGGATGGTGAGCTATATCTTTCTCCACCTTTTATTGTTTCTCCTTTAAATAATACTCAGTATATTATTTCAGTTGACGATTTTTGTGGAACCGGAACGGCCTACGATACGGTTGAGGTTTTGGTTGCTGAAGTACCACCTTCCGGATTTTATTCCAACAATATTAGTGGTTGCGAACCTTATGAAGTAGGATTTTCTGTATTAAGTCCCGATGCCGATAATACTTACTTTTGGGATTATGGAGATGGTGATATAAGTTTTTCGGGAAATAATACTAATCCAACACATGAGTATGACAATTATGGGGTTTTTACTGTTTCACTTACTGTTACATCACCAGATGGTTGTGTTTCAAATACCACATACGAAAACATGGTAACAATTTACGAAACACCAACGGCCAGTTTTAGACCCGACCCAAGCTCCACAACAATTATTAAGCCTTTGGTTTTCTTCCATAATATGTCTTCTCACACGTATTTCAGCCTTTGGGATTTTGGCGATGGCGATTCATCAAGTATCACTTCTCCGGTTCATGTTTATGGAGATACAGGTACTTTTGAAGTTCAACTCGTGGTAATAACTGAAAACGGATGTAAGGATACCATTGAAAGTCTGGTATTTATTGAAGATGAATTAACTTTTTATGCTCCTTCAGCCTTTACACCAAATTTGGACAACAAAAATGATGTGTTCTTTGTTTGGGGACATGGAATAGATGATAATAATTTCCAAATGTTTATTTACGACAGATGGGGTGAAGTAATTTATGAAACCAACCAGTATAGCTCTGAACATCCCGCAATGTTTGGGTGGAATGGTAAAGTAAAAGGTAAGCATCTGGCCGAATCCGGAACATATTCATGGCTAGTAATTTTCCGGGATATTAGGGGTGTACAACACGAAAAAGCAGGCCCTGTAACTGTAATTAGATAATTTAATAAATAGAAATATGAGAACCTTATTAGTAGTTTTAGCAATTATGACCTTATCGACATTAGTTGCACAAAATCAAGATGTTACAATTCATATTACAAGTAAATCCGATAAAATTTTCGGCAAAGATATTGATGGTAATAAAGCAATTTCATTTTACCTTGAAGGTTTAAATGATGAGTTGGCGGTTACCCGTTTTACCGAAAAGATTCTTAAAAACGATTTTGTAATTGATTTCGATATTATCCCTGCCACATTCAATGGAAAAAGAAAAGCTACAGTTGTTTTTAAACCTACAGTTCGAACATTGTATTTTCAAAGCCTTTTGCAAAATTTGGGAGTTACAAAAATTGTAATCGACAACCAAGAAATTCCGGTAACAGGACTAGTTGATTGGGCAGAAAAGAAAAAAGAAGAGAAGAATTAGCAACCTTATTTTCTGGTGGATTTCGCAGCAAGGCGTTTATAATGCCTTGCTTTTTCGTTTTTACCTTTCTTGTCGAAATAGTCCGATAATAGATTGCAAACCTTGTAATTATCAGGGTTTTTCTTAATTGCTGTTTCTGCATACTTTATGGCCTGATCGATTTCTCCCTTCATATATAAGAAATTTGCAATATTAATGTATGGCAAATCGCTTTCCGGTGCAATTTTCATTATTCTCTCATTCATTTCCTTTGCAAGATCAAAATTCCCTCTTTTATTTTCAATTTTTGAAAGTTGAGATATTGCTTCAATATGAGAACTGTCTATTATTATCACTTCTTGCCAATATTTATACGATTGGTCGAAATTGTTTTGTAATTCATAAACTTTTCCAATATTCATTAATGCTTTAGTATCTTTAGGACTAAATTTCAATACGTTTTTATAACAGATAATTGCAGAATCGTAATTGTGATAGAAATTTGAATACATGCTACCTAAATTAATCCAAGTTTTTTGGTTTTCGAAATATAAATCAAGAGATCTGTAATAACATCGTTTTGCTGTTTCAATTTTCTTAATTTTCGATTTCAAATCCTTGCCTGAATTAAAATCTTTATAAACATCATCCATAATTATGAAGGCCATTAACTCATTAGCTTTTACCGATTTTTCGAGTTTTGGCATATCAGCAGTGTATAGAGTTTCATGATCTTTCCAATTAGTATTTCTAAAAACCGTTTTGCATCCGTAAAAAATAACTATTATCAGCAAAATTGCAATAATACTTGTCGTTTTATACGCAGAAACAAGAATCTTTTTCCCGTTCTCATTAAAAATTCTATACAAAGCTAAAACTAAAAGAATACTAAAACTAAATGAACCAACAAAAACAAAACGTTCTCCCACAATGCCCATAACAGGTTGCAGTACATTTAAGTATATTGAAACTGAAATTAAATAAAAAAGTATTGAGAAGGATAAAATAGATTTTCGTTTGAACCCCAAAATAGCATAAACCAATAAAGCTAAATGTATTAAAATTGAAGCGATTACTGCAGGGTCTCCTAAGTCGGGCATGGGAACTTCATTGTATCCATAATAATATTTTAACGGGTGAGGAAAAAGAAGAAAGCCCAAATAATACCATCCCGACAAAAATCCTAAAGCAAATCGTTTAACTATTCCTCCATCATAAAACAAAGGATTTTCGTAATAATCGATAGGCCTGTTTCCTCCGGTGAGGAAAGTTCTGGGCAGATATTTTAATATTACTGAAACTACTAAAATTGCTAATAGAAAAATAAGAATTTTACGCATTTTCATATCGGTAAAAAAGTAAAGACTTAGTGGTATTAATAAGAAAAAAACCACAATACCCTGTTTTGAAAAATACCCGGCAATAAAAAGCAATAATGCAAAGACAATAAATTTAATTTTCTTTAAATCAGCATATCTTAGTAAAAATAATAGAGAAGAAAAACCACATAAATCCGATAATAATTGATCTCTGTTTTTTAAACTGGCAACAACTTCTGTATGAATGGGATGGGCAGCAAAAATAATAGTTATAAGCAATGGAATAATTGGATGGTAGTCTCTTAATATTCTTTTCAGAATTAGCAAAATAACCACAAGAAGTAAAAAATAGAGTAAAACATTAATTGTGTGACTAACATGTGGATTTATGCCAAATATTCCGGTTTCTATTGCAAAACTGAGTTTTACTAGAGGTCTGTAGCCAAAATTTTTTTCGCCAATATCCGAATAATGAGAAACTAGTATTTGAGGGATGCCTGCAAAACCTTTTTCTACAAGTGGGTGATTGTAAACAACGTACTCATCATCTAATGAATATTTGTTTGGAATTGTATTTCCATATAAAACAAAGCAAAGAACCAATAACAATAAGTATTGATGTCGTGTTTTGTTTATTATTGAAGTCATTTGGTTGTTAGTTTTAGGTTGCGATAAAAATAACATTTTTTTTTGTTTCAGTAAAATAATTATATATTAGCTTTTTATTTAAGGAAAATAAGCAATTAAGCAACCCAATTTGTTTTTTTTCGTCTAACCTATAAAAAAAGGAACATTATGAACTTGAGAACGACTTTACTAGCATTATTAATTGTATTTTCTGTACAATTGTTTTCACAAAATTATACTATTGAAATAATAAAGAACGACAATAAGTTTATTCAAAAGAATGAAAATGATCAAATTGTGAAATTCAAAATTTTTGGAGTTAGTGAAGAAAATTTATTAGCTCTAAAAAATCAAGCCAAGAATTTGGAAGGAGTAAAATCTTTGGAATATGGGGCGATTGAAGATCAGACTTGCCTTTTAGAAATAAAAGTGATGAATGATTTCAATGAAATAAAATTTCAGAAGTTGGTAATTTCATTAAATATTGCGAAAGTTAGGTTAGATGATGTTGAAATAGATGCAAAAAAAGTATCTATGGCTTTTAGAAACGATGAGGAATACAGGAAAGAACTAAAGAAAATTAATCAAAGGATAAAAGATATTCAAACCAAGATAGATTGGGTAAACACCAATGAAGAAGAGAAAGCTCTGGCCGAGCAAAACGGATGGTTTGAAAAAGCAAACGCATCTTTGGAAGAAGCAAGAAAAGAGAAAAAAGACCTTATGGAAAACAATAATAATTAGGAAAGCTAATAATACTTTGACCATGAAAACATTAAGCATAAAATTACTATTTTTCGTTTTATTGACCGTGCTGGTTGCAAAAACTTATGGCCAATCTGATGATTGTGCCACAGCAGAACCTTTTTGTACTGGTGTAACATATAATTTTCCTCTTGCAACCGGTACCTCAGCCGAAACAGGGCCGTATTACGATTGTTTATTATCTCAGCCAAATCCCGTTTGGTATTATTTGCAAATTGAAGATTCAGGAAATCTGGATATTCACATGGCCTCGACACCAGGGGCTTATGACGTTGACTTTTGTTGTTGGGGACCATTTGCAACCTTAACAAATATTTGCAACAATCTTACATCCGGAAATGTTGTTGATTGCAGTTTTTCTACATCCGATCAGGAAGATTGTAATATTACAGGAGCAGTAACCGGTCAATATTATATGCTTTGCATTACTAACTATTCCAATCAAACTACAAATGTAGAGTTTTCGCAAACAGGGGGAACGGGCTCAACAGATTGCTCAATTGTAACCCCTTGTGATATAAGCTCTTTTACTGCAACCCCCGGACCTTGTATTGCCGGTAGCGATACCTACAATCTTACAGGAACCGTTGTTTTTACAGACCCGCCCGGAACCGGCACTATGGTTATTACCGATGACAATGGTGGAAGTCAGACTTTTACCGCACCTTTTACCAGTCCAACTAATTATACGATAAACGGACAGGATGCCGATGGACTATCTCATACAGTAACCATAACATTTTCTGCCGATGGTTTTTGTGAAGAAACTGTTACATATACCGCTCCTTCGCCGTGTTCATCGTGCTTTGCTGAAGCCGGCCCTAACGACGAGATTTGCGGGTTGACTTATCCTGTTCTTGCTGCTAATAATGATCCTACAAATATTTCTACACTTTGGTCATGTGCCTCAGCAGGAGTAACTTTTACCGTGCCTACTGCTTTTAACTCATCGGTTACTGTACCTGCACCGGGTACTTATATTTTTACATGGACGGTAACTAGCTCTTCCGGCTTAACTTGTTCAGATGATGTATCTATTAAATTTAATTATGAACCAACCTCCACATTTACCATTTCTAATATACTGTGCTTTGGAGATAATGCAACAATAAACTATACCGGTGATGGAAATGCAGGAGCTACATACGACTGGAATTTTGGAGGAGGAACAGTTGTCTCCGGTTCAGGTCAGGGTCCATATCAGGTAAATTGGGGAACTAGCGGAACACAGACCGTAAGTTTACAAGTAACCGAGATTGGCTGTTCTGCAGGATTAACAAGCAATACAGTTTACAATCCTTTAGAGCTTGTTACATCTGTTTCAACCGACGATGTAGATTGTGCTTCCGGAACCAATGGAAACGTTAACGTAAATGTTTCCGGAGGAACAGGGGCAATAACTTATGCTTGGTCGGATCCTTCAGGACCTCCATTCCCGGCAGGTTCGTATTCAGTTTCAATAACGGATGCAAATGGATGTCAGAATGTTGAAAATTTTACAATTACCGAACCTAACTCAATTGTTGTAACGCCTTCTCATACAGATTGTTTGTGTAATGGCGATAATACAGGAACAGCTAGTGTGAGTGTTTCAGGTGGAGTGGATCCATACACATATTTTTGGCCGGGAGGAGTTTCATCCTCTAATACAGCTTCTGGTTTAGCAGCAGGTTCATATACGGTAACAATTGTTGATAATAATGGCTGTTCTGTTACAAATACAATTACCGTTAATCAACCAACCGCAGTAACAGTTTCAGTTACATCAACAACGGATGTAAGTTGTTTTGGTTACTGCGATGGTACAGCAACTGCTAGCCCAAGCGGCGGAACAGCAGGATATTCATTTCTTTGGTCAAGTACTAATCCAACTGCTATTGCAACCGACTTGTGTGCAGGAAATTATACTGTTACTACATCGGATGCAAACGGCTGTACAGCAATGGCATCTACCACAATAAATGAACCTTCCGGTATGTTGGCTGTAATTACTAGTACTCAGGGTGTTCTTTGTAATGGAGATTGCAATGGGTCAGCAACAGTTAATGTTTCTAACGGAACGCTTCCTTATACTTACTCTTGGCCTGCCGGTGGGGGAAGTAATCCAACCGGTACCAATTTATGCGTTGGTTCGCATATTGTTACAGTTACCGATAACAATGGTTGTACAACTACTGCTACTGCTGTAATAAATGAACCTAGTGTTCTTACCGCAAGTATAACTTCATCATCAGATGCCAGTTGCTATGGTTATTGTGATGGAACAGCTCAAGTAACTGCCTCAGGGGGAACAATGCCATATTCATATTTCTGGTGGACAGGTTCA
Source organism: Bacteroidales bacterium (assembly GCA_016936815.1). Taxonomy (GTDB): domain Bacteria; phylum Bacteroidota; class Bacteroidia; order Bacteroidales; family GWF2-38-335; genus GWF2-38-335. The sequence goes on from JAFGXD010000136.1 coordinate 28,609, forward strand.
AGCGGCTCGTCAGACTTTGTTAATATTCTTTGTGCCGGGCCTCATACTGTTACTGTTACCGACGTTAATGGTTGTACAGCAACAGCAACTGTGGTTACCGATCAGCCTGCCGGAATGACTACTACAGTAACCGGAACAGGTCCCTCTTGTCATGGTGTTTGCGATGGTGTTGCAACTGTAAACGTTTCTGATGGTACAAGTCCTTACACATATTTGTGGGAAAACGGTATAACAACGGCTACTGCTAACGGCTTGTGCGGAACCGATTACTTCGTTACTATTACCGATGCCAATGGTTGCGAAACTGTTAACAGCATAATTTTTACCGACCCCGAAGAAATTATTGTTACGGCATCAATTGACCAATGGGTTTGTAATAATGCCAGTACTATTATCTCTGCAACAGCTACAGGTGGTCAGACGCCTTATTCTTACGTTTGGTCAAATGGCGGAACTACATCATCTCAATCTATATCAACCCCCGTAGATCAAACATATAGCGTTTATGTTCAGGATGCTGCCGGTTGTTTGTCAAATACCGATTACGTAAATATTTATGTTTATCCGCCTTTATGGATAGATGCTGTTCCGGAAACAAATACTATTTGTCCGGGAGAATCTTCTTCAATTACATTTACTTGTGGAGGAGGAGATGGTGGGCCTTATATTATTGGAATGAATGGAGAGAGCTATTTGACACCACCGATTGTTGTTTCTCCAACAACTAATACAACATATATTATTAGTGTAAACGATTTCTGTGGCACGCAGACAGCTTACGATACAGTTGAGGTAATTGTTGCTCCAAATCCTAATGCCGGTTTTTCATCTGATATTAATTCAGGTTGCGAACCTACAACTATTCAGTTTAACGTTTTTGATGAGGATGCTGACAATACATACGATTGGAATTTTGGTGTTGGCGATGTTAATAATTTTTCCAACGAAATGAATCCTGAGCATGTTTTTCAAAATTCAGGACTGTTTACAGTTACTCTTACTGTTACTTCGGAAGAAGGTTGTGTAAGTATTAATGAGCAAATTGACATGATAACAATTTATCCAACCCCAAATGCAGGTTTTAAACCAGATCCAACGGTTGTAACTATTTTAAAACCAAACATCTATTTCCAAAATTTATCAGATAATCAATACCTATCCATTTGGGATTTTGGTGATGAACAACAATCAAATTTTACAAATCCTGTTCATCATTTTAATGATACAGGAACTTATGAAATACAACTTGTAATTATTACTGAAAATAACTGTAGAGACACTATTACCGGAGTGGTTTATGTTGAAGATGAATACACTTTTTATGCACCTGAAGCCTTTTCACCTAACAACGATAACAAAAACGATTATTTCCATGTAACAGGATTTGGAATAGATCCGGAATATTTTCAAATGATTATTTATGACAGATGGGGTGAGGAAATATATGTAACTAATTTGTATAGCGAAGAAGATGTTTCTATTTATGGTTGGAACGGTAAAGTGCAAAACAAATCTAAACTTTGTGAAACCGGAGTTTACACATGGCTTGTTGTTTATCGCGACAAACGAGGAGTTGAACATCAAAAAGCAGGTTCTGTTACTCTTTTGCGATAATTAATAACGATTTTTTTCTATTACGATTTCTTCTTCTACTAATAACTTCCATTATTTTAGACTGTTATAGTATTTCATCATTAGAATACTTAAATGTATTTTTTTTGATGAAATTATTGACATGATATTAACTTTTCCTTAACTTAGCGGCAACTTTGACCGAGTTAACTTTTGTTTATTAGTAACCAAATTTCGAACGAATTCAACGCAGATTGATTTGAAATAAATTTTTATTCACTAAATTATATTACTTATGAAGAGGTTCTACTTAATCTTTTTAATCCTTTTCTTTGCTACTTCTCAACTAATTTTTTCCCAAATTAACAAAGGTGGTACTCCACCCAGTTTCGATTTGGGATTAAGTATTGGGGAAGTCGACAAGGTTATTGTTCCACAATTGGACATGAATCTTGTTTTGGCCGAAGACGGTGAGGATGAAAAAAACGGTGATTTTCTACGTTCAGGAAGATCTATCCCCGTTAGTTTTAACATGCAAAATGCCGGTACCTGGACAGAACTCAGGGATGGCTCAAAAGTCTGGAGACTTACGGTTAATTCCAAAGATGCTCAGGCTTTATCATTGGTTTATCAGGATTTTTATCTTCCTGTTGGCTCTAAACTTTTTGTTTATAACAAACATCAAACACATGTTTTGGGAGCATTTACCAATGAAAATAATATGCCGGGTTCTTTATGGTCACATGAACTTGTTCAGGGCGACGAGATTACTTTGGAGTATTATCAACCAAAACGAGTAGCCGGAATGGCTCGTATTAATATTACGGAAGTTGTTTATGTGTACCGTAATGCAGAAATTCTTAACCGATACGACCCTGCCAAAACTACAGGTTGGGGTGCTTCAGAAGTTTGTGAAGTAAATATTAATTGTTCTCCTGTTGGAGACAATTGGCAAGACGAAAAGCGCGGAGTGGCTGAAATTTGGCTAAGAGTGGGTGCCGGTTGGGGATGGTGTTCAGGAACTTTGGTTAACAATACAAGTTACGATGGAACACCCTATTTTCTAACTGCCGACCATTGTGGTGGTACCGATGCTTCCGATGCAGACCTTTTGGTTTGGTCTTTCTATTTTAACTACGAAGCTGCCGATTGTACAACTCCTGGTACCGAACCAGCCTATCAAACACTTACGGGCGCTGTAAGAAGAGCAGTTGGCCCAATTTCAGGCGGTTCAGACTTTTTCTTATTGGAACTTAACAATACTCCCGGTGCTGCTATTAATCCTTATTACAATGGATGGGATAGAACAACTGCCACACCTGCTTCAGGAACCGGTATTCATCATCCTGCCGGAGATATTAAGAAAATTTCTACCTCTACCTGGATGCAAACAGCAGGCCCGGTAAATATTGGTGGAGATATTATGGCCGCCAATTCAGTGTTTGAAATTGAATGGTCGGCAAATGCAAACGGATGGGGTGTAACTGAAGGCGGATCTTCAGGTTCTCCTTTGTTTAACTCTGCAGGATTGCAGGTTGGTACACTTTCAGGAGGAAGTTCTTTTTGTACTGCTCAAAGTTCTCACGATTACTATGGAAGATTTTGGTATCATTGGGATCAAAACCCCGGAGGAACTGCTACACAGTTAAGAACATGGTTGGATCCGGGAAATACCGGTGTAACAACACTTCCGGGTTACGATCCTTTTGCAACTGCACCTCCAACAGTAGATTTCTATGGAACACCAACAATCATCCTACAAGGAGAAACTGTTGATTTTACCGATGCTTCTTATGGAACACCATTTTCTGCCCATAACTGGACTTTCGAAAGTGGAACTCCGGGAACTGCCAACGTGGCAAATCCTACCGGTATTACTTACAATACCCCGGGAACTTTTGATGTTACCGAAAGTGTAACAAATGCTTTTGGAACAACAAGTGAAACAAAAACCGGTTACATAAGAGTATTGAGTAATTCTGTTGAAACTTGCGACACAATCATGACTTTCTACGGAACTCCAACTATTTACACTTCTACTAACGGTTATGTTGGTGGAACTAATGAATATGGTTGCGAAGCAATTGCTGAAAAATTCTCTAATGTTCATCCTTTTAACGAAATATCAGGTGGACGTTTTTACTGGGCTTCTGCAAATAATGGTACTTCACCTAATGTTACATTTGTAATTTGGGGTGCTGATGCTTCCGGAAACCCGGGTGCTCAACTTGCAACAACTACAGTTCCATTGGCAACAATTGTAAATGATTATAATACAAATGGATATACCGATGTCGACTTTGGAACTTCAGTTTCTATTCCAACTAATGGTGCTTTCCTTGGATTTATGATTCCGGGAACTCCTGCTTCAGGAGATACTTTGGCTATTGTAACGAATAATGATGCCGATTCTAATGATGATACAGGTTATAGCTACTATGGAGGATGGGAAACTTATGATGCATGGGGTATGTCTTTAATGAACCTTATTTTACCTTTTGCTTGCTACGACCCATTCTTGCCACCGGTTGCTGATTTTAGCGGTACTCCAAGATTGATAACCGCCGGAGGAACTGTTGATTATACAGATTTGTCTTATGGTGGCGCAGCTACTTCATGGGCATGGGTTTTTGATGGCGGAACACCCGGAACATCTACAGCCCAGAATCCAACAAATATTACATACAATACTCCCGGATTCTATCAAGTGAGTTTAACTGCAACCAATGCAAATGGCTCAGATATTGAGACAAAAACTTCTTATATAGAGGTTTTGGATCCAAATGCATGTAATTGCGGAGAACTAAGCAATGTTGTTGGTGGTCAGGTTGTTTATACTACAGCCGGAGGTTATCTTGCCGGAAGTAACGAATATGCGGACTTATCTAAAGCCGAATACTTCGATTCTTATGCTCCATATACTCTTATAGAAGGTGCATGGATAAGATTTGGCGCTGTTACTAACACAACAGGTGGCAATATTACCGTAAATCTATGGAACGCTAATGGTGGAGCTTCTGCCGGAGGCGATCATACATATTCACCCGGTACAATATTGGCAACTGCAACTGTTCCATTGTCACAAATAGAAACTGATGTAGCTAATGGTGATTCTACTTATATTGATTTTCCATCTGTTACTATTCCAGGCAACTTCTTTATTGGTTTTATGATTCCAACTCCAGCGGCTGGAAGTGACTCGATAGCTGTTTTCACCGGTGTACAGGGTGCCGGAACCGATAATGGTTGGGAACAATGGTCGCCAAGTGGTTGGTATTCTTATACCGAAGCCGGTTGGGGAGGAAGCTTCAATAACGCTATCTTCCCACATGTTTGTACTCAAGGTTCACCGGCAGGTGAATTTATGGCTGACAATACAACTATTGTTGAGGGCGGTTCTGTAAATTTCACAGACCTATCAATGTGTTCACCAACTTCTTGGTCTTGGACTTTTGAAGGTGGAACACCGGGTACATCTACAGCTCAAAACCCAACAAATATTGTTTATAACACACCGGGAACTTACGATGTAACTTTAACTGTTACAAATGCCGATGGTTCAGGTACCGAGTACAAAGCTGATTATATTACTGTTACTGTAGCTCCAATTGATATTGTTAATTGGAACTTCCCAGGAAATCCCGATGATGCCGTTTCTGATGGAGGAATACCTGTGAATAATGGAACAAGAACACTCTCTACTGTTGGCGGAACAGCTGCTCCGGTTTATAATATAGCAGGTGCTACTACTAGAGCTGCCTCAGCAACAGGATGGGACGCAGGAGCAAACACTAAATATTGGATGGTTAGTTTCGAAACAACAGGTTATCAAATGTTGAAATTGTCATCTAAACAAACCGGTAATAATAATAGAAGTCCAAGAGATTTTAAAGTTCAATATAGTATTGATGGCTCTGCTTGGACTGATGTTCCGGGAGCAACAGTTACTTGTGCTACAAATAACTGGAATTCTACAGGTAA
>JAFGXD010000137.1 GCA_016936815.1 Bacteroidales bacterium
TATTTTCTTATTTCCTTCTGTTGAAGCCTCAAGCAAACCGGCCTTTTCGAAACGGTTAAGCTCCTGCCTTATAGAGTTGGTAGATTCACCAAATTCTGATGCAAGGCTTCGCAAATATCCTGATGTTCTGCTGTTAAGGAAGAACTTAAGCAGAAGACGGATGCGGGTTTTGGAAGTTATTATGGTTTCTAGCACGGGAAGACGAGATTGCGATGATGCGATGATGCGATGATGCGAAATGGTGAAATTGCGAGATTGCGAGATTGGGCTAGTTTAAAATGTCCATTTGTTTGAATTGGATTGCATTTTTACTAGCATTGAAATTATATGTTCGTAATTATCAAATAGTTTGTTGTAAGTTTCTTGATTAATGTATTTGTGTGAAAGACAAAACTCCAACCAAACCTGAGTTTCACCGGCTTCTGCTTCACAGTCGGAAATTTTTGAAATAAAATGTTTTTCGTATTTCCTTTTTCTGAAAGCCTCTGCAAGATTAGCACATACAGACCTTGCACTTCTTCTTATTTGACTTGTTAATGAAAACTGTTCTTGAGTAGGAAAATCTTTCGAGATGTCAAAAATGTTAATTGCAGTATCAAAGGCAATTTTATAAACTTCTAAATCCCTATGTGATTTTATTAGCATCTATAATTTTTGTCATTTTGCAATATGGACTATTCGCATCATCGCCCCTTCGACCCTTCGCCCCTTCGCAATTTCTTCTCCTCAGCTTCCTTCCTCCCACAGCTTCGCCCCGTCACTCCCATTTAGCGATTGGCAATAACAAGGTTTGTTTTCGATAACGAGTAACAAAATTACTCAATTGAAAAGAAATAATCAAATATTTTCTACTATTTTACCATTAATAAACTAAACATGAATATTAGTAGGCAGTTTTATACCATTTATTAATTGTCTCTTGATTTAGTATTTGTATTTTTGTATTATTAAGGATTAATAAACTGCAAAAAATTTGAAAAATGATAAAAAATACATTCTTCACTCTACTACTTATTATAATCGGCTTTTCGGCAAAATCGTCTGTTGAAGCTTATTTTAGCTATACAACTTTTAATTCGCCCGAAGGTTCTTATGTTGAAACTTCAATTACAGCTGTTGGAAAAACCCTCAATTTCGCTCAAATAGAAAACGGTAATTATCAGGCATCTTTGGAAGTTACTATTCTATTTAAGAAAAACGATGAGATTGTGAAATTCAGTAAGTATAATATTCTTAGTCCCGAAATTACCGAAAAAGATACAATTTTTCCAAATTTCACCGATTTGCAAAGAATTCCCATAGAAAATGGCATTTATAATCTTGAAATAATCGTTAAAGACAATGTTAGTAAGGAATCGAAAACAAGTCACCACGATGTTATTGTAGTTTCTTTCGAGGAAAAAATTCAATTCTCAGGAATTCGGTATCTTGAAAAGTTTTTTCCAACGGTTGAAGAAAATGCTTTTTCGAAGAATGGTTTTGATTTAATGCCATATAATATTGACTTTTTTCCTCTTAATATGAATAAATTTTCGTTTTACTGCGAATTATACAACACAGATAAGCATTTTGAAGCCGAGGAAGTTTTTGTTGTTAAGTATTTTATTGAAGGTTTTCAGACCGAGCTTCCACTGCACGATTACAACAAATTTATTAAGAAAAAGCCGGCTGCTTTCGATGCTATTTTAGGTGAATTTTCTATTGAAAAACTTCCTTCGGGAAATTACAATTTTGTTGTTGAGGTTAGAGATAAGGAAAACAAGCTTGTGGCAATAAACAAAAAGTTTTTCTTCAGGTCTAACCCGGTTGCCGAGCTTAAACTCACAGATATTCAGACGGTTGATATTGAAAATACTTTTGTTACTTCAATGGACAATATTGAAGTTATGCGTGAATACATTAAGTATTTATGGCCAATTTCGAATCAGAATGAGAGGCTTTTTGCAGATAATCAGCTAAAATCTAACGATTTAGAATTTATGCAAAAGTATTTTTACAATTTCTGGTACAAAAGAAATTCTGCCGATCCCGAGCAGGAATGGAATAAATACCACGAAGAAGTTAAAAAAGTAAATAAAGCTTATGGCGACCAGCTAACCAAAGGATATGCTTCAGATCAGGGCAGGGTATATTTACAATACGGACCTCCAAATCAAATAATTGAAGAAAAAAGAGACTTGGGAGCAATTCCTTTCGAAATTTGGCATTATTACAAAATTCCGGGCCAGTCGAATGTTAGGTTTGTATTTTACGACCACATGAAAACAGGTTTTAACTACCGGCTTTTGCATTCTGAAGCTTTGGGAGAAATGCAAAATTACAATTGGGCAAACGTAATTTACCAGGGAACATTCGAAAACGACCCTACAAATCCGTATACAAAGGATAAATTAATGAATTATCCGGGGAAAGCAGGAGAATTGTACAACCAGTAAAATTCTACCTTTCGAATTCTCTTACAACCTTATTCAACCAAAGGTCTATACGTTCGTTAGTTAAATTGCTCTGGTTGTCTTCATCCAAAGCCAGTCCAACAAACACATCGCCAATAACGGCAGATGAGTCGGTGTGGTCGTAGCCGTCAACAGGCCAGAATCCAACAAAATTCGCTTGAAATTCTCCAAAATAATCGTAAAGAAGTTTCATGTCGTTTACAAAATGCTCCGGGTAACGAACCTGATCGCCAAGGCCGAAAAGAGCGATTTTTTTACCTTTAAGGGAAATTTTCTGTTCTTTCATTGAAGCATAAAAAGGTCCCCATCGTTCGCCTTTATGGGCATCTTCCCAATTGTCGGCACCAACAGTATTTCCACCAACAATAAAGAAATCGTATTCGTTAAAAACAGAAGGACTAATTTGGCTCAACGAAAAAATATCGGCTTTTTCGGAACCAAGTTTGTTATAAATATTTTGAGCCGCTTTTTCGGTACTTCCTTTTTTCGGCCAATAAATTACAGCTATTTTGCTCATGATAATTGAAGTTGATAATTGATAAATGATAATGGGAGTTTAAGCAATAAATACCTCAACTCCCATCTTTTTTTTTAGTTAGAAGCTTTAAATTCTTTAAAAGCTGTAATCATATCGGGAAGTACTTTTCTTACATCGCCAATAATTCCGTAATCTGCAGCTTCGAAGATAGGAGCATCTTTGTCGGTGTTAACAGCAACAATGCATTTTGAGGAACTTACTCCGCCTAAATGTTGAATTGCACCCGAGATACCAAGAGCAAAATAAAGGTTAGGAGCAATAATTTTTCCTGTTTGTCCAACATGCTCGCTATGACCTCTCCAACCTTCATCGGAAACCGGTCTGGAACAAGCCGTTGCAGCGCCTAGAATTTGAGCCAATTCTTCAATACCTGACCAATTTTCCGGACCTTTCATTCCTCTACCTCCTGAAACAACAATTTCTGCATCGGAAAGAAGGATTTTTCCGGTAACCTTATCAACATTTGTAACTTGAGTATTAATTGCAGGAAGAGCAGGAGCAAACTCTTCAATGCTTGGTTCAATATTTTTTTCTACCACGGCATAAGAATTTTGGAAAAGAGTGAGAATTGACTTTTCCGACAAAACTTTAACATTTGCAAAAGCTGCTCCTGTAAAAGATTTTTTCTTAACAACCATAGGACTGTAGCTTGAAGGTAAACCAGTTACACCGGAAATAAGACCTGCTTTCATTTTTACTGAAAGACCCGGAGCAAGAGCTTTTCCTTTGTTGTTATGAGCAAGAATAATAACATTTGCACCTTCCTTTTCGGCAGCCTGAGCTAAAACGGCATTGTAGGCTTTATTATCGAGGTTATTAAGTTCACCGTTACAAACAACAATTACCTTTGAAGCACCATATTTTCCTAATTCGGCTAGAGCAGCTTTTTCGACATTACCAATAGAAACAGCCACAACCTTTGTATTTAGTTCTTCAGCAATTTTTGCAGCGTAAGAAACCAACTCGAAAGACAGTTTTTTAAATTTTCCGTCCCAGTTTTCTGTATATACTAATACTGACATTTTCTTAATTTTTTAGAGTTAATAGATAATTAGATTGCCTTAGCCTCATTATGCAGTAAATCAATTAATTGCTTTACGTTTTCGGGGTCAATCATTTTGCATGCAGCTTTTGGAGCGGGAAGTTCGTAAGTTTCGAATGAAGTAAGAGCATCGATGCCGGTAGGTTCGCTAACTGTTAAAGGTTTTTGTCGTGCCATCATAATTCCCCTCATATTTGGAATACGCGGGTCGATTGCAATACCTTTTTGAACAACAGCAACCAGAGGAGCAGAAATATTAAGAACTTCCTTACCTCCGTCTATTTCTCTATTAATTGTTATTTTTCCACCATCAAGGTTTATTCCAGAAACTGCTGAAACAGAATTATAATCCATAAATTCTGCCAACATACCGCCAACTGCTGAGCCGTTATAGTCGCTCGATTCAATGCCACAAAGAACAAGGTCGTAACCGCCCGATTTAACAACCTCGGCAAGCTGACCGGCAACAAAATAAGCATCTTTAGGCATTGCGTTAACTCTAAAAGCTTTATCGGCGCCAATTGCAAGAGCTTTTCTAATGGTTGGTTCGGCATCAATAAGATTTACGGATGCAACATCAACACATTCAACAGCACCACCTGAACCCTCTTTAAGTTCGAGAGCACGTGTTAAAGCCAATTCGTCCCAGGGGTTAATAATCCATTGTACGCCGGTTTTGTCGAATTCTGTTTTTTCGGCGTTAAACCTGATTTTTGTTGTGGTATCAGGCACATTACTAATACATACCAAAATTTTCATCTGTTATTTATATTTTAAGAATTACAAATTGTTACTAGCTTAATACATCTCTGGAAATTACAATTTTCTGAATTTCGGATGTTCCTTCATAAATTTGAGTAAGTTTTGCTTCGCGCATTAATCTTTCCACATGATATTCCTTAACGTAGCCGTATCCTCCGTGAATTTGAACAGCCTCGGTTGTTACTTCCATAGCAATATCAGCGGCATATTGTTTTGCCATTGCACTGGCGGTACCGTAAGGTTTTCCCTGGTCTTTCAGCCAAGCGGCTTTAAGACAAAGATTTCTTGCGTTTTCGATTTTTACAGCCATATCGGCAAGTTTAAAAGCAACAGCCTGATGGTAACCTATTTCTTTTCCAAAAGCTTTTCTTTCCTTAGCATACTGAACAGAGCGTTCGAAAGCACCTGATGCAATTCCCAGCGCCTGACTTGCAATACCTATTCTTCCGCCTTCAAGAGTTTTCATTGCAAATTTAAAACCAAAGCCATCTTCGCCAATACGGTTTTCTTTTGGAACTTTTACATCGTTAAACATCACAGAATGAGTGTCGGAGCTTCGCATTCCCATTTTGTCTTCGTGAGGTCCTAAAGTTATTCCGGGAGAATTTTTGTCAACAATAAGGCAGTTAATACCTTTATGACCTTTAGCGGCGTCGGTTTGAGCTATTACTAAGTAAGTTGAACCGGAGTTAGCGTTTGTAATCCAGTTTTTTGTTCCATTTACAAGGTAATGGTCGCCTTTATCAATTGCAGTAGTACGTTGCGAAGTAGCATCGGAGCCGGCTTCCGGTTCTGAAAGAAGGAAAGCGCCAATTTTTTCTCCACGTGCAAGAGGTTTAAGAAATTTTTCTTTTTGTTCTTCGCTGCCATATTTTTCAATTCCGTAACAAACAAGAGAGTTATTAACCGACATAACAACAGCGCAAGATGAATCTACCTTTGAAATTTCTTCCATAGCAAGAACGTAACTTACCGTGTCCATTCCTCCCCCATCGTATTTTGTATCAACCAACATTCCGAGAAAGCCTAAATCGGCAAGATTTTTAATATGATGAGTAGGAAATTCGCCTGAAGCATCTCTTTCCAAAACATCCTTAATCAGCTCTCTTTGAGCATAATCGCGAGCAGCTTGTTGAATCATTAATTGCTCTTCCGAAAATTCAAAATTCATAATAATAAGTTTTTATAGGTTTTGAGTATTTTTTTCAGTTCTAAATATAATGCTTTTTTTTAAAACTGAGTTAATTTTTTTGATTGAGGGAAAATTTTGAGGAAAAATTTTGGTAATTGAACAATATAGTCAAAAATATTCTTAGGAAATTTGTAGCAATGCTTATTGGCAATTAGAGATAATTCGATAGTTTGATATTTCGACAGTCCCGAAAATGGGATTTTATGGGGTACTTAATAGATTTATGACCTTTGAAATGCTGAAATTTTAGATAACAAGCAAGATGGTAAATAATGAATCCCGTTTTGTTGATAATTGTAGTCTAAGTTAATCAAATAGCTTTTACTTACCCCTTCTCTACTGTTAAATTCCTGTAGACTTTTAAATGTGGAAGGTTTATCTAAACTCTTAAACTTTGCTTCAATTGTTATTTTTTCTATCATATTGTCTATAACAAAATCAATTTCAGCATTATCATGAGTTCTGTAAAAAAATATGTTAGAAGTAGAAGAAACGTTTTTTACTAACTCCATAAAAACATAATTTTCGAAAATTGCTCCATTATCTACTCTAATTAAAATATCGTTAAAACTATTATAAATAATGTTTCTTATACCCAAATCATAGAAAAACACCTTTTTCATTTTAGTTATAGTATTCCTTTTGTTAGTGTGAAAAGGTTCCACCATTTTAATAATAAACATCTGTTCCAATAGAAACAAATATTCAATAGTCTTTTTATAATTAAGTCCAGACGTTTTCGATAATTCATTAACATTTAACAGATTAGATATTTGAGAAGACAAAATACGAAGCATTTTATTGAAACCAACACTATCTTCGTTTTTAATATAAGATTTTACATCACGAAGAAGGTAGGTCAAATAAATATCATTTAACAGTTCAATTTTATCTGAAATATTGTTCGCAAGTGCTACTCTTGGCAAACCTCCGTAGGTTAAATAATTAAATTCCAGTAATTTAATTTCTTTGTCTATTATTGAATCGACAGTAAGTTCATTATATTTTTGGTAAATAAAATACAATTCCTCGTTTTGAAATTTTATAAACTCAGAAAATGAAAGCGGATAGACATTAATTATTCTTACTCTGCCTGCAAGCGATTCTTCAACTTTCTGAATAATATCTAGACTTGAACTACCTGTGGCTATTACTTTTAACATTTTATTGTTATCGGTTAAAAGCTTTAACACTGTTGAAATATTAGGAATAAATTGAAATTCATCAATTAACAAAAAGCCATCAAGGTTAATGTCAAGGTTGATTTTTAAATAGTTTTCAATAATAGAATATTTCGAAAATATTTCAATTACCTCAGGATTTTGGCCATTTAGGAACAATTTTTTCTTTTTGTAATTAAAATTGTTCATTATTGTTGTTTTGCCAACCTGACGAGCACCAGAAAGAACAACAATAGGCAAAAAAGCAAAAGCTGCAGTTATTTTATCATCATAGATATCTCGTTTTATCATGGTCTGTTTTTCTAGTAAAAATAGTAAATCAAAGAGAAAAAACAAAATTTAGGCCTAATTTTTTTCAAAATAGAAAATATTTAGGCCTAAATTTTGTTTTTTGGTGGATGATTTCCTTACAAGTTTATTCTTCCAAAGAAAACATCTTACAAGAAAAATTGAATAGATAAAAGGAATTTTAATAAAAAAGCCGCTCAATAAAAAGCGGCTTTTTTTTTGCTAATTCATTTTACTCGCAAACCCATTTGTTAGTTTGATCTCCAACTGTGCTTTCGGTACCGTCAATTTCTTCTAAATCTTCTCCACAATATTCTTCAGGAGCAGTTGTATTTACTACCTCACCATCAACTGTACTAACCACTTTGCATTCTTTACAATCTGTACAAGCAGAAAGTCCAAAAATAAATAGGGCTGCAACAAATGAAAGTAAAAATGTTTTTTTCATGATATTATTTTTTGATTAGAAATTTAAGCAAATGTAATAATTTTATTTATACAATTACAAAATTATACACGAATGATTTTTTGTTGTTGACTAAAAGCCAATTCCAATACCCCATTCAATAAATTCAGTAAAAAATAACCAAATAAAGTTTCCATTAGTGAAACTATTTATATAAATTTGCGAATAAGATTATGAAAGTACATTTAATCAAAAAACAATCGATTGAGGACTATACCTCAAATAATGCTCGAAGCAGAGCATCCTTTGAAATATGGTTAAACATTATTAAACGAACAGATTGGCAAGAACCACAAGACATTGTTTTCACCTTCAATTCTGCCGATATATTAGGAAAAGGTTCAGATAGAGTTGTTTTTAATATTGGGGGCAATAATTATAGGGTGATATGCAAGTATTTCTTTGGAAACAAAAAGGTTCATTTATTTATAAAATGGATTGGAAATCACGCAGAGTATACAAAAATATGTAACGAAGGAAGACAATACGATATTGATGATTTTTGATAATTACAAAAAAAAAAATTGAAATGGAAAAATTGAAATATACCCTAATAAAAAATAATACTCAATACAAAATGTATTGCAATTATCTTGAGGAATTACTTCTTAGCGAGAATCATGACTTTCAAGATGAGATTGATTTGCTTACTCTTTTAATTGAAAAATGGGATAAAGAACATAATACTCTTAAGGAGTCTAATCCGGTTGAATTAATTCTAGCCCTTATGGAAGAAAATAATTTAAAAGCAAAAGACTTGGTAAGCATCTTAAATTTGTCGAAAGGAACTGTTTCTAAAATTCTTAATTATCAGAAAGGGCTTTCTAAAGAAACTATTCGAAAACTATCCAGTTATTTCAAATTATCACAAGAAGCTTTTAACCGTCCATATAAATTAACTCATGAAGTTAACAGACAATACAAATATGGGAGTTTAATGAATAAGAAAAAAAATATGGTTAAAGCCTAATTAATGTTTGTCCATAATGTCCGATTTCCGCGTTATTCTTGTCTTGAAATTCAGTCATTTACTTTAGTAAACTCTTGAATTTCAAGCCTGCGAAACCTTGAACTCGAACATTATGGACAAACACTACGACTTTATTGATGGACACTAATTAGCCTAATAATTAACTAAAACCCAATTCCAATACCCCATTCAATAAATTCAGCCTTTGCAAAGTGAGTTTTTAAGGCAAGTCCTGCATACAATCTTTTATAAACAAACCATTTCAGACCAACTTTGTCGTATAAATCTCCTCCATACATAGGATATTGATTATGAATATAATATCCTAAATTTGCAAAAAATACTGCATCCCCAAATACTACTTCATAAGAAACATGTAATCCAATTCTTAGCCGGTCTATTTTTTTTGGTTCATTTTCACTTGTATTCAAATTATCTAATGCTTCACTATAGAAAAAATCTAGTCCCAACCCTATTTTTCTCTTAAACGAACGATGCCGCAAATAATCAATAGATGATGAAGATACAAAGTATTTTCTTGTTTCGCCGTCTGAAAATTCATTAATTCCAACTGACGAATATATGTCCCATTCATTTGATTTATTAAATTCAGGAATTTCAGTTTGAATTGTCTTTTCTTCAATATTTTGCAGTTTATAAAAAACTCCGGTGTAAAGGCCAATTACATTAAAACCGAGATTAGGTTTAGACCATGCTCCGTTGCTGTAATGGGTAAAACCAATTCCGTGGTTGAGGTAAAATCTTTCAGTTAACTTATGACGAAAATCGTATCCCAGAAAAAAGTAAACATTAAGCGAAGATCCAATGGCATGATTTAAATAGTTTTCCTTTGCGTCGAAAGGTGTTGTTAGGTACGAAACCCCGGTAGAAACTTGATAACTTATGCTAATTTTTTTTCTTTCAAAAATTGGCTTCTTAATAAATCCGTAAACTGCAATGGCCTTTCCCATTATTTCGGGATTGCCAAGGTCTGCAAGGTAAAATCCGCCTCCCAAATATGGGTTTTTATGCACCGCATGCCAAATTTTATTTCCACTTACTTTTCTGCTTAAAGAGATTTCCAACACCTGTGCATTTTCCCTAATTATGTAGCGCATGGAAGTTCTATGACGAGCCATTACGCCATATTGCGGGGTAACACTTAAGTAAAATGGATTGTCTTGTGAAGCCAAAATAAGACTTGTAAATGAAAATATTATTGCAAGAAAGGTTTTCATTCTATTCTGTTGAAATGCTTAGTTCTTCTATAATAGACTTGTTGTTAAAAAAATAATCGGCCACAAAAAGTACAAATTTCATATCAACTGCTATAACTCTGTGTTTATTGATATTGTAATTGTATGACATTCCAACAGCTTCTTTATTTATGTCGAAAACCATTCCAATTGCCTCAGCTTTCTTATTTAAGACGGGGCTTCCGGAATTTCCTCTCATAATATCACAATCGGAAATAAAACAAATTGGTAGTTTTCCATTAACATTCAAATAGTTATCATTTATTTCCTGCTTAGTTTCATTAATAAATTTTTCGGGAATAAAATAATTTTCCGAGTATGGATCGTTTTTTTCGAGCATGCCGTAAACTATTGTCTGCCAATTATATTTAATTGCATTGCCGGGAAAAAAGCTTCTAATTTTTCCATAAGAAAATCTGGCATTACCGTTGGCTTCGGGATAAAAATCAGTTTTACTTTGGGTTAAATATTTTGCTTTAAGAAAAACTTGTTTGGCGAAATTTAATTGTGATATTTCAGTACTTAAGAGCTTTTCGAATTTGTTTATGCTTCCGTAAAAAGAAAATGCCAGTTTAAAAATAGGGTCTCTTTCCAAAACTTCAATATCAGGGTTTTCTATAAATTTCAACATTAAATCTTTATTTGTAAAAATTGAACCTGCATAAGCTTTTTTGCAATATTTTGTGAGATTGCCTTTATAGGTTTTTTGAATTTTTGTTAACTCAAGCGGATGAAATTCTTCATTTATTCTGCTACTTGTAAAATTCAATAGAAAAATGAATAGCTCCTTTTCGGTTGCTTCATCATTTGTGTTATGTAGTTCCGGAATAAGTTTAATTTTATTTGAGATTTCAGCTTTCGACATGTTTTGCTCAAAAAAATGATAAATATTAATGAAATAATATGCCAATTTGAAGGAATGACAAGAAGTTTTTGCCTGGTCAATAAGAATCTTCAGCAGACCTATTTCCGAAATTTTTGGTATTTCTTTAAGAAAAATTCCTGTTGCATCAATATACTTATTCTTAAAACTTTCCATTTTAGAAATTGCAACAAACAGCCTGTCTTCTTCTTCATTTCTCTTTTCGGCAATTTTATTCTGATAAAGATAATTTACCAAAGTTCTGTAATATTTCAAGTGGTTCATTTGCTGTTGCAAGGCCTCACCGTAAAGCAAATCGAGGTTTTTAGTTTGTCGTATTTTCTGTTGTAAAATTTCAGAAGCACCCTTGTATAAATCAATTCTAAAAGGAAGTATCTTTTTTTCTTCCCTGTTCAATTCTCTGGAATTTCCGTAGCGGTTCGAATAACTTGGAAAACCGACAATTAGTGCAAAGTCATTTTCTTTTTTCTTTGCCAGGGATATTTTTAGATAGTTATTGGTTTTAAGCGGAAGATTGTTTTCTGAATAATCCGATGGCTTATTATCGCTGTTGGCATAAATTCTAAAAATTGCAAAGTTACCCGAATGTCTCGGCCATAGCCAATTATCCTCGTCGCCACCAAATTTACCAATTGAAAAGGGAGGAGCCATTACAAGTCTAACATCTTTATATTCAATGTATTTGTAAATATAATAATTTTCATTTTCCTCCGACAAGACATAAGAAACAAATTGGTCAGCCTGCTTTTGTTCAATTAATTTTTCGTAAATAAGTGAAATGCTTTTTTCTTTTTCCTCTGCACTAATATCTTCGGAAAGGCCTGCTTTTATTGAATTTGTTATATCTTCAATTTCAACCAGCATTTTTACTGAAATGTTTTTACAGGGCAAGTCTTCGTTAATTGAATTGGCCGAAAATCCGTTATAGATAAGGTTATTGGAAAGACTGCTATTTTCCTGAATAAATTTATGTCCGCAATGATAAGAAGTAATTACAAGTCCATTTTTTGAAATAAGGAAACCGGAGCAATCTTCTCCAAATTTTACAACAGAGTTAAAAAGTCCATTTCCGGAATTATTAAAAAGGCTATCTTCTGAAATTTCAAGCCCCATTTCTTTGAGTTTTTCGTACTTAGTTTTTAGGGAGAAAAACGGCCATAATCCTTCGTCTGCTCTCAGGCTCGATGAGATAAAAAAAATTGAACAAATAAGAAATATGAAAGTTTTCTTTAGCATTTACTTTTCTGTTTACGGCAAGTTCCTACTGCCCTGTGCATTTGTAAAATTGTATGTTTTTTTCAAGAATAATATCCTGAATTACAGTAATATTGTTAGAAGCATCGTTAAAATAAAAATCTTTCACCATAATAACATATTTTCCCGGTTTTACTTCTGTTCTTAGTTTTCCGTTTGAAATGCTTACTACCTGCGAATAGCCAAAAAGTTGAAAAAAATCTGTAGTTTGGTATTTGTCAAGCGAGTCTTTATTAACGAAGTAGACATCACCTGTATATTTTTCAAAAGATCTGCTATCTTCGGAAAGGCTGCAATCGCCTTCGCCATATTCAATTATTCCATGAACTCCTGTCTCGAAATTGTTGTTATTACATGAGGATAAAAAAAACAGAGCTGAAATAAGAAAAAGCAGTTTCATTATTTTACCTTTTTTATTGAATCTATTTCATATTGAAGTTCAAAAATCTCTTTTTCTTTCTTAAGAATTTGTAATTCAAGCTGTTTACGCTCCAGACTATTACGATTTTGCAATTCAATAATTTGAATAGTGTTTTCTTCGTTATTTAAATCTTCCCGTAATTGAGTGTAAAGTTTAAAATATTCGAGAGACTTCTTAAAATCGTTTTGTTTCTCATATATTTCAGCACAAAGCATGTAGTTATTTACCAGAAGACTTTTAAAATCGTAGTCTTTTGCCAATTTGTTACTCTTATTAAGCTGTAAAAGGGCCTTATCTGCCTGATTATTTTTAAAAAGCATTTTGGCATAAGCTGTGTGTATTCTTGTTTTTAGAGCATAATCGCTAGTTTTCTCGCAGTATTCAATAGCTTTTGCAAAATAATTTCCTGCTTTTTCCAGTTCATTTTCTTCACAACTTACCTGTCCCATGTAATGATAAACCTTGGCAAGGCCAGCGTTATCGGCAGCTTTTTCGTAAAGTTCAAGCGATTTGGCAAACTGTGTTTCAGCATCTTCTAGTTGGTCGGATTGATAGTAAGTTTGTCCTATTTGAAAAAGAGCATTAGCCATTTCGGGTTTATTATTTAGTTCCTCGTAAAGGGCATAAGATTGTTTATAGTATTGCAGCGACTTACCCAAATTATCGAGATAAAAATGAATAAGTCCCATATTGTTAAGAGTGTGAGCCATTCCTTCGTTGTTATTAATATCTTTATCAATGGACAAAGATTTTTCGTAATATTCCAACGCTGCTTTGTAATCGCTTTGATACAAATAAATTACACCAATATTATTAAGAGTTTTAGAAACGCCCTTTTTGTTACTAATTTCTTCGTTTAGGTGCAGTGCCTGAAAGAAATAATTTTTGGCATAATCGAAATTTCCCTTAAAGCAATATTCTTTTCCCAAATCGTTAAACAAATCGGCCTTTTCCTTTCCTTTTGCTGTTTTTATTTGTTCTTCGAGTTCCGAAATTCTCGACTGAGAAAAGCCTGTTAGACAAAGCGCAATAATAATGAGAAGTACTTGTATTTTCATTTTCCTTTTTTTTGTTTGTTGAACAAATATAGTTTAAAATAACTTAGGTGGCAAAAATTTGATCTTAACTACCCGTTTTGTATTTTCATTAAGCTTGTATCTATCATCAATTCTGTGATTTACAACCCAAACTATTTTTTCATCTGAAAGCAAAATCCAGATTTTTTGTTTTTCGGGAAGAGGAATTTTCTTGTCGGTAAAAAAATCGCTAAGCTTCTTCATACCTTTCATTCCCAAAGGCTTAAATTTATCTCCGGGCAAATAATTTCTTAATTTAAGGGGAAATTTCAAAAGGTCGAAATCAAGGCAAGCAATATTGTTATCGTTGACAATAGATTTGGTGTTTTCAGAAAATTCAAGCAGCAAATGAATAGGCTCATGTATTTCATTATCATCCGGTTGAATATAATATTCTTTCAATGGATTTTTTTCAGAAGAGCTAATAATAATAAAATCTCTGTCAATTGTAATCTGATGTGTTTCCGAAATAAACTTTGTGCCGGGCTGTTTATTAATATCTTCAATTATCTCATCGCACATTTTGCTTGAGAAATTGTAATTTTTAGCAATTTCGTATAGAATTGTTCTTTTTGCCGGATTATTATTCAGCATATTTTTATTAAGGTAGATTGAATCATTTTTCTCATGAACAATATTTTCAACAATTTCAGAGATTTTTTCATTAAAGAGCAAAAGAGTTTCCTGCAAATTTAGGATGGTTGTATCAATATTATTGAGAGAGTTTTCCTTAATTTCTTTAAGCAAGGGAATAAGGTGATGACGAATTCTGTTTCGGAGATAATCGTCGGATTCATTCGACTTATCTTCTCTATAAACCAAGTTATTAGTTTTGCAATACTGCTCAATTTCTTTTCTGGATGCAAAAATTATCGGTCGAATAATATTTCCGGTTTTTTCTTTTATACCGGTAAGGCCTCTAATTCCCGTTCCCCGAAGGAGATTAATAAAAAAAGTTTCGGCAACATCGTCTTTATTATGAGCAATGGCCACGTAGTTAAAAGAATTTTCTTCAATAGTTTTATTAAACCAGTCATAACGAAGCTTACGAGCCGCCATTTGAATAGATATTCTATTTTCTTCGGCAAAGGTTTTTGTATTAAATCTTTTCAAAAAAAACTCAATTCCATATTTTTCAGAAAGTGATTTTACAAGTTTCTCATCATCATCGCTTTCCTTTCCTCTAAGTTGAAAATTGCAATGAGCAAGGGTAATATTAAAATTTAATTTATAAAGAATATCGAGTAGAACAATGCTATCTATTCCGCCTGAAACAGCAACCAGAATTTTGTCTTTTGGAAAGCATAGTTTGTGGTTTGCTATAAACGATTTGCAGATTTCCAGCATATTTTTAACAATTACAACTTTTGCGATGAACAACTTTTCTGGAAATCCAAAACCTATAACCAACTGATAGTGAAAGACCCCATGGATGACTTAAGGCCGTTGAAACAGCAAATTCAGATTTTTTACTAATATAAAAATTGTATTCCAGTTCGGCTCTAAGCATTAAGAAGTGCTGCATACCGCCATTTCCGAGGTATCCATCGTCTTCATAGCCTTCCATGTTGTATCGTGTAGATCGGTAGTTTATTGAAGGTCCAATTCCAAAACGCATGGCATTTTTCCATTTTTCCCATATTCTCCAATACATTCCAACACCGGAATATCCTGCAAAAAGTCCCGCTCCGTCAACATACAAGCCTTGAGTAAATCTTACCGATTTTACAATTTCCATTAAATAAAATTCGTAAGATAGTTCAACACCGGGTTCCATAACCAAAACCCCTTTCTTATCTATTTTAGAACTAAGTAATTCGGGTGTTTTGGCTCCGGCAGGGTTAATGGAAAGAGTTTTAAGTTTTGCAGCAATATTATCCTGAGCGTTAATAAATAGACAAAACGCTGTAAACAAAGCAGTAAGATAATATTTCAGTTTAAGCATACAATATTAAGAACAGCGTAAAGGTAGGAATTATTTTTAAGCTCTCATAGTAACACCAACCACAGCCAGCAATTGTGCTACTGCAGCCATATAAAATCCAATATCGAAGAAAATAAAAATGTCAATATTTTGGGCAGCAAGAGCAGAATCGAATCTAAAAAAGACCATTAAGGAGAAGCTAATAGCACCATAAGCAGCGAGAAATCCTAAAATCCTTGTCCATTTTTTATATACAAAAGATTGCAGAAGTAGAATAAGACCGAGAAATCCCATAATTACAGGCCAGAGCAATAAAACCACAAATTCCAGAGGAAGTTTATCCAGGGCTTTGGTATTTTCAAACAGGTTTAAAATAGTATGAATTCCACTATCTAATTCAATACCACTTTCTGTTCCGGTTTTATAGAAGGAAAGGAAAAATCCGCCGGTAATTGCTAAAACGGCTGAAATAAGAATAATCAGTCGTTTGACAGGGGAAACCCTTGAAATTGTCATACTGTCTAATTTTTTTAGATGCTGCAAAATAAACTATTATTCGCAAGAAAGCAAAAATGATTGAAAAAAAATCAATTTCCCAGATTACTAAATCCTTTCCAAATAATTGCCAAATCGTTAATTACCTTATAGTCTCTTGCATAAATTACGTTTATTCTTTCGAGAAAAGCAATATCATTCCTATCCTTTTTACTTATGCTTGAAGGAGTTAGAACTGATTTACGAATTTTCGGAAGATTAAATACTGTTGTATTTTTATCGATATAATAGCCAACCCAGGTTTTTAATCCGAACAAAATGCTAAAAATATTTCTAAGTAGACCGAAGGGTTTTTTTACAAAAAACAGACTAATAGGGTAAGAAAAAATCAAAGCAAAGGCAATTGAAATATCTAACACTCTTTTATTTCTTCTGTTTTTGTCAGATCCAATAGAGTTTATTTCCAAAGTATAAAGATCGCCGGAAGTATGAATGGAATTACTGCCAATAACTGAGATACTATCGGGGGAGGCTATTTTGTAATCTATATTAAAATTATTAAGGTTCAACATATTTTGAATAATAATCTGAGAAGATAAATCTCTTGCGCAGAAAACAATTTCATCAATTGAGTTTATTCTAATAATTTCATCGAGTTGATTAATAGTTCCAAGGTATGCTTTGTCGCTAATTTCTTTATCCGGACTAACAAAGCCCACAATTTTAGGTGAAAAGCCTGTTTTCTTTATTAAGGAAGCAACCCTTCTGGCCTCATCGGGATTTCCAAGCAGAACAATTTTTTTCTTTCTGTTGCTGCTTAATTTAAAACTTTCAAAACCCAAAAAATGAAGCCCTAATCTCGACAAAATAACAGTAGCAACAGTCCATGCCGAACCAAGTAAAATCATAGCTCTGGAAAAACGGTATTCTTCGTTAAGCAAGGCATAACCGGCAAGAATAATAAAAGTTCCAATAATAATTCCTCTAAGCAAACGGGTAATTTTTACAGGTTTATCGTATCCACCTGAGTAAAAAGTTGAAATTAGCCAAACCAGAATGTATGATGGCACAACAATTCCAAGATATTCTTTTGGATAAACTCCCGATTCGCCAAATTTATTAAACTCATAGAAAGGAGTAATAATAAAATAACCCAGAAAAATTAACAAAGCATCCAGAACAGGTAAAAAGGCTGATTTTACAAATCGAGCAAATAGAGCCAAAGAAGCCCTAAAATACACTGCCATATTAATAAGGAAGGAGAAAAGGTTAGCATTTTTCTTTGTAAAGTGCTTTTTTGCAAAAATTATCATTGCATTATAAAAAACCCTCACATAATTAATACTTCCTTTTTTGGTACTTTCCCCTTTATAATGAATAATGGTTGTTTCCGGAAAATAATAATTTTTATATCCTCCTTTTGTTATTCTGTAAGACAAGTCAATATCTTCTCCATACATAAAAAACGCTTCATCTAAGAGACCAACCTCATCGAGAGTTTTTTTACGTAGCAGCATAAAGCAACCTGCCAGAACATCCACGGAATGAATTTGTTCCTTATCGAGATATCCAAGGTGATATTTTCCGAATTTTTTTGATTTTGGAAACAAAGCAGACAGACCAAAAATTTTATAAAAAGCGACTATTGGTGTTGGCAGACCCCGTTTTGATTCAGGAAGAAAATTTCCCTTTCCGTCAATCATTTTTACCCCAAGTCCTCCGGCATCGGGAGTTTTGTCCATAAAAGCAAGAGTTTTCTCGAAACTATCTTCTTCCACAACGGTATCGGGATTAAGGAGTAAGACAAACTCTCCTTTTGAAATTCTAACAGCTTGGTTATTAGCTTTCGAAAATCCCAGATTATTTTTATTTTCGATTAGAATAACCTCCGGAAATTTCTCTTTAACCATTGCACAAGAGCCGTCAACTGAGTTATTATCAACTACAAAGACCTCTGCGGGGATATTTTTCACAGCTTTCCTAACCGAGTACAGGCATTGCTCCAGGAAATACCTGACATTATAATTTACTATAACAACCGAAAGCTTCACGTTTTTTTTTATTGCTCAAAAGTAATATTTAACGGACTTTAATTCAATTTTATTTTATTTTTTTTCTAATACTAGTAAAAGTTAAAGGCAGATTTCTTTATAAACAAAAATCATATAACAAATTTTAGAGCGCTAAGGTCACATAGTCATAATGGTTCAAATAAGTTTATCTGCCGATTGTCAAAACAATTTTAAAATTTCAGCAAAAAAACCTCAAATAATAAAAAAATAATCTATTTTTAGACCCTATTAAGGAAAACTAAGACCTATTACATACTTTTTTAACATTCTCTTTTTAAAAATAAAGCCGTGGAAAACACTGTTGAACAATTACATAAAGAAATAGAAATACTTAAAAAGGAACTTGCTCTGAATATTAGAAACAGCAATATGTGTTTTAGTGTTCTTAATACAATTCCTCATGGAGTTAGCGAAGTATATCTTGATGGTATATTTGTTTATGCAAATTGTGCCAATCATAGCTTACTTGGGTATAAAGAAGGGGAATTAATTGGAAAACCGGTTATCTCCATTCTTCCAACTTCTGAAAAGTCTCGTTTTCTTAAGTTCATTAACAATATTTCCAGCGGAAAAGAAAACGAAAATCCGTGGATAGGCAAGAATCTTAAAAAAACAGGCGAAGAAATTGATGTTCAGGTTGACTGGAATTACAATTATTCAGAGGAAGGCGAAATTTTGGGATATATTGCAGTAATTACGGATATTACAACAAGAAAACGAACTGAAGAAGCATTAATAAAATCGGAGGAACAATACAGAAGATTAGCAAATAATTTAAGAGATGTAATTTGGTCTATAGACTTAAAATTCAAAAGTTTATACATTTCAGAATCTGTTTTCGATTTTTTGGGATATACATCTGAAGAGTACATTGAAACTCCACTAGTTGAACTACTTATACCGGAATCGTGGAGACTTGTGGAAGATACTTTTAATATTGAGTACTCTAGTTTATTGAAAGGAGTTTTAGATTTAAAAAACTTTTCTAAAGTAATTGAACTGGGATACAAACATAAAAATGGTAATATTGTTTGGGGCGAAGTTAATATATCAGCAACAACGGATGAATTGGGTAATATTATTGGTTTACATGGAGTTACAAGAGATATAACCGAAAGGAAGCAATTCGATTCAATGCTGATGGATGCAAAAGAAAAGGCAGAAACAGCAGACAAGTTAAAATCCACTTTTCTAGCGAACATGAGTCATGAGATACGCACACCAATGAACGGTATTATTGGATTTGCAGACCTTTTAAGACTTCCGGAAACAACACAAGATCAGAGAAATGAATATCACGAATATATTAGGTCTTCCTGTAATATTCTTCTTCAATTAATTGACGATATTATTGATTTGGCAAGAATTGAGGCTGGAGAGATGACTATTTCGAAAGAAATTTTCAGGATTTATCCACTAATGCTTAAGCGTTATGAATTTTTTGAACAAGAAAAAAATCGTCATGAAAAAGACAATGTAAGCTTTGTAATGTCGGTTGAATCCGATATGAAACAAGTTGTTGTGAATACAGATATGCATCATTTAGAAAAAATTCTAAATAATTTACTAAGCAATGCATTAAAATTTACAGAAAAGGGAGAAGTTGAAATTGGTTGTAAAAAACAAAAAAGCGGGGTTTTATTTTTTGTAAGAGATACCGGAATTGGAATTGCAGAAGAAAGAGTAGACGAAATTTTTGAACGCTTTCGTCAGTTAGATTATATGCCCGACAAGAGAAAATACGGAGGAACCGGAATGGGACTTACAATTTCAAAAAATCTGGTAAATCTATTAGGTGGAGACATTTGGGTTGAAAGCGAAGAAGGGAAAGGTTCTGCATTTTATTTTGTTATTCCCGATATTATTGAGGAAAATGAAGAGCAGGCAGAATTATATGAAGAAATTACAAAAAAGGAAGTTGAAATATCAACAAGCAATTTCGATTGGAGCGACAAGGTAATTTTAATTGTTGAAGACGATGATTTAAATTTTAAATTTATTCAATCTGCTTTATTTTCAACCAAAGCTTCAATTTTATGGGCAACCGATGGCAAAGATGCTGTTGACACGTGCAAAACAATTCCAAATATCGACTTGGTATTAATGGACATTCAACTTCCTGTAATGGATGGTTTTGAAGCTACAAAACTAATAAAATCATTCAGACCCGATTTGCCAATAATAGCACAAACGGCAGTAGTAATGGTTGATAAACGTAAAAAAGTTTTTGATGTTGGCTGTTCCGATTACCTTACAAAACCTATACTTCCAGAAGATTTACTTAGAAAAATAAGTGAGTTTTTGTAAAATCTAAAACCTTTTAGTTTTTGCATGACAATAAGGAACTCCCCGTTTTTTATCGTAATACTGCTGATGATAATTTTCTGCAGGCCAAAATTTTGAAGCAGGATTTAGTTTTGTTGCAATATCTAATCCTTTTTCTTCCAATATTTTAATCAATTTCTCACTTACTTCCTTTTGCTTATCAGAATTATAAAAAATTGCTGAAAGATATTGATTTCCAATATCGGGACCCTGACCATTTGTTTGAGTTGGGTCATGAATTTCAAAGAAAAGTTTTGCCAAATCTTCATAGCTCGTCTTTTCCTTATCGAAAACAACCCTGATTGCTTCAAGATGACCTGTAGTTCCTGAACATACCTCTTCGTAGGTTGGATTAGACTTATTTCCGCCAATATAACCAACTTCAGTAGCTTTAACTCCGGGTAAATTTGAAAAATAATATTCAACACCCCAAAAACAACCTCCGGCAAATATTGCAGTATCAAGATTGTTTTCAATAGGTTTAAAATTTAGAGAAATTGAATTCACACAATGTCTTGTATCTTTTTCTGTAAACCCCTCCCCTACAAATACATGCCCCAAATGCCCACCACAATTGGCACAAATTATTTCGGTTCTGCGTCCATCTGCATCGGGAATTCTTTTTACAGCGCCCGGTATTTCATCGTCGAATGAGGGCCATCCACATCCGGAATGAAATTTTGATGAAGCATTATAAAGTTCTGCTCCGCATTGCTTACATTCATAAATGCCGGGTTCAAAATAATCTGTATATACCCCTGTAAAAGGTTTTTCAGTACCTTTTTCAATTATTACCTTCTTTTCTTCTTCTGTTAATTGTTTGTATGTCATGTTTTTATTTATTATTTGAGATTCGCCTTGTCTGCATTGTGAAAATAATGCTAAACTAATTAAAAGTATTATTGCCCTCATATTATTTTTTATTTTTTATACAAACTTATTATGTAATTTGTTCAATAGTAAATATTAATATATTTTTATTACTTGAAACTAATACCTAAAAACATGTTTGGAAAAAAGAAAAAAACAATACATTACACCGATTTAATTTATTGTTATAAAGAAGATAAGTTGAATAATTTGGCGAAATTTCTTAATAATTCAAATACTGAAAAGACCCTTGTTGTATCATCTTTTGAAGACAATATTCAGAAAGTTGAAGATTATTTTAAACTCAACAACATTTATATAAAAAGGCTTAATTATTTGAATGATTATTCGAAAGAAGAAAAAAATCAAATAATTAATTCTGCTGAAATACTTGGTATAAATAATGTACTGTCCGAAACAAGACA
>JAFGXD010000138.1 GCA_016936815.1 Bacteroidales bacterium
TAAATCGTTTGTGGTTTGTTCGTTTGGTTGGTTTGTGGTTTGTTGTTGGTCGTTTTGTTTGTTTGTGGTTTGTGGTTGGTCGTTTGTCGTTAAATCGTTTGTGGTTGGTCGTTTGTCGTTTGCTTCGTCCGATGTAGCTATAACTGAAGGATGGTTTGTTGTTTCTTCTAAAATAATTTCTTCCACAACAATTTCTTCTTCTTGCAAAACCGTAGTTTCTAAACCAATCTCAGTAAAATGTTGTTCTTCAGTAGTTTTGTTTTCTGCTTCTGCTTCTGGTTCAATTTCTTCCTCAATAATTTCCAAAACTGGTTCGGGAAGTTCGTTTTGGGTGAAACTTATTGTTTGGGCTTGTTCGTTAACCAATTCGTATAAAACTTTACGACTAGTAGCGTAAACAGCGGCAATTTTTAGTTGGTTTTCGAAGCGGATGCTGTCAATATTTTTCAGATTTTTTACATACAGTAACCTCGCTGTTTGAAAAAACGGAAACTCCCTGATTAATTCATCAAGTTGCGGAAGGCTGGTCTCATCGAGAGAAGCCGGGGTTTCCATATATTTCAATAACTGGGTTTTATTCATTTGTAAAAGAATATCTATAAAGATACAAAAAAGAAAAATTCTACCAATTAACTACCGCCTTATTAAAAATATTTTCAGCAAGTTGACTAACTATTTCTTTAATAAGCTCATCTTCAATTGATTCCAAACTCTTATTGGCATCATATTCTACATAAGCAGAAAAAGCCTGATCGAAATCGTTTTCGGGTTCAAGATAATTAGTAAAGCGAACTTTCACAGTAATTGTTAGTCTATTTAGTGCAGCAGAATTTTGTTGAATAGCTGCGGGTTTGTTATCGTAATTTGTTATTTCGCCTTCCATAACCAAATCGCCACCACCAACAACTAATTGTATGCTGCTTTGTTTTGTAAAAATGTCTTTTAGTTCTTCGGTAAAAACCTGACTTAAAGTAGGTTGTACAATAAGAGCATTATTTGGAAAATTGAGTATAGTAATAGTCTTAGCTTTTGTAGTTACGGGAGGTCTAAAAGAATAAATACCGCAAGACGAAAGTGTTACTAGAAAAAATGCAAAAACTACTTTTTTTCCAGTTTTTGATAAGAAAGCGTCAAAGACAAGGCTTGCGAAGTTTTTGAAAACAAGGAGTTTACTTGATGTAAATGACTGTTTCAAAAACGAGCGTAACGCAGTATTTGGTGTTTTCTTGCAAAGACTAAATATCATATTCCTTGATTTTTCTGTATAAAGTTCTTTCCGAAATTCCTAATTCATTGGCAGCAAATTTTCTTTTCCCATTGTGTCTTTCCAGAGCTTTAGAAATCATTTCTTTTTCTTTTTCTTCCAGACTAAGCGATTCTTCTACATACTCTTCGGTGTCTTGAATTTGTTCGGGACGTTGACTTTCAACTCTTTCAACCTTAATACTTTCTTCCGGCTCGGCATAAACGGTTTGTTCGTCGTAGAGTTTTCTAATAATTCTAGCGTTATCGTCGTGAATATTTACATTGGCGGAACCGGACTGCATAATTTCGCCCACTAATTTTTTTAAGTCATTCATATCCTGTTTCATATCGAAAAGGATTTTGTAGAGAATTTCTCTTTCGTTGGCAAAAGTTTTTTCGTCTAAAGGTCTGCCCGAAATTACTGCAGGAAGAAGTTCCCCATCGTAAACAGGTAAATAACGGCGTAAAATATTTTCATTAATTTCTCTACCTTCCTCAATTACAGATATTTGCTCGGTAATATTCTTTAATTGTCTAATATTTCCGGGCCATTCGAAGCTAACCAGTAAATCAACAGCAGCAGGGGAAAGGTTAATTGGAGGCATTCTGTATTTTTCTGAAAAGTCTTTTGCAAACTTTCTAAAAATAAGGTGAATATCTTCTTTTCTTTCTTTAAGAGAAGGGACGGAAATGGGAACAGAGTTAAGTCGATAGAAAAGGTCTTCGCGGAACTTGCCGTTTCTAATAGCTTGAATAACATTAACATTGGTTGCGGCAACAACCCTGACATTGGTTTTTAGAACAGAAGAAGAGCCCACCTTAATAAATTCTCCGGTTTCCAACACTCTTAGAAGTCGGACCTGGGTGTTTAAGGGAAGCTCGGCAACTTCGTCGAGAAAGATTGTTCCGCCATCGGCAAATTCGAAGTAACCTTTTCGTTTTTCGTAGGCACCTGTAAAAGCGCCTTTTTCGTGGCCGAATAGTTCGGAATCAATAGTTCCTTCGGGAATAGCTCCGCAGTTTACTGCAATATACGGGCCATGTTTTCTGGCCGAAAACTGGTGAATAATTTGAGGTATGACCTCTTTTCCTGCGCCACTAGGCCCGGTAATAAGCACCGACAAATCTGTTGGTGCAACCTGAATAGCCACCTCAATAGTTCTATTGAGTTTGGGGTGGTTACCAATTATTCCGAAACGTTGTTTTACCTGCTGAATATCAGTCATTTTCAAAAAATATTTTATAAAACCGCTAAAACAAAATATTAGCAATGACAAAAATATCTTTTTAAAACAAGAAAATCTAAATCTTTTTAATTTTTTAAGGATTTTTGAGGGTTTGTTGTTTTATTAGCCACGGGTTTACACTGAAGTTCGCTGATTGCGGCGTTTTTTTTTATTAATTACTACGGGTTAAAACCCATAGCTATGGTTAGGGAACCTCTTCGAGGTTGTGGGTGAACAAACTATCAACTTACTAAATAAGCCGCTGATTAGCACGGAAATTCGCTGCTTGTATATTCAAATTTTCTTTATTTTGTTAATGCTTTCAGCGTTTTTCAGCGAAATATTTGTCTAATTTTTCTTTTTTCCGTAAATCATAAATTGTTTAGATTGCAGTTTTTGGTTTTCTAGGAAGACATCAAAATCGTATTTCTTTAAAATTGAAACAATGGTTTCGCCCGAATATTTGTCGTAAGGATGACATTCCATGGCAATTTTATTTACGAAATTTAGAACGGATTCATCGGATTGCAATATCTCAAATTCAGCTCCCTCACAATCCATTTTTAAGAAATCTATTTTATTTATATTTTGCTCTTTACAAAATTCGGACAGCTTCACGGTTTCAATTTTAATGGTTTCCACCGATTGAGTTTTCAGGTGCATTGAATGTCCCCCGGTGTTTCTATCCTGAGATATATAGAGGGTTTGCGAACCTGAATTTCCGGAACATCCCACATTAAAAACAGAAAGGTTATTGGCAGAATTTAGGTCTTTGTTTTTTAGGAGCAATTCATAATTTTTTACAAAAGGTTCCAATGCAAAAACTTGTCCATTGTCGCATAATTTAGAGGCATAAACACTAAAAACGCCTATATGAGCTCCAATATCAATTACTGTATCACCTGCTTCAACCGACACATCAAATTTGTTATAAATTTCCTTTTGCCAAATATCTTTAAGTACTGATTTATCCATTGAATCCGGTCTAATAATATATTTTAGTCGGTTTTTTAATTTAATGGTTGCATATTTATTTTTTGACAAATATTTTGCAAGTAAATACGATAGATTAATACGTATATTTTCTCCTGAGTAGCTTTTTCTTTTCAAAATCTTGTTTAATTTGTGGTTAGTTTTATGAACAATAATGAAGCATGTTCACATTTTCAACGCCACAAACTTAACAAAATAAATTAAAAATTAAAATAGGTAATGAAATTATTTTTCAGCAAGATTTGTATCGGGTTTTTCTTTTACCATGCCAAGTCTATCGCCATTTTGATATGCCACAACAAAAGCATCGGTAAAACCTGTTTGTCTAAGAATTTTTTGGGCATGACGTGCCACCTCAATGGAGTTGTATTCTCCAACCAAATATTTTGTAAAACCATTTGGAATGTTTTCTATGCTAATTGGCTGAATTCCGGAAAATTCTTTTTCGTTAACTTTTCCAATAAATGCTCCAACTTGAATCTTAAAGATGGTTTTTTCGGCTAGTGAGTTCTCCGATTTCTCAATTATATAATCCAAATCCTCAATATTTTCGGTTTTTTCAATAGGTTTTTCAGCAATTTGTTCTTTGTTTTCAGTAGTTTCATATTTACTCTTCAAAAAGCAAGTTTCCACTTTTGCATACCAGGGTTCCATATCTAAAAATTGAAAATTTAATAATAGGCTAAAAGCAATTTCTTGTTTACTAATTGCCAGCTCTTCCAATTTTTGTGCTTCAATCATTGTTTTAAGCATTTTAGATTCATTCGATTCAACATAAGCCTTTGTTCTTAATTCTTTAGCCTGATTAAAAATTTTGTTGGCTTCCTCAATTAATTTCTTAGCCTGTTTTACAAATTTAATATCTTCCGATGATTCAATTTCTGAAAGAACTTCCTTATATTGAGTAAATTGAAGATCGTTTGCCATTTCAAAATATTCTAAAGCATCAATTCCGGTTTCGAAACATTTATTGTTTAGCTTCTTAAGCTCCCTTTCTGCTTTTTCCTTTACTTCGGGGAATTTTGCAAGCAGATTGATTGTAGCATTTAATTCCTTTGCGTTGGAACGGTTCTGAGCGGCATTCTGAATTTCTTCAATTGCTTCATTTCTAATATAATCAACCTCATCGAGTACGTAAATCAATTTTTTGTGATTTGAAAAACTTTCACGGATTTTTTTTGCATTGTTAGTATTATCGGGTGGATTTTGAGAGAATACATTGCAATTAATAAAGCTTATTACTATTACAATCCCTAGAAATTTTAGTGCAGAGCAATTCATGATTATTGGTTTTTAGTTAACTCCTCAAAATTAGTCTAAGCCAAGCTGAAAAAACAGAGTAACAAAACCCCAAATTTTCAAGGTAAAAAATACTTACTATATGGGTTAAAATACCTTGTTTTTAAGGAGAGAATATGTATAGAAAAATTTGTTTTTAACAATCCGTCTCATTTTTTATTATTTATATTGAATTTCAGAGTATTATAAGCCCTTTTTGAGTTAAAAACTTTTTTCCCTATTTTCAACTGACACAATCTAATTTTCCGATATTAGCCTACTGAAAAAACTGAAATTTATGTCACGAAAAAGACTGTTTATTGCTTTAATTATCATTTGTTTGAGTGGTTTGTATTCTTATGCAATTAACAGTCCCGGAGATTCTCTTACAAAAAAGAATCCCCCTTTTGATTTAGTACTTAAGAATTCATTGGACAGCCTTTTTATTAATATTTTCTACGATTCTTTTGAATTTAATCTTTCGCTTGAAGCATTACAATACCAAAACGACGATTCAATTCCGGCTAATTCTGACCTAATTTACGAATACAGAATGGTGAAATTAAACAAGACATCACCCATTCAACTTGACTATAACGCTGTGGTTAAGCGATATATAGAAATGTACACAGTGCGTAAAAAGGGTCTTTCGGCTAGAATGTTGGGCTTGGCTAAATTGTATTTTCCAATATTTGAAGAAAAACTAGACAAATATGATCTTCCTTTAGAACTTAAATATCTTGCTATTGTTGAATCAGCATTAAATCCTCTTGCTAGATCAAAATCAGGCGCTGTTGGTTTATGGCAATTTATGCTAAACTCTGGAAAAATGTTCGACCTAAGAATCGATTCTTATGTAGATGAACGTAGAGATCCGTATAAATCTACCGAAGCTGCCTGCAAGTATCTCGATTACCTTTACAGAACTTTTAACGATTGGCAACTTGCTTTGGCTGCCTACAACGGAGGTCCGGGAATTGTTAGAAATGCAATTGAACGTTCGGGAGGCAAAACAAACTTTTGGGAGCTAAGGCCTTTTTTGCCGATTGAAACTCAGGGCTATGTACCTGCTTTTATTGCAGTTGCATATATGATGAACTATTATGCCGAACACGATATTACTGTAGTTAATGCACCATACACCAACTATCAGGTTGATACTGTTATGATTAAACAGTCTTTGAATTTCTCTCAGGTAACAAAATTTGTTGATATTAGTCTTGAGGAACTTAAATATCTTAACCCGGCTTATAAGCAGAATTACATTCCGGTTACCGAAAAACCTGAAATATTAGTGCTTCCTGCAAACAAAATTTCCACTTTTCTGAAATATGAAAATGAAATTCTTGCATTCCAACCGATAGTTCCTTGTTATAATTCGCAACTTGCAAATGCGGGTGGACGAGAGGGTAAGGTAAAAGTCTTTCATACCGTTTCAAAAGGCGAATATTTAAATAAAATAGCTATTCAATATGGTTGTACAATTGAAGATTTAAAGGCTTGGAACAATATGCAAAACAATAGTCTTTTTTCCGGTCAGCAAATGGAAGTTTGGATAGATCCTGCTCATATTCACCGTTACAATATTTCTAAATCCGATATAGTAATTGAAGAAAAGTCAACCGAAAGTGAGTACTTCTATTATGTGGTGCAAAAGGGAGATTCAATAAAAAATATTGCACAGAAATTTAATTGTAAATCTCTTGAAGAACTTCAGGACGTAAATGATATTAAAACGGATGCTGAAGTAACCCCGGGAACAAAAATTAAAATTGTTGGTGCAAATAACTAGCTTTGGAATCAATTTTGCATGCAAAAAATAAAACCCTTAAAAACAACTTTTATGAATAATAAATTTCTAAATTATTTAATTTTCTCCACTCTGTTTATTTCAATATTTTTTTCTTCTTGCAAAGATTCTATGGAGTCGCTAAAGCCGAATATTACAGGAAAACCCGGAAGTGTGCTTATTGTCATCAATCAGAATCACTGGGATACAGGAATTGGTGAAACTTTTGATAAATATTTAAAAGAAGCTCAAAAAGGACTTCCTCAGGCCGAACCATTATTTGAAGTTTCCAGAATAAATGTTAACAGTTTCAAAAGTAATTTACGCACGCATCGTAATATTATTATGACCAAAATATCTCCTGACCAACAAAAGCCTGAAATTGATATCAAAAGAGATGTTTGGGCAAAACAACAATTTGTAATTACTATTCTTGCTCCTGATGTTCAGTCGTTTAATAAATTGCTAAATGAAAAGGGATTAGTAATTGTGGAGCTTCTAAACAAAGCAGAAAAAGACCGTCTTATTGAAACATACGTCAAATATCAGGATGGCGAAATAAGATCGAAGCTACAAAAAAAACACAATCTAAGTCTTGCGGTTCCAAAAGGTTATACTTATTTTCAGGATACTGCGAATTTTGTGTGGATTAAAAGAAGAAACAATCAGGATGTACGACAGGCCATATTGGTTTATTACTTCAATTATACCGACACTAACACATTTACTCCCAATTATTTAATAAACAAGAGGGATTATTTTCTAAAGAGATTCTTACCCGGTTATCATCCCGGAACTTACATGGCAACACAAAAGTTAGATTCGGTGTATTTCAAAGAATTTATGAATAATGGCAGATATACTGCAGAACTCAGAGGTAGATGGACAATTGTAAACGATTATATGGGTGGGCCGTTTGTAAGTTTTACTCAATTAGATGAAAAACGAAATAGAGTTGTTACAGTTGAAGGTCATGTTTACGCTCCAAACGAAGATAAGCAAAAATTTCTTCGGGAAGTAGAAGCTGTTTTATGGACTTTGCAATTCCTTGATTAAATAGTGTCTGTAAGAAAACCCCGATAACTTCGTTACGTGACCTTGTTCTCGAAGTTTTCTTTTCAACCACTCTAGAAAATAGGTAGTTTTCTTGCTGAGACTAAGTAATTTCTTCAAAATACTGGTTTCGTCGAACCGGAATAAATCCTGCTTCGGTTATAGCTTGTTGAATTCCGTTAATATCGAATTTATAAGAGGCACCGGCAGAGCTAACAACATTCTCCTCAATCATTATTGAACCAAAATCGTTTGCTCCGGCATGAAGACAAATTTGAGCAGTTTCTTTGCCTACCGTTAGCCAAGATGCTTGAATATTTTTAATATTGTGAAGTAAAATTCTGCTTATGGCAATAATTCTAATGTATTGGGCAGCAGTAAGTTTATTGGCGAAATTAAAATCTTTGGCCAATTGGGTTCCGGCAGATTGAAATGGCCAAGGAGTAAAAGAAATAAACCCTGTTGAATCTTTTGGCTTTAAGGATTGTACGTCTCTAATTTTTATTAAATGTTCTATTCTTTCTTCCGGGGTTTCAACATGATTAAACATCATGGTTGCGCTGGTTACCAAGTTTAAGCTGTGGGCTTCCCGCATTACCCTTAACCATTCTTCGGAACTGCATTTTACTGGCGAAATAATTTTTCTAACCCTGTCGCTTAAAATTTCCGCCCCGGCTCCGGGAAGGCTGTCTAATCCGGCTTCAATAAGTTTTTCGAGAACTTCCTTTGTTGTTATTTTTTCAATTCTGGCAATATGAACAATTTCGGGAGGTCCCAAAGCATGTAATCGTAAATCGGCATATATATTCTTTAATTCCTTGAAAAGGTTTGAATAAAAAGCAAGTCCCAGTTTTGGATGTAGCCCACCTTGCAAAAGAAGCTGATTTCCGCCTAATTTACGCAATTCAGCAATCTTTTCGGCATATTCTTCAATTTTTGTTATTGTGCCTTCGGAATGCCCCGGTTTTCTGTAAAAATTGCAAAAGCTACATTGAGAGCAACAAATATTTGTAATGTTTACATTTCTGTCTATTAGCCATGTAACGTTGTTTTCGTTTCCCTTGGCTTGGCATCTTAATTCATTTGCCATTGCAGCAATTTGGGCTAAAGGCAGATTATTGTACAAGTACATAGCCTCCGAAAGGCTTAAATCTTCCTTTCTAAATACTTTTTTTTCTATTTCTGAAGCAGATAACATTAGATTTTTTTACAAGGTTGGGCAAAATTACTAACTTTACATTAATAACTTACAAAATAATGAAAAGTACATAACAAAAGACTGGATATTTTTTTGTTGTGGACTATAAAAAACATTAATACATCATGAAACTAGTAAAATCTAAAAAACTTGAAAAAAATATTTCTGTTGTAATATTATGCAACAAAAAATATAAACCGGAATCTGAGATTTTCTCGAAAAAAGAATGTGAATTTATTGAAAAATCAATTGAAAAAGATGATGTTATTATCATTAACCAATTTTCAAGATACGTATATGTTGTTAGCATTGATGAGTTGAAATTAGAAGATATTTACCGTTCGAAAGAAAAAATGCGGAAAGAAGGTCATAATATTTGTAAGCACCTTAACAAAAAGCAAAATGAGAATGTAGCAATATTAAATAAGTTGAGCGATAATATTCTCCTTTTAGCTCTTATTGAAGGACTTACCCTTTCTAACTATAAATTTATTAAGTACCTTTCAAGCCCCGATGCTAAGAAGCAAAGTCTGAAAAAAATTGATATAATTTGCGACAAAACAACTAACAAGCAGCTTCAGGAACTTGCCAACCTAAGCGATGGCGTAGGAATATGCAAAAACCTTGTTAATGAGCCTGTTTGTAATCTTTCAGCAGTCCAACTTTCAATAGAAATAAAAAAACTGGCACCAAAAACAGGCTTAAAAGTTGAGGTTTTCGACAAAGCAAAAATTGTTGCCTTAAAAATGGGAGGACTCTTAGCTGTAAATTTGGGATCTATTGAGCCTCCCACCTTTACCACAATTGAGTGGAAACCTGAAAATGCCGTAAACAAAAAGCCTATAGTAATTGTTGGAAAAGGAATTGTTTACGACACCGGCGGATACAGTCTTAAACCCACTTCCAGCATGGATACAATGAAAGCAGATATGTCGGGAGCAGCAGCAACAATTGGAGCAATGTATGCAATTGCAAAAAGCAAAATACCGGTTTATGTAATTGCACTTATTCCTGCAACCGATAACAGATTAGACGGAAATGCTTATGTTCCCGGTGATGTAATAAAAATGCACAATAATTCTACTGTTGAGGTGCTTAACACCGATGCTGAGGGAAGACTTATTCTTGCCGACGGTTTGTCGTATGCCAAGAGATTTGACCCTGAAATTGTTTTAGACATTGCAACACTTACAGGAGCAGCTTCGGCGGCAATTGGGCCTCATGCTACTGCTTGTATGGGAAATTTTCCCGAAGGTATTGAAAAAATTAAAAAAGCGGGAATGATTACTTACGAAAGGCTTGTGGAATTTCCTCTTTGGCCGGAATATGGGGAAATGATAAAATCTGATATTGCCGATTTGAAAAACGTTGGAGGAAAAACTGCAGGAATGATAACCGCCGGAAAGTTTCTTGAACATTTTACCGATTATTCATGGATTCACCTTGACATTGCCGGATCGGCATTTAGCAATACTGCTGAATCTTATAAGGGAAAAGGAGCAACAGGTTATGGAGTTAGATTGCTTTACGAGTTTGTAAGTAATTATTTTACAAGTTAGTAGAAATTATTATTAAAAGTCATAAAGACAAGCTTTAATATTTAACCAGAATATGTTTTTCAGGTTCTGATTGGCTGTTTTTATACAGTATAATAATATATTTTCCCGGCGAAAAGTCGGTAGTATTTATTGTGAAGTTGCCATCATTAAAGAGAGTATTTCCACTTACAAAAAGTCTTTTTCCCGACATGTCAAAAATCTCAATAAGTATTTCCTCGTTATTGCTATCTTCAAAATCTAAGGTAATAATAGCGTTATCGTTACATGGATTTGGGTAGATGGAAAAATCAAGATTACTTATTTCTTTTCTTACAGACTTAATTTCAAACTCCTCAAAGCGACCGTCGAAGTCTGTCTGTCGTAATTTATAATACACTACTTTATTGAATTCTTCTTCATCAAAATAGCTATAATTTATTTGATTGGTTGAGTTACCCATACCTTTAATATATGCCACCGGAATCCAGTCTTTAGCATTATTGCTTCTGTATAATGTAAAATAGTCATTATTTGTTTCAGAAGCGGTAGCCCATTCAAGAACAACCACATTATTTATAAATTCAACATCAAAACTTATTAGTGAAATTGGTAATGGCATAGAATAAATTGGTGCATCAGATTGAACTCTTCGTGCAGTATCAATACTCATGGAACTGCTAATTTCTCCGTTAAATTCTGAATTGGAATTGTCGAAAATAGTTTGACCCGAAATTTCATCTAGCATCCAGTATCCTGCCAGATTGGTTTCATCTTCTTTCAGGTTGTAGTTTTTTTTCTCGAGTATTTCATCTACCGATAAAGTTCTTGTCCAAACTGAAATTTCATCAATTGTTCCGGTAAACAATCTTGAAGAATTATATGCCCATGCGCCCATAGTCAAATAATGATAATAAGAAGGCGTTCTAACAGAACCGGTTTTGCTTCTTTCGGCTTCTAGTTCTCCGTTTATATACAATCTCATTTTTACCCCGTCATAGGTTGCTGCAATATGATACCAAATATCTTTTTCCACAATTGTTGAACTTTGAATAAAACTTCTACTTCCACCAGCGGTTAGCGCAAATTCGAATTTTGAATTATCGCTATTGTGTTGCAGCCAAAAAATTCCATCGTCTGACGAATTAACTGAGTTCATAGTAAGAATATTTGCCCAATTATTTGTAGAAGAAGGTATTGTATCCCATTTTACCCAAACCATAATTGTTAGTTCGTCTGTAAATCCAAAATCTATGCTGCCAAAATTTAGAATACTAGACCCATCGTAGTATAAAGCATTTCCCGCAACATTGGTTTGAGCTTTAAATGATAAGCTAGTTGTTACAAAAAGTAACCCTAAAATTAAGCTGTTGATTGATTTTTTCATGGTTGTTTCTTTTCAAAACTCATTCAAAACCAATACCACAAAAATTGCAAATCATTTATTATATTTATTTACAGCCTGTTATAATAGCTATTAAATTCTTTAGTTAAAATTAAGTATTCGTTTTTGAAGATATGTTCTTCGTTTTTGGATATAAAATCTTCATGAATTGCAAAGCCCATTTTGTTTTAGAATCTTAAAATTATTAGGATAAACCATACAAAAGGTTTTTCTAAAACTTAGCTGAAATAGTATTTACAAGTTCAGGAAAAACCTTATTATTAATAATAGTTAGGCTAACCTCTTCTACTTGCATCTGAATAATTGCAAAACTTCCAAAGCTATGTTTGCCGTCGGAAGAAAAAATGTTGTAATGTACCTTAAAAAAAACATCATAGCCTTTTTCGGAAAGTGGATCGGAATTAATGTAGTCGGTATTAATTTCAAGTTGAGAAATAAAAACCAGAATATCTGACTTATATTCGGAAAGTATTCTTTTTATTAATTCTTTATCCTTAACCTCAGAATGAAGATATTTGTCGTAATTTTCTACAACGGGTGAAGAAATTTCCCCGTTATAAATACCCTTTTTTGCTTTTTTCTCCTTTTTTTTGCTCAACGAAATCTTACTTTTCTTTAATCCGGCATATTTCTTATAATCGAAATCCGGAGCTGTTTTGTGTTCATAAGAAACGTTGTTATATATTTCTTCAATAGGCGATGAACTTTGTCCTGTGAAACTTCTTAGCAAACTAAATGCATTTAAGTTTTTGGAAAACACACTATCTAAATTCAGTCTAATTGAATTTGAAAGTTGAGGATAAGTCTTCCCGTTTTCGACACAAAGTTTTTCGCTAATAGCGTTATAATACAAATCGGGATGATATGTAACCAACAAGACCGATTTAGTACTGTCTTGTTGGGCAAAAGACTGTAATGAAATTAAGATTAATATGAATCTAATTTTTCTAATCATTTGTTTTAGAAAAGTCCAAAAATATCGTTACCAACAATTAATGCCATTAAGGTTAATAACAAAATCATGCCAACAACCTGAATTTTCTCCATAACATTGTCGGGAATTTTTCTTCCTGAAACAACCTCAATAAGCAGGAACACCACATGTCCCCCGTCAAGTGCAGGAATTGGAAGAATATTCATAAAAGCAAGAATAAGAGAAAGCAGTCCTGTAAAAGACCAAAACCTCATCCAATCCCAATCGGCACCGTACATTGTAGCAATTTTTATTGGTCCTGCAACCGATTCGCGCGCATCTTCTTGACCGGAGAAAACTTTTCCAAGGCCTTTAATATTGGCAACAAGAATCTGTCTAGCTTCCACAATTCCGTAATTAATTGCAGACCCAAGAGTGTAAGGTTTTGTTTTGTAAGGCGGATCGCTAATTCCAACGCCTATTTTACCTGTAGAATCAACAACTACCATTAGTGTGTCTAGGGATGAATTTCTTTGAATCACCAGAGAGACTTCCTTTCCTTTATTTCTTTGAATTTCTTCGCTAAAACTACCAAAAACAGGAGTGTAAACATTATTAACCGAGACAAAAACGTCGCCCTTTTTTAGACCTGCTTCTTCTCCCGGAGAGTCTTTAATAACGGAATCGACAAAAAAGGCAAAGTTGTGAGGTTCAACAAATTGTTTTGGATTTTCAGATTTCAACATTCTGTAGAGGGTATCAGGAATAACAACTTCAACTTTTGAGCCGTTTCTATCAATGGTAATAGTTGCACCAAAATAGTTTAAAACACTAAAAACATCCTTATATCTTTCAACCTCATCACCATCAACTGCAATAATTCTGTCGCCTGTTTTAAATCCTAGTTCACGACCAAGTTCGTAAGAGTAAATACCTGTTGTATTAACCTCGCTAACAGGAATATATTCTTTGTGGTAGCCATAAATAACAAAGGTATAAATAATTACACCAAGAATAAGATTCATAAAAACCCCGGCAACCATAACAATAAGTCTTTGCCAAGCCGGTTTTGATCGAAATTCCCAAGGTTTTGGCTCTTCTTTCATTGCTTCTTTATCCATCGATTCATCAATCATTCCGGCAATTTTTACATATCCACCAAGAGGAAGCCAGCCAATTCCGTATTCGGTATCTCCTTTTTTAAATTTGAAAAGTTTTATTTTCCAGGCATCAAAAAACAGGTAAAATTTTTCAACCTTAATACCAAAAGCCCTTGCGGCCAAATAATGTCCAAGCTCATGAAGTAATACAAGAATAGAAAGTCCCAGTATTAACTGGGCAGCCATAATAAGTCCGCTCATTTTTTCAATTTAATTAATTCGTTAGCAATAATTCTTGTTTCCCTGTCGGTTAAGTACAAATCGTCGAGACCGGGTTTTTGCATAAATGCAACCTTTTCCAGCGATTTTTCAATAACAATGGGAATATCTGTAAATTTTATTTTTTCTTTTAGAAAACCTTCAACTGCAATTTCGTTTGCTGCATTAACTATACAAGGCATATTTCCGGCTTTTTTCATAGCATCAAAACACAAAGAAAGACAAGGAAACTTTTGCAAATCGGGCTGAAAAAAGCTAAAATGCGAATAATTCAAAAAACTAAATCTTTCTAAACCCGAAGGTAAACGATGAGGAAATGAAAGTGCATATTGGATAGGCAGTTTCATATCGGGAAGTCCCATTTGTGCTTTAATGGACCCATCCTGAAACTGCACCATTGAATGAATAATAGACTGTGGATGAACAACAACTTCAATTTGATTGGGTTGAAGGTCGAAAAGCCATTTTGCCTCAATAGCTTCAAATCCTTTATTCATTAGAGTGGCCGAATCTATTGTAATTTTATCTCCCATAGTCCAGTTAGGATGCTGCAAAGCCTGAGCCGGAGTAACAGAATGCAGTTCATCAACAGATTTTTCTCTAAAGGGGCCACCGGAAGCTGTTAGAATAATTTTTTCAATAGGATTAATCTCACCAACAAGGCACTGAAAAATTGCCGAATGTTCGGAATCGACCGGAATAATTGAAGAGTTAAATTCGGAAGCCAAATCACGAATAATTTCTCCTGCCACAACCAGAGTTTCTTTGTTTGCCAGCGCTATTCTTTTCCCGGCTTTAACGGCTTCAATTGTTGGTTCAAGACCTGCAAAGCCTACCATTGCAGTAAGAACAATATCGGCGGTTTGCATTGAAGCCGACTGTGCAACGGAATCTTTTCCGGCAAAAACCTTAATATATGTATCTTTAAGAGCCTCGGAAACAACAAAATATTTTGATTCGTCGGCAATAACAACGGTGTTTGGATTAAATTTTTTAGCCTGACTAATCAGTAATTCGTGATTAG
The DNA here is from genome assembly GCA_016936815.1 of Bacteroidales bacterium. Taxonomy (GTDB): domain Bacteria; phylum Bacteroidota; class Bacteroidia; order Bacteroidales; family GWF2-38-335; genus GWF2-38-335. The sequence goes on from JAFGXD010000138.1 coordinate 15,039, forward strand.
TATTAGCAACTAGCAGTTCTACCTCAAAAAAATCGGGATATGCTTCAATAACCTCAAGAGCTTGTCGACCAATTGAACCAGTAGATCCTAATATACTAACACGTTTTTTCATTAAAAAATAATATATTTTTCGGGGTCAATTGCAGTTCCATTGTGCCAAAGTTCAAAATGCAAATGCGGTCCTGATGAATATTCGCCTGTGTTTCCAAAAATAGCAATAGCCTCACCCGACTTAACAGTAGAACCAACTTTTTTTAGAAGTTCTGCATTGTGTTTGTAGGTTGAAATAAGGTTGTTTTTATGTTGAATTTGAATAACATAGCCTGTTTCTATAGTCCATGTTGCCAAAGTTACAGTACCATCGAGAGTTGCAGAAATAACATCATTATTGGCAGAGACAATATCAATTCCGTAATGACTTTTAGTGGGGCTAAAATGGTTAGTAATTACACCTTTAAGCGGGGGGTAGAAAAGAATTTTCGAAATGTCGTCAATCTGTACAACCTCATCGGAAACTGAGATAGAGAAACGTTCCTGGTGTTCAATTTTAGCTCTCAGTAAAGAATCTTCTTTAGAAATAGAGAAGTTCATTATAGATTGACTTGCGGAATCTAAGTTTTCCTCAATAGTATCTTCAGGATAAACATATACCTCAACATTTTGGTCTAAAATATTTTTAAGGTTCTGGTAATATTGATGATAAATATCGGGAATATTCTCTATGGTTTTAATTTTTTGGTCATTTTCAAAAGCAGTAGTAATAAGGCTTTCATCGGGATAATTAGGAAGGTAATATTTTAAAGAAGTATATCCCAGAACAAAATAAGTAAGAGCAGAAATGAAGACAAAAAACACAGCAACAAGAGTAATAATATTAAGGCGGTTAAGCCTCATTGACCATCTTTCCTCATAAGTTTCATCGTTATAGACGATAAGCCTGAGCTTATTGCGTAATTTCTTAATGATTTTTTTATTTTTCCTTTTGGTCATATCTTACAATAATTTGCAAAGATAATTAAAATGTTAAAGGTTAAAATTGTAAAATGGTTAAAAAATGTTTTGGATACCGGAATATTTACTTATCTTTGCACCCACATTGCGGGGTGGAGCAGTTGGTAGCTCGTCGGGCTCATAACCCGAAGGTCGTTGGTTCAAGTCCAGCCCCCGCTACTAAAAAACCCCCTTAACACATTGCTGTTGAGGGGGTTTTTTGAACAATTAAGCTACTCCAAAATATGATTATCTTGCTTCCAAATTTCATTTAAATATTTAAGGTCATTGTCTGTGATTATAGAAGGAATGAATGGCCTTACTTGACATAAATATTTACGTCTCCTATTAAAATAATTTTGAGGCTCTTTAATTTCAACAAATTTTGCTTGGAAGACACATGCCCCAACTGTCAAATTAATTTGGTTTTTATTGTTATTTGTTAATTCAAGAGAAAAACATCCAGAATAGCCTGGCTGAACTATAGATGACAAAGTAAGTCCTAATCTGGAATATGTGCTTCTCATTGTTAGGACTGCAAAAACATTATTTGGAAGTTTAATATATTCTAAGCTGGAGGCGAGAACAGTTTGTTGTGGATGTAAAATAAAAGTTTCTCCAACTCTTCTTCTGGACTCTTGAAAAAAGTTGCCAACATCTCCAATTGCTCTATGATTCAATGATGCATTAATCATGCTATCACGACCTTGAATTGATATATAAAAATCTGTACCCAACCTTAAATCAACTGAGATTTCATTGATTTGTTCTTTGTCTAACAATGGTCTTATAAACAAATCTTTTTCGATTAATTTTTCTATGTCTGATTTAACTAGATACATCACTTTTTGCTTTATTCCAACCAATCTTTACAAAATAGTTGCTAATGGACTTCTCAATCAAATTATTAATTATTTGATATGCTCCACTAGGCGGTAATTCAAATTGCATATCATTTGTTTTTTTAAACTCACTAACCTCACTTAACCATATTTGCCAACCAATAATAAACAGTGAATGTAGTTGTTTGTCATTTTCAATTTCAATTGGAAGTAGTTTAATTAAATCAGCACCATTTATTTTTTCAAATTGTTTTTCAATTTGTTTTCCAGTAATATGATTTGTTGCAGAGATAAGATTATTAATAACAAATCCATCAAATTTATTATTCATAAACAATTCTACCAATGCTATTCTATTTACAGTTGAAGGGTGAGAAAAACTAAATTGTGTACTATTTTCAGTTATATATTTCAAATAATGATTTGAGCAATCATCAATAAATTGAGCTGCAAAAATATCACTAAAATACTCACCTAAATGATATGAAAGCATTAGAGAATTTTTTTTAATGTCACCTTCAAAATCTGCTTCGGTAATATATGGAAAGAATTTAATAATATCTAATTTTTCTCTTTTCTCTAACTTAGTTGCATTAAATAAAATTAAATGAGTCAAAGTTTCAGATATTCTGTATTTCAAATCAATAAAATGACCTAACTCATGGTATAAAACTACATTGGCAAGATAATCTTTTGATAAGTTTTGTGGTAAATTAATTTGAATAAGTCTTTTTTTAAATTCTATTTTGTATTTATTTTTAATAATATGGTAGATATCTTCATTAAAAGCTAATGTTTCATCAAAACTAAAGGATAGCAAATTATTATTCAATGATGTAACAATAATGTAATTATCTTCATCTGTCCACACCTTTAGAGCTGCCTTTAAACATTGAACAATTTCAAAGGGAGTAGAATTTAAGGTGCTATTATCCAAAAATTCCAAACTCTTGAAAAGAAAATCAATAATACTTTTTATTTCTTTTTTCTCAACGGGATTAATTTTGCTAAAATCTTCATTGATTAGGTTATGAAGCAAAGAGTTGAGGTTGTTGTGATATTCTTTCTTGTCAATATCAGAATAGATGTTTAGCTTAGATTTAGACCAAGCATTAATCAGCTGAGACAAATGAAGATTTAATAATTGAATTTCCATTAGGAAAAACTGAACTGTTTGTGTTTTGCTAGTATGCTCTTAATTTCAAGCAAATTATCAACAGACAATTTGTCAAAATTAATCTTCTTAATTACTTCAGGGTGGGACTTTGCTAAGAATATAATAATAGAAAAATAATTTCTATCAATAGAGAAAATATCTTTTTTGTCATCTAAAAAATCTTTGGACTGCAACAAGACACTTAATATTCTTGACTCATATGACTTGTTGCCATTAATAGAATTATCAATCATTATTGTAAAAAGATTGATTTTTTCATCTTCAATATTATAGGAACACAACATACTTGTTTTGTTTATTTTTTAATAAAAGTAAGTATAAAAACAATAACAACAACCTAGGGTGTTGATTTTTACTAACAGATGCAAATCCATTAACAAACCTGCTAACATATTGAATAATAATAATAAGAGCTAAGATAAGCTATTGTGTTGTTAATAGCAAATGTGCTGCACAACACTTTATTTAAATTTTGAAATCTTTTTTTTGGCACAAAATAATACCATTAAGTTTTCATAAATGAAAAATAGTTTACCAAAAGTCATATTGATAAATATCAAAAAATAGATTTTATTAAAGTCCATAAATAAGTAATTTTTGATAGTCATATTGTTTTTGTAAGCAGCAAACTGTAAGCAGCAAACAAATCTGCAGAGTTTTTAGCAATTAGGAATGAAGAAAAAATAGCAGCAATAATGCAAACTTATTCCTACTAAATACTACATATGATTGACACTATTGTATTAAATTTTTCCAGACGTTTGAACCTGTGGACATTCAGATGATTCTTCAAAAGGCACAATCTTCATTCTCATTGCAGCCTTATTGTCAAAATGCCTTGAAATTTCCATAACCGTATTAGTGAAATTTGCTTCGTCTTTGTAATAATAGATTTTGATTTTTTTGCAATTATCTGATTCAAAGATTGTTTTGAGCATAACTCTATCTGATAATCCACAGGAATGACCTATAATGAATACTTCGTAGGGAGCAGATTCGATATATCGGATTAAATTCTGATAGTTATTGTTTTTTAAGTACATAAAAGACTTAATAAACCTTAAAACAGAATTATCTCCAAACTCTTCAATTTCAGGGTATAGTCTGTCTTTTTCGTCACCAAACCCGAAAATTATTGGATTTGTTTCATCTTCCAATTGCCCGTGGATATTAATTATTTTGTATTTATTCTTCCTATTAGATAAATATTTCTTAAGAGTATTTGTGTAGTTGAAATTCAGAAACAAAGTGTTTGCCGGTCTTTCAGTTGGCAATATAACAGGCTTATCTGTAATTAATGGCTCGTCAAAAATCTTATTAAAACAATCTAAAGCCATGGTGGATTGATTACTACAAACTTCAATCAGGTAGCTAATTAGTTCTTTTTTTATGGAGTCAAAGTCAGAATTTAGTTTATTTATTTCATATTGCTTATGTCTTTTTACATCTTCTTTGCTTTCATTACTAAATGTTTCATTTAGAATTCTCTTTAACTCCTCAAAATACAGATTTTCAATATCTACCCAACGGTCTTTCTGCATTTCTTTCAAAAGTTTATTTAGAAATTCAATGCATTTAACTATTTTGATATCAGCATCACTTGTTACCTTTTTTTGAAAAGATGCTAAATTATCAATACCTTTTAAAAAATTGTGCAGGTGTTCATGGTGCTTGTATTCTATCAATTCAGAAGGCTTATGAGAAAAAGCAACTTTTAAGTGCGAAAACATAAAATCTTGATATGAAGTTGGCAAGCCATGTGCTTTATCAAAGCCGTTGCCTATTAGGATTAGACGGTTGGTTTTGGGTCTTTCTTCGTTCATTTCAAATTCGTTTTTTGGCAAGCTATAAATTCCTTTATATCAGGTTATTATTAATCAAATAGTTTCTATATTTTTAATTTCAGCATGAGTGAAATTGGTTATTGATTTATTGGTTATTTGGTAAGGTATTCTTAGGTTTTATAAATATTGATAATATTAGTGCTATTCCAACAACAACATCAACAATATTCCATAACTCTCTACCTAGAGTGATTTTATAAATTGGTTGAAACAGCAAAGCAAGCCCAATATAGATTATCATCTCTATTTGTCTGCCCTCTAAGTTTGATTGATAAGCCAAAATAACAAAACCAACAAGAGCAATAAACCTAACAAGTTGGTAATAGCCGTAAGGCATATCTATTAAGCAAAGGAAGAATAGGATTGATAGAATTATTTTGATTAGGTTATTCATAATGCATTATTTTTTTAGTCTTTGATATTCCATTTCATAAATTTTATAAATATGGGAGAATCTTTTAAAATTCTCTATATCAACATCTAATAAATCTAGTTCATTTTCTATTTCCAATATATTACTTTTTATTTCTCTTGATTCCTTAGCACTATTTGATAAATTAAGATTTTCATACATTTCTCTTAATTTAATCTCGTTTATTGATTTTAGAGACGCATTTTTTTTAATTTGTTCAATCATTTCATTAGTTAAAAAATCAGGCTTTTTATTATGAAAGGAATTAATAATAATTGATAGTATTGCCTTAGAAATTTCTTCATATATATTTTCAGAATGAACACTTAGTTCTGTTTTTATTATTAGTTCTGATTCAATTATTTCAATTTTACAAACAAAAGAAGGTAAATTTTCAATATCGGGAAATAGCAAAAGTGGCTTATCTTCAACTATAATATCACCGGGGCTAATAATAATAATTTTTTGGTTCTGTTCATCTAAACCAACCTTTTCAATTGGAAAACCAATAATATTATTATTTTTTGAAACATAGTCAACTATACAATCATAAGCTAATGATAATGAATCTTTGAAA
>JAFGXD010000002.1 GCA_016936815.1 Bacteroidales bacterium
AAAGAGGGGGAGTTTCAACCCGGAGCATTCATTATGCATCACGTAATGGATGATTATAAATGGCATATTGCTACCGTTGGTAAAACCGACCTTACCATTTACCTGCCTGTTATTCTTTATACCGAAAAAGATGGTTTAGTTGTTTTTATGTCCTCTGCTTTTCAGGGCGATGGCCATGAACCAATGACTTACAAAGGATATATTTTGGAGCATGGTAAGATAAAAGCTGTAGATGGTAGTACCGTTATTGATTTTTCAATTACTAAAAATGTTCTTGCTTTATTCCTTAGCCTTATTTTTATTCTTTGGCTATTTATTTCTATTGCAAAAACATATAAACGCAGAGAAGGAAAAGCTCCTAAAGGTATTCAAAGTCTAATCGAACCCCTTATAATTTTTATTCGCGACGATGTTGCTAAAGCCTCCATTGGCGAAAAAAAATATATGAAGTATTTACCTTTTCTTCTTTCGGTTTTCTTTTTCATTTTTATTAATAACCTAATTGGTCTAATTCCAATTTTTCCGGGAGGTGCAAACCTAACAGGCAATATTGCAGTAACTTTGGTTTTGGCTTTATTTACTTTTCTAATTACAACATTTAGCGGAAATAAGGCCTATTGGATGCACATTGTAAATGCTCCGGGAGTTCCTTGGTGGCTCAAAATCCCTATTCCTTTAATGCCTGTTGTTGAGCTTATTGGAGTTTTTACCAAGCCTTTTGTTTTAATGGTCCGACTGTTTGCCAATATTACTGCCGGTCATATTATTTCTTTGGGTTTCTTTAGCCTTATTTTTATTTTTGGTGAAATGAATGTTTTTGGAGGCTATGCTATTTCTCCACTTTCTATTGGCTTCACTATATTTATGACGGTTCTTGAATTGCTTGTAGCCTTTATTCAAGCTTACGTTTTTACTCTTCTGTCGGCTTTGTATTTTGGCATGGCAACAGAAGAGCATCATTAATTTGTAATGTTTAATTAAAACTATATTAACATGTTAACAAGTATTTTAGCTATTTTATTAACAGTTGGCAAAGCAGGCGCAGGAATTGGTGCCGGCATCGCTGCAATTGGCGCAGGTATTGGTATTGGTAGAATCGGTGGTTCTGCTGTTGAATCTATTGCCCGTCAGCCGGAGTCTGTTGGTGACATTCGTTCAAACATGATTGTTGCTGCTGCGCTTATCGAAGGTGTTGCTTTCTTTGCAATTGTTGTTTGTCTTTTGATTCTTTTTATCTAAAAGACTAAAAAAAACACCATGTTCCTGCGGTTGGCCGGAACATGGTTTTAAAATGTAAATAATTTAAAACTAACTATATGGAACTTGTAACCCCGGGTATAGGACTTTTGTTTTGGATGTTATTATCCTTCTCCATTGTTTTATTTCTATTGAAAAAATTTGCCTGGAAACCAATTATTTCAATGCTTAAGTCTCGTGAAGATTCTATTGAATCGGCATTAAAAATGGCAGAAAATGCAAAAAAAGAAATGGAAGATTTGAAGGCAGGAAACGAGAAAATTATTGCTGAAGCAATCAGTGAACGCGACAGACTTATGCGTGAAGCCCGCGAACTTAAAGACCAGATTGTTTCTGAAGCTAAAAAACATGCTGCCGCCGAAGCTGAAAAACTTATTACCGCAGCTTTGGAGTCAATAGAAAACGAAAAAGCCGCTGCAATGACAGACCTTAAAAACAGGGTAGCAGTTATCTCAATTGAAGTTGCCGAAAAAATTCTTCGTAAAGAACTTGCAGGAGATGAAAAACAACGACAATACATTCAGGAACTTACAAAAGACATTAAACTAAATTAATAATGAATCAGAGCAAAATATCCGTACGATATGCCAAAGCCCTGTTTCACCTGGCTAAGGACAATAATTCCCTACCTGCAGTAATGGACGATATTAAGCTAATTCTCGATACCGCCAAAATTCAGGAACTGGCAGAGTTTATTAATAGTCCTATACTTAATTCAACAGAAAAAAGAAAGGCAATTAATGCAATTTTCGAAAATAAAATTTCTAAACATTCCCTTTCATTTCTTAATCTTGTTCTTGAAAATAAAAGAGAAAACTACCTTAATGATATTGCAAGAAATTTTATTTACATGTATAAAACCGATCAGGGAATAAAATCTGTCGTTTTTACAACCCCCGTAGCCATTGATGAAACGCTTAGAAATAATATCATCAATCTGGTAAGTACTGTTTTTTCAACAAAGGTTGAATTGAAGGAAAGAATAAAAGAAGATTTGTTGGGAGGATATATTTTACGAATAGACGATAACCAAATTGACGATAGTATTTCAGGAAAGTTGAAAAAATATAAACGAGAATTAATAAATACCAGTTTCGAAAAAAAAATAAACTAAAAGATTAATAATTAACAATATGGCTGATATTAAACCCGCAGAAGTATCTCAGATTTTAAGACAACAAATTGAAGGTTTTAAAACCGAAGCCGAGCTTGAAGAAGTTGGAACCGTTTTGCAAGTTGGCGATGGTATTGCCAGAATTTACGGTCTTTCTAATGTTCAGGCTAACGAAATGATTGAGTTTGAAAGTGGAACAAAAGGTATTGTTCTTAACCTTGAAGAAGACAATGTTGGAGCGGTTTTGCTTGGTGCTTCCGAAGAAATTATGGAGGGTGACACCGTAAAACGCACAAAAACAATTGCTTCAATTAAAGTTGGTGAAGGTCTTCTAGGAAGAGTTGTTAATACTATTGGTGAAGCAATAGACGGTAAAGGAGAATTAAAAGGAGAACTGTTCGAAATGCCTTTGGAAAGAATTGCTCCCGGTGTTATTTTCCGTCAACCTGTTAAAGAGCCCTTGCAAACCGGTATTAAGGCTATCGATGCCATGATTCCTATTGGAAGAGGTCAACGTGAACTTATTATTGGAGACCGCCAAACAGGAAAAACTGCAATTGCTATCGACACTATTATAAATCAGAAAGAATTTTATGAGAAAGGAAATCCTGTGTATTGCATTTATGTAGCTGTTGGTCAGAAAGGTTCTACAGTAGCAAATATTGCCAAAACTCTTGAAGAACACGGTGCTTTAGATTATACAGTTATTGTTATGGCAACTGCATCCGACCCAGCCGCTTTGCAGTTTTATGCACCATTTGCGGGCTGTGCAATTGGAGAATATTTCCGAGATACAGGCCGTCATGCTCTAATTATTTACGACGATCTTTCTAAACAAGCCGTTTCCTACCGTGAAGTGTCCTTGTTGCTTCGTCGTCCTCCCGGAAGAGAAGCATACCCGGGTGATGTTTTCTATCTACACTCAAGATTATTGGAACGTGCAGCTAAAATTATTGAATCCGATTCTATTGCTAAGAAAATGAATAACGTACCACCTTCTATTCAACATTTGGTAAAAGGAGGAGGTTCATTAACTGCTCTGCCAATTATTGAAACGCAAGCTGGCGACGTTTCGGCTTATATTCCAACAAACGTAATTTCCATTACCGACGGACAGATTTTCCTTGAATCTAACCTTTTTAACGCCGGGGTGCGACCTGCTATCAACGTTGGTATTTCAGTTTCTCGTGTTGGAGGGAACGCACAGATTAAATCCATGAAAAAAGTTGCCGGAACTCTTAAACTCGACCAAGCTCAGTTTCGCGAACTGGAAGCTTTTGCAAAATTTGGTTCCGATCTAGATGCCGCTACCTTAGCTGTATTGAATAAGGGTGCCAAAAATGTTGAAATTCTTAAACAACCACAGTACTCTCCTTCACCTGTGGAAGAACAAATTGCAATTATTTACTGTGGAACAAAAGGACTTCTTTCAAAGGTGCCAAAAGAAAAAGTTAAGGAATTTGAAAACGATTTTCTGTCTTATTTAAGATTGAAAAATCCAGACTTACTGGCAGAATTAAGAAAGGGGATTTTAACCGATGAAATTACTTCTACACTGGAAAAAGTAGCTCAGGAAACAGCAAGTAAATACTAAACAGAACACAAATGGGTAATCTAAAAGAAATACGTACAAGAATAGCTTCGGTAAATTCCACCAGACAGATTACCTCGGCCATGAAAATGGTTTCGGCGGCAAAACTCCGTCGTGCTCAGGATGCCATTGTTAAAATGAGGCCCTATGCAACCAAACTTCATGAAATTCTTGTCAATATTACTAGTAATCTCGATTCGGCAGAGGATAATATCTATGCTCAACAAAGAAATCCGGAAAAAGTGCTGATTGTTGTAATTACTTCAAATAAAGGTCTTTGTGGAGCTTTTAATGCAAATGTAGTTAAACAAGCTGTTAAAACAGCCGAAAATGAATACGCCAATGAACTTGCTGCCGGAAATGTATGGTTCTATACTTTGGGAAAGAAAGCCTTCGATGGACTAAAAGGTAAAAACCTAAATGTAATTAATGGAGGTAATAAAATATTTGAAAAACTGAATTTTGAAACTGCATCAGAAATATCCACAGTTTTTATGCAGGAATTTCATGAAGGTAAATACGATAGAATTGATATTGTTTACAATCAATTTAAAAATGCAGCCGTACAGATTCTTTCTTATGAGCAATATCTTCCGGTAAAAATTGAATCAGGAAATACAAGAATTAAACACGATTTTATTTTTGAACCAAGTAAGGAATTGATTATTCATGATATTATTCCAAAATCGCTGAAGATTCATTTTTATAAAGCCCTGCTCGACAGTCATGCTGCCGAACACGGAGCAAGAATGACTGCCATGCATAAAGCAACCGACAATGCATTTGAAATTCTTAAGGAGCTTAAACTTCAGTATAACAAAGCACGTCAGGCAACAATTACCAACGAAATTATTGAGATTGTTGGTGGTGCAGAGGCTTTAAGTGGGTAATTTTTCTTTCTAACGTATTGACTACCGACGAAGTATTTGTAATTATTCAGCCACAATTATCTTTTTTGCAAATTGTGATGTGTTGTTTATTTTCAGATAGTATATTCCCGGTTCCAAATCAGAGATATCCAGACGATAATCATTATTAATTAAGGCTGTTTTGTGCAACGAACCTAAATTATCGTAAAGGTATAGAATTGAATTCTCTCTGCTATTTGTCCAAATAATTAAGTAATCTTTTGCCGGATTCGGGTATATTTCATATTCATAAATTTCTTCTTTCGCTAAACTGCTAAATAAGGGAGTACAGTAAAGATTAAAAGAACGGTGCCAGCAACCATCAACATCAGTTGCAATAAGATAGTAAGATCCGGAAGTATTAACGATATATGGATTAGTATCTGCTCCTAAAAGTATATTATTGTCCAACACCCACTGATATGAAGAATAGTTATCCGGACCAGAAATTTCATCAGGATTAAAGATGATTTCAGGTGTGTACTCGTTTAAGTTTGTTGCAAAAAATACCGAATCTGTAATAACAGTATTGTATCCGGTTTGTCTCAGATAGGTTGCCAAAGTATCATTCAGTCCCCCGTTAAAATTAAAATTTGTTGGATCGGTCTTAAAAATTGTAGAAAAAATAGTACTTGCTGCTAGATAACTTCCTGCAAGTGAAGAATGTACGCCGTCAGGGCCATGAAGTTCAACACTAGGATATGTATTTAAACAGGTATTCCATGCGAGGCCAATAGGTGTAACAATTTCATTAAATAGCGTATTGTTTAAATGTACATACTGATTATAAATTCTTGCAATACACGATTGGGTAGTTTCACTGGTAATATTTAAACCACCATCGTTCCAGTAGGAAGAAGGAAGTCCGCCTTCCATTGCCCAACCGGCAAAATAGACTATTCTTGTACACTGATTGTAATTTTTAATTTTATCATATAAAACAACATTCCCGTTTACAATCATTGAATTTATGTATCCCTGCGACCAAACATAACCACCCTGATTGTCCTGAACAACAATATAATCCCAGTCTTTTGAATAAATATAGCTTTCAGTTACCGCACTGCTGTCGTGTCCCGTCATGCTAGTAGTTGTATAAACATACATTCCGCCAGGAGCATACATTTCCATTTCAGTAACAATCCCTGCCGAATCAGCTAATCCTTTTACCAGATCTGGCATGTTATTGTAATAAGTAAAACTATTACCTAGAAACAAAACTTTCGTTGTATCCTGAGCCTTCAGATAAAAAGTTGACAGAAGAAAAAGAACAATAAAACAGTTCGCTTTCATAAATATTTTCTTTTGTAGACGATGTAAATGAGAATTAGTTGCTTTTTGAAAACGGGTGAATAATTTAGTATTAAAATATTATTATCAAAATAATTAAAACCAACTACCAAATCCCTGTTACTACCTGTATATCAGTTATTTCATCTATAAACAACTGCATTTTTCCCAAATCTCCATTGGTAAAAAAGTGGTATTGTGGATTAGTATTATCCCCGGCAAGCAAGTCAAGACTCTTAAGTTGATTGCGGGTTCTACGGGCAACTGCGGAGGCGGGATCGACCAGTATAACCGAATTTCCGGTAATCTTATTAATAAGTTCGCTTAGAAATGGATAGTGAGTGCATCCTAAAACAATATGGTCGGCATTGCAATCTAACATTGGCTGTAAGTACTTTTCCAAAAGTAATTTTGCCTGTTTGCTATTAACAAGATTTTGTTCCACCAACTCAACTAATCCATCGCCAATGCTTGTAACAATTTTTACACCGGCAGCATATTTTTGAGAAGTTTCCTTAAACAAACGTCCCTCGAATGTTCCGGCAGTAGCAAGCACTCCAACACAAGCTGTTTTCGACATTAAAGCAGCAGGTTTTATTGCAGGTTCCATTCCGATAAATGGAATAGAAAATGATTTTCGAAGATAGTCAATTGCCGCCGCAGTAGCAGTATTGCAAGCAACAACTATCATTTTTGCATTTTTCGACAGAAGAAATTCGGTATTTTTTACAGCAAGATGTGTTATTTCATCGTGCGGTCTTGAACCATAAGGACAATGGGCTGAATCGGCAAGATAAACAAATGACTCGTTGGGCAATTCCTTAACTAGCTCTCTCCAAACGGAAAGACCACCAAGACCGGAATCAAAAACGCCAATTGGCTGCATAATTAAATGTTTGATGACAAATTTAGGAAAAAAAACTTACTTTTGTAAATAAACAAAAATCATTACAAATGAAGAAATCTTTATACATCTCAATATCAGCACTTTTTATTGCATTATTGGTATTATCCTCATGCAACAAACCAAGTCTGCGAGAAGTTGAAAATGAAGTTTTAACAAGCCTAATCGAGAATAATATTGATTCAAACATAGTTTTCGATAAAGTAGAACTTGAAGAAACAAATGAATACCATACTTATGAAGGTATTGTAAAGACAACGGAATACGGTAAAAACTACCAGTACAATATAAAAGTCGTTTTAGAAGTTGACGGTAAACACTATTCCTACGAGCTTTATTAACTTAAATCACGGTGTTGGTTTATAAAAAATGAACATTTATCAAATATGACCTTAATCTGTTGCTAAAAAACAAAAGCTTATTAATTTTGCAATTCTTATTAACCTTTAAATTTATTATATCATGAAAAAAAGTTTATTATTTTTATCTGTAGCAATGTTTGTTTTTGCTGTAATTACTTCTTGTGGAGGAGGAATTGATTCTGAAGTTAAAGCATTAGCTGAAAAGAAATGCGAGTGTAAAAAACTTGAAGACGATGCAAAAGACAAGTGCAAAGAAGAACTTGAAAAAATGGAACAAGACATGGAGAAAAAAGTAAAAGATCTTGATGAAAAAGAGCAAGATAGATTAAAAGACTTATACAAAGAAACATACAAGGCCTGTAAAGAAAAATAGCAAAAATAAAAAAACCCGGTTATCCGGGTTTTTTTATTAGAAATAAGTTAGTTCCATTCGTTGTCCCGATTCCAGAAAAACAATTTCATTTAAAATACTGTTTGCCAGTCTGCTTGCTCCAAAACGGAATAGTTTGTTATTTAGCCAATCTTCACCCAAAACAGTTTTTACAATATTATAGAAAAACACAGCATCTTCTGCAGTGGCAACACCACCGGCAGGTTTTAATCCAACCTTTATTTTTGTTTTTTCATAAAAATCTTTTATTGTTTCAGCCATTACATAAACCGCTTCGGGAGTTGCTGCTGGGTTAAGTTTTCCTGTAGATGTTTTAATAAAATCGGCCCCTGCTTCCATAGAAATAATTGAAGCAATTCTAACATGGTTTAAAGTCGGTAAAGCTCCGGTTTCCAAAATAACTTTTACATGATGGTCTTTTACAGCCTCCTTAATAACGCCAACTTCAGTAAAAACTTGTTTATATTTTTCTTCCAAAAATGCTCCAACCGAAATAACAATATCAATTTCATCGGCACCCTTTTCAATGGCCATTTTAGATTCCACAGCCTTAATTGCTAAAAAAGTTTGTGAAGAAGGAAAGCCTGCAGTTACGGAAGCAATTTTAACATTCTCCACTTCCAGAACTTCTCTTACAGCTTCAACAAGGGTAGGATATACGCAAATAGCTGCAACATTTGGCATATTTGGAAATTTCTTTTTGAAATTATTTACCTTTTCTGCCAATTCTTCTCCAATCATATCTCCGTCTGTGGTATTCAACGAAGTCAAATCAAGCAGGTTAAAAATTTTCTTAAGAGTTTCAACATTATGAATTTTAGCTGAATCGGCCTTTATTTTTTTAAGCTGCTCATTAACAAATGATTCATCAATATTCTTGTGATAAATTTTAAGGATTTCGTCCATCTTGTTTTTTGTTTAGAGTAAAATACTAAAACAAATGTACGGCTTTTTTTCAAAATGCAATTAAAAAACCCGCATCAGAAGAAGATTAAACAGAACCGTTTACTTTTCGATGTGGGTTTTCCTTTTATCCCCGTAGGTGTCATAAAAATGATGCGTTAACTATTAGCAAGATACAATAATAATATGCCACTAAGAAACAGGAAATGTGTTTCCGGCAAAAAAAGCTAACTTGTATATATTGGACTTCTCCACAAAAATCTCATACAAGGAATACTATTATTAGTAAAAAACCATTTTTGATTTCTTGTTTTTGCTCGAAAGAATATAAATTCCCGGGGTTATACCTGAAATATCTATTTTTTGATTGAAATTACTAATCTGTGTTTTCAAAATTACTTCTCCTTTTAAATTGTACAAAGTAATTGCCGAACCCGGCTCTGCATTTATTGTAATAAAATCGTTAGTCGGATTTGGAAATGCAAATGGCTGGTTTTCAGTCAAAAGCTCATTATTATTAACTAATCCGTTTTCAATAACAAAATCCCAAATGCCTCTTCCGTAGGTTCCAAAACGCACTGTTTTGTTTGAAGGGTTATAGTCAACTGTCCAATATACTTGGTCGGGCGCCGAACCATCTCCCAAATCGTACCATTGATTTTCGGATGTTATATAAACATAAGGCCCTATGTCGGTTGCAGCAAAAAGCATTTCGTCGTTGTCTGTAATTGCAAGTTCGTATGTCATTGTGCCCGGTAATCCGCTTGTAATTTCAGTAAACGAATTTCCATTATTAATAGAAACAAATGCTCCCGGATTTGAATAACCCGAGCCCGCCACATAAACAGTACCCAAACTTGTCTTAGATGGCACAATAGCTGCTCCATATAAATAATTTCCATCGGGACCGTCGAAGCCTGCAGTTTCAACCCATGTTGTTCCTCCGTCGGTTGAGGTAAAAAAATCGCCATTTCCGTTCATTACATACCTGTAATCTGTGTTTATTGTTGAATATGCTATTGCAGAAATAGATGAACTTCCGGAATTTCCACTAAAATCGTAAGGAAGTTCGGAGTGGTTTATCCATCCCGAAAAAGAAGTTAATAGAAACAGATGCGTTCCTGCTGTACTAGTGCCTCCACCAAGATAAACACGGTTTGGATAATCAGGATCGGCCATAAGAGGCGGAATCCAAAACTGACCGCTACAAACAAAATCCCACCAGTCGGAGAATTCTGGGTTGGTAACTGCTTCGGGGTAGTATGCAGCAAAACCCGGATACACCATCCAAACAGAATTTCCTCCATCCGAGGAAACTATATGTCCGTAATCTCCTGAGACTACTTGAACAAAATCTTCTGTAGCAATTCCGGAATTTGCTACGCAAAGCTGGTAACCCTGATCTTGTGATCCGGCAAAAATTACGTTTTCGTTGGTACGATGGGAATAAACTGAATACAACTGACCAACATTAAGGTTTTCGAGGGAAATATTCTGGACTGTATTTAACTGATTGTTAGAAATATAAGTTCCTCCATCGGTATTTATATATACAAATTCATTTCCTTCTGAATCGCGGTACGAGTTAATTCCCGGAATATCGGCATGCAGTCTTGCCGGCATATTGTCGTAATAATCCCACCAATTGTTGAGTTTGGTAAAAGTTTGACCTCCATCTGAAGATTTGTAACATTCCACTCCGCCAAAATAAAGAGTATTGGAGTTGGTTGCTGAAATTTCGAAAGAGTTTTTAAAGAAGGGGGTTTCTTCAACAGTTCCCTTTGTAGTAAATGATAGTCCTGCGTTATCGGATTTGTAGAATGTAGTTTGCCCCGATTCTGAAACGGCAATGTAAAGGGTAGTAAGTCCGGAAATCTCGGTTCCTTCCAGCAAAACACTTCCCGGCATGGAATAGCTTATTGAAGAAACTGAAGAAAGAGAATAATCGGAGTTTATAATAGACAAATTATTATTTTCGAGCAAATAAATTGTTTCTGCACCGTTTTGCGCAGACCAAATATCGAAATTTCCCTCGTTTCCGTATTCTGATTCAAGAAATGAATGAATATTTGTAAACGATTGGCCGTGGTTTTCTGAGACATAAATACTTGTCTTTTTTTCCCAATTTGAATAATCCCACTCCATAGCAAGAAGGTAGATAGTTTTATTGGAATTATTTACAACTATTGTTCTAATAACAGATCCCCAGTTTGCAATTGAAGAAAGTCCACTTGAGGCAGTCCAGCTAATGCCGTCGTTATCGGAATAGAAGAAACCCGGAACGCCCCATCCTCCATTAGCAACAAGGAGTCTCTTGCCGCTGTAATGGTCAATTTTTCTAATCATCTTAATATCATCAATCTTAAAGAAATCGTTAAGAATTCTCCATCCCAAACCATTTTTTGAAGCTTTCCAGATATTTCCTCCAGAGGATGCAAGATAAATGGAATCCTCCTGAAAATCGTATTCCACAAAATGAGTTCTGCCTGCCAGATTTCTGCTTCCTGTTTCTCTCCAGTTTCCTGTTAGTAACCCTCCGGCAATTGATACATAAGATGTGGTTCCTTTAGAATTGCTATAGTTTTTTTGTTTTTGAACTCTGTTATTGTAATTTTCCGTTCTCCAATTTACACCGGGGCCCGCTTTATGCATTAAGTCAATCCACTGTTTACGAAGTTCTTGTTCGTTACCCTCGTCGTTTTCGAAAACCACCGTGCGAGTTGGTTTGGGCAAAGCTTTGTTTTTCTGTACATGCAGATTTTTGTGCCAAATTATTGCTAATAAGGTAATTGAAATTGCTGCCAAAGGAAGAATCAGTTTTTTCATGACTTTTTTTTGTAAAAGAAATAAAAAATTTATGGAAAATAGAATTTTCCTCCTTTAAATGTCTAGTTATAAATTAAGTCTACAGTTTAATATGCACATTAAATGCGTAGAAGAAAATAAATATTATTTGGAAAGTAAAGTGATAATTTTAAATGCTTACAAAATAAAAAAAATGAGTGAGTTTAGTTTTAGCCCATTTCGAACGTAAACTTAACTCACTCTTTTTTGTACCTCGGGCCGGGATCGAACCGGCACGACCATAATGGTCACAGGATTTTAAGTCCTGCGCGTCTACCAATTCCGCCACCAAGGCATCTCCTTCATTTGCGTGGCGGGAACTCGTAAACTCGGTTCCGCCACCAAGGCATCTCCTTCATTTGCGTGGCGCAATCCGGTAAACATGATTTCGCCACCACGTTAAAAAAAATCCCGCTTTGCGGGGAGAGAGCGAAAGACGGGACTCGAACCCGCGACCCCGACCTTGGCAAGGTCGTGCTCTACCAACTGAGCTACTTTCGCAAAGGGATTGCAAAAATACATCTTTTTTTGTTTTTGCAAATAAAAAAATGAAAAAAAACGAATTGAAAGTAATAAAAAAAAATGTCAGCCCATAATATTTTTGATTTTTTTGTATTTTTAAAATCCAAACCAAAAATTCAATTATTATGGGTTTTAGTGATCAAACTCAATTACTTATTGTAATGATAAGTTATATTTCCCTGTTAATTTTGTGGGGTATATGGAATGGCAGAAAAGTAAAAAGCAGTTCTGATTTTGCTATTGCAGGAAGAAATTTGCCGGGTTGGGTTGCTGCACTGTCGGAAAGAGCCACCGGAGAATCGTCATGGGCTTTGCTTGGATTGCCGGGAGCTGCATATGCAACAGGACTTACGGAAATTTGGACTGCTTTGGGTTGTGTTTTGGGTATAATTACAGCCTGGATTCTTATTTCATGGCGCTTAAGAGAAGCTGCCGAAAAGTATAATGTAAGCACTTTTACAGAGTTTATTGCAAAGAAGCATGGAGAAGCAGGGAAATGGATTAGGATAATTGGAAGTACAACTATTATTTTCTTTTTCTTTTTGTATGTAGGAGCTCAATTTATTGGAGGTGGTAAAACTCTTAGTACTATGTTCGAAGGTGTTGAATTGTGGGCGGGTGTACTTATTACAGCCTCTGTTATTATTCCGTATACAATTTATGGTGGATTTATGTCGGTAGTATATACGGATGTTGTTCAAGCAATTGTAATGATAATAGCCCTAATTATTACTCCAATTGTTGGAATCCTTTATCTTTCTTCACATCCGGAATTATTTGCACAATCAATTAATGGAGCCTTACAAAATGCCGGCGATAATTATACAAATTTTGTTGGTTCAGCCACCGGCTTTGGTGCAGGAATGGTTATTGCAGGGGGATTTTCATGGTTTTTTGGATATTTGGGTGGTCAACCCCAGTTAAGTATGAGGTTTATGGCTATAAAAAACCATAAGCAAGCTAAAAAGGCCAGAAATATTGGTATTATATGGACTATTATTGCATATATTGGGGCTTTGTGTATTGGTTGGATAGGAATAGCAATTTTTGGTCCAGACGGCTTACATGATGCAGAAACAGTTATGCCTGAGGTAGTTCTAAAACTTTTTCCTCCTGCCATAGCCGCAATTTTAATTACAGGAGCTATTGCTGCAATGGTTTCAACAGCAGATTCATTATTAATTCTTTCTTCAACAGAATTAAATGAAAACATTATAAGCCCTCTACTAAAAAACAAAACAAAAAATTCTCTTAATCGCTCTAGAATAATAACCGGTATAATTGCTCTAATAGCCCTTGGACTTGCTTATATTTCGCCTTCAGATTTAATTTTTGATATGGTCAGCTATGTTTGGGCCGGAATCGGAGGAACTTTTTCTGTGGTTATTCTTCTTAGTCTTTTTTGGAAAAAATATCATGGAAGAGCAGTGTTGCTGACAATAATTTCGGGTATGGCCTTTACAATTTTTTGGATTGGAGGCGGTTACGAAAAGCATTACAAAATTACTGATGAGAGAATAGAACAATTTATTTCTAACGCCGATGATTCAATTGAAAAATCAGAAATAGAGTATAGAAAATCTTTGATAACAAAACTTGAAAGCCTAAAGGATATTGTTATTGTTTCTGACTACAGTTTAAGGAATAGAATTGAAGAGATTATTAAATTTGAAAATGATGAGCAAAAAGCGAAAGCTGTTTCAACAATCAAGCAAGGTTTTACTCACAAGAATTGGCCTACATCCAGAATTCTTACTTTTTTTGTAGCTCTGTTTTTTGCAATAGCAGGAACATATTTGATAAAAACCAATCAGAACAAATTAGAAGAAAGTTGAGGTTTCAATAGGGATTTTAGTAAGATAGGTTGATAAATATTTCAAGAGAATAAAATTATGAGTAAAAAAAAGAGGCTGCTAAAAAACTAGCAGCCCCCATAAAAATAGATTTTTCGAGTATTATTCAATAACAATAATTTTAGTTACAGCATTGTCATTTCCTTCAAGTCTAATAAGGTAAGAGCCTTTCGCCTGATTACCCAAATCAATAGATTGAAAAGAATTTTCTATTGTGCTAATATAAACACATTCTCCTAAGAGATTGTAAACACTAATTTTTGTATTTTCAGCATTGCTTACATTAACCAGTCCATTTGATGGATTCGGGAATATTTTAACCAATTTCTCATTAATCAAATTATCAGAAGAAACACTAAGTGTTGAATATGCAGAATTATGAACCAGTTTGTTAACATCGTCCTGAATAAAAACTACAACATTTAAATCAGTTCCGCCTGTTTCCTCATAAAATGTAGTATTCATGTCGTAAGAAAAAGATTGAGTCCAAGGTGTTCCAACCACAAAATTAGCATTAGTTCCGTTAGCATCAGGCAAATATTTCATTAGAACATGAAAAAATTCTGTTTCACCATTAGTACCAACGTTGCCGGTTGTAGTTCCTTCAATTACAGCAACTCTAACTGTACCATTTAGATTGTAGAAAGGGTTAATTGTAACATCAACAGTAATTACATCGCCAGCAAAAGAATGTTGAGCCTGAATATCGAAATAGGGAACAATAGATTTATAATCATTAAACAAAGCTTGTGTGTAGTTAGCGGGATGATAATCATTTGCGCCTTCAACTTTTAAATCCGGAATACCTGAAATATCGCCGTAATAATCTAATCTGGTTTGACAATCGGCATTTTCGTATGCATCACCAAATACCTGATGTTTGATAACAGTTGCATTGGCATGGTTGCCGGAAATAAAATCAGCTGAATTATGAGTGATTAATGCGTCAAAAATGGGGTTTGCACTAGCACATGGCACACACCAGTTAGCGGTAAACTGTTCGTGAAGAACTCTTTTTACAGGCACGGTATTCATAAGAACAACATCCATTGTAAATCCGTCATTTGAACTATTTTCGTCACCGGTAAGACTTGTGTAAACTTCAATTTCATAAATGCCGGCAGCAGAGAAATCTTCAGTTGCAGTAAAGTTATAATCAATAGTTTCTCCAGGATTTAATGTTCCAGAGAAAGTTTCAGTAACAGGAGTACCTCCATTAAGAATATAAGTAACATCGAAACCTGTTTGTGCATTTAATCCCATATTCATAATAGATACTGAAATATTTTCTGATGCAGTTAGTGGCAAGCCATCAACAGGATTTGAAATTGTAATTGCAGCAACATCGTTATCATAAGGATCGGTAATAACACCATCAAATTTATAAATACCACCGGTACTAGCGTCGGTATTAAAGTTTCCAACCCATCCGCAGGTATTGTTAACCCAAGCTGTGGTAAGCATCTGACCTGGGAAACTGGAAAAATCTTCCCAATAATCTCCACCAAACAAACTAAAAGATGCTCCTGATTCGTTTCCTGTACTAACCCAAGTATTTGGAGTTCCGGGAACATAAGCTAAATCGCTTGAATATAGATTTCCTGCAGGTGTAAAAACAGTCCAAGTTTCACCACCATCGGTTGATTTGGCGATAGTATAATTATCAATTTGGTAAGCCAAACCGTAGTTTGCGTCTTTGAAACTTATTGTAAATTGGTTTGTAAGAGTAGTAGTATAAACCGACCATGTATAACCTTTGTCGGTTGATTTAAAAACTCTTCCTTTGTTAGTTGAAAACCAAACATTGTCTCCCACAACAGAATAGAAACCTGTAACACCGTATTCATCGGCAGCAATTGGGTCGGGAATATTTGCTTGAGGAACTCTAGTCCAGTTTTCCCCACCATCGGTTGTTGTGTAAAACTCAAAATATCCACCATTAGGATCACCCTGACACCAACCATTGTTGGCATCCCAGAAGTGAATTACATTTGGAAAGCCTGCAGGCGCAGCAAAAGCAGCTGTAGTTTGGGCAGTCCAGGTTGTACCACCATCGGTTGTTTTAAGAATTTTTCCACCACCGGCAGAAGTGTTAAAAACAGGCATCCAGGCTGTATTGGCATCTAAACCAAAAATCATTGCTGAACCATAACCTGAAGTGTAGCCGGTAACCGTTCCGGCAGTCCAAGTAGCACCGCCATTAGTAGTTCTTGTAAATTCTGTAATGTAATTTGTTGTAGTTGTGCCATCGTAAGCAGTAGCCCAAACTACATTTTCATCTACAGCGGAGATATATTTAATACCTCTGGAAGCAGTTGAAAAACCTGTTGCCTGTTCAATCCACTGTGAAAAGGAAGTGGAGCAAACAAAAGCAAGAATTGCAAAAAGATAGATTTTTTTCATAAGTTAAATGTTTAAAAATTAAGTGAAAGAATGGGAGTTATAAATTCCCATTCTGAATTTGTGTTTATTATTTAATAATTAATTTCTCGGTAAATGAATTAGTAGGTGTAGTCACTTTAACTAAGTAAATCCCATTGCTAATATTTTCAACACTAACTGTTTGCGCTTCTGAGGTAATTTCCTTAGAAATTAAAAGTTGACCGGATATGGAATAAATTTCAATATTTCCATTTCCTTGAGTGAAAACATTAATGTAATTTGTTGCAGGGTTTGGATATATTGAAATATTTTCTGAAGTAATATTTTCAATTCCAACAATAGTTTCCATATCAACTTTGGCAACCTGAACAATTTCTTTAGTACCTTCATGTTGCAAGAAAACAACAAACTCACAATTATCTTTTACATAAGCACCTGTTGAGAATGTAAAAACTTCCTGATGAGTTGTTGAACCGGAAAAATCTAAAGCTGTACCGGCAGCATTTGGGTACATATTTCTGCAAACGAAATTTACCTCTGTCATTCCATTCCAATTTTCGGGAATATGCGATTCAGTTAAAGCTGCTCTTAGAACCAAACCGTCTTCAAAATAACCATTTGTTTCAGAAATGTCAACAGTTGCTTCAAAAGTATTCAGCCCTGCACCAACAACAGTCATACTCATTTCATATACAGAAGGTGTTGGGAATCTGTCGTTGTAGGCATAAAGGTAACTTGGGTATATACTTGTTGTTGCATCACCACCTTCCATTTTTAAAAGCCCATCAACCATTGTAGTTGGAAATGCTTCTACTGAATAATAAGTTTCTCTAGTTAGACAATCTGCGGTAGCATAAGAATCTGCGTTATGATATTCTATTATAGCAACATTATGTCCGTTTTCAATCATATCGTCGGCGCCCATAGCTGCTCCCGGACAAAACCCACACCAGGTTCCTGTATGGATTTCGAAAAGAGTAAGATTTCTGTCGGTTCCACCTTCAACAGTACCAAAAGCTTCATTTGATGAAGGGCTGTAGCCAAGTCCGTCGAAATGAGCTCTTACAGTATAAGTATAGGAATTTGGATAAACATTTGTTTGATCGTAAAAAAGATCTGTAAGTCCTGAAGCAACAACATTTCCATTGCTCATAAGAAGGTAAGAATCAGGTGTTCCGCTTGCAGGAGCTTCCCAAGTAGTTTGAATATTGCTTCCGGTAACTACTGCTGCAAGGTTTTGAGGAGCGTCCATAGATAATTGCTCAATAAAACTCAAATCGTCAATATAAAAGTTTGAACCGGTTCCTCCATCATCAGACCAACCGTACATATTCATAGCATCCAATTTTTTGGCACAACCATCTCCAAAAGAGCCTCTTGTGTAAGTCCATGTAATAACTTCATTGCCATCAACATAAAGAGTAGCCAAATCGTCGTCGAGATCAACAATATAGTTCACATTAAACCATTCTCCATGATTAAAAGTAAAAGTTCCGGCAGACTCCCCATCTGCATCAACAGTTGCAGAACCATCGGTATTAAAAAAAGTTTGAGTAGCCCATTCGCTTGATGATCCTGCAAAATTAGAAAGCAGGTTAATATAGCCTACAGCTCCAGGGTTAACGTACATTTGGAAAGTAATTTGGTATCTTCCTGTAGTTTTGTCCTCAAAATTTATTACCAAATCGTTATTAGTAATAACATTAATAGAATTAGAGCCGGCAAATGCTTGTACGTCAGTAACTAAAGGGTCTTCTGCGCTGCCTGTTGGACCTGACCAAGTTCCCCATGGGGCACCTGCCTGAGCGGCAATTCCACTTCCTGTTGTGTAGGATTCAAAATCATCGGTAATTAAAGTTGTTTGACCCATAATAGAAAACGAGCCGAAACAAATAGCCAACAAAATAAAGTAAAATTTCTTCATAATCAATAAATTTTAGTTAAGTAATTTAGGGAGCAAAGTACAAAAGAATTTTCTTATATTAATTAAAACCAAAGAAAAAACATCAAAAAAACCTAAAAAATAATGAAATACCGAAAAAATTAGTAGGGGAAATAACTTACAAAACTAAAAAAGAGAAAAATTAACTTTTTATGATTTACTTAAAAAAGTCGTTAATTTTTTTCTTCAAAATTTCTTTATCAATAGGTTTCGACATGTACACATCGCAACCGGACTCCAGGCTTTTTTCTTCAACACCATCCATAGCGTAGGCAGTTTGAGCTATTATGGGTAAATCTTTTCTTACCTGTTTTATTTGTTTTGTTGCCTCATATCCATCTAGTTCAGGCATTTGTATATCCATTAAAACTAAATTAATTTCAGGATTATTCATACAGAGTTCAACTGCTTTTTTTCCATTCTCTGCCCAAATAATTTTTACTCCGGTTTTACGGAAAACGCCCATAAAATAGTAATAATTGGCTTCAACGTTGTCAACAACCATTATTACCTTTTCTTTCCAATTGTAATCTTTAAGTTCCATTTTTAACCCCTTGTTCATTTGGGGGAACAAAATACAAATTGTAATTAAGTATGCAAATTTTTGTTACCTTAATTTTGACATAATTGTGTTTTCTGTTTACGATATATTCATTTTTGATGATTTTAATCATTAAATTACAGATGATACATTTTGGATTTAAAGTAAACCCTTTTGATATTCCCCTATTTTGTATTTCAATTACTTTAGCACAGGGTAACTTCGTGTTTGTATTTTTGAATTTACTGCATTATTTTTACAGCCACTATTTAAATGAAACCGACATTGTGCAAGTAACCGACCCTTTACCTTTTCCCTGTTGCCAACGAGGCATTTCTTCTAAAATTTTAATTATTTCGCTTTTTGTTTCAGGACTAATTTTTCCAAATACATCGGGGTTTTCAATTTTCCCCTTTGAATTAATGTCGAAAAACAGCACCAAACTTTCTCCCAATAGGCTATTAGGATTAGATACATTATCCCAAATTTTGTTTGTAAGGTAGGCTTTTAGATGAGATTCTCCGCCCGGATACATTGGCATATCTGCAACTTTGTAGTTACCGTGTTTAATTTTTCCGCCCGATAATTCACCTCTATTTCCTCCTGATCTGGAACCGGTACTTGAAGAGCTAACCATATTAATTAACTGAACTTCAATTTTTGTAACACTTACTGCTTTAGTATTTGCAACATTATTATTGCCGGGCGATAAGGTTGTTGATCTTGTTTCAGTAATTATTGGTTCTTCAACCTCTTCAGTTTTTGTTTCTGCAATAACCTCCTCATTTACTTTGTTTTCAATTTCAACATTATTATTTTCAATAATTGTAATTTCCTTATTATTTATGGTTTCCGCAGGTTTTTCTTCATTGTTTACAACAAGAATTTTCTCTCCCGAATTTGCAGTATTATGGTTATTATTAATATTTTCTTTAACCATTCCTGAAGAACTGGTTTGCGATTCAGGAATAAATTGCTGATATAAATAAAATCCTGCAGTAAAAATAAATAGAGCTAAAATTGCTGCAAGGAATTTGTAATTTTTGTAAAATGGAAGAGCCGGAACGGTTTCTACCATAAGAGAAATTCTGCTGTTTACTCTTTCGTTAATGGCCAAAATAGCCGAAACATTTCCGGGAACCAGATTTTCAAGCACTTCTGCACACATTGGGCAGTTGTCTGCATGCGACCTAATTCCGGTAAGTGCCCCGGCTGTTAGGCTTCCTTCGCCAAACAATCTCATTTGTTCGGACGAAAAGCATGTATTATTTTTTTGCTTAGTCATCTATGTTAAAGTATATTTTTAATTTTCTTTTTCCGTTTTGAATATAAGATTTTACCTTATTTTCGCTATATCCTGTTATTTCTGATATTTCCCTGTAAGATTTTTCTTCAATGTAAAAAAGTTTTATGCATTCTTTTTGCTCACCAACAAGCGAATCAACGGCTTGTGACAAGAATTCTAACCTTTCTTCCTTTATTCTTCTGCTTTCAAATTCCTCCTCACTGTCGTTTTCCATAAAAATCGGCTTATTCATAAGCTTGTCGCTGTCGTCAACCAAAATTTCCTGATTTTTTTTCTTCTTAAGACAATGATTTTTTGTTACTGAATATAACCATGCTGAAAAGTTTTTTACTTCGTGAATTTTCAGGTCTTTTACCAGTATTTCAAAGATCTCCATTACCGCATCTTCTGTTTCTGCGGGGTTTTTCAGATAATTAAAAGCCAGACTTGTAATAAGATGAGAATACCGTCGGAAGATTTCTCCAACATATCCGGTATTTCCCGAATCTTTGTACAGCGAAATAAGTTGCTGATCGCTCCTTTTTTTCAAATGTCCGTTTTTCAATTTCCGTTTTATTATTTCTTTGTCATTTTGCCCCTTAAAACTGTTTGGTTAGAACCTTTTTAATTGACTTTCATTACATAGGGACAAAAAAAAGAAATTTCCATAAATTTTTACTCTCTTTTTACATTCTTAATTTCATTTGTTAACCCTAATCCGCTTAAAACGCTTTATTTCAGTAGGTTTTATTGTAATATTGAAATTGAAATTTATTTTGTTTATTTGCTGACTATGCCGCTACAAAATTGTATTTTTGCAATCGAATTTCGAAATTTTAATAAAATGAAAAGAACAAAAATTAAGCAATTGCTTGAATCAGGTGATGCAGGAAGCAAAGTAACCGTAAAAGGTTGGGTAAGAACAAAGCGAGGTAGTAAAAATGTTGCATTTCTGGCAATTAATGACGGCTCAACTATTAATAACATTCAGGTGGTTGTTGATGTAAATAACAACGAAAATGAGGCTTTGCTTGCAAAAATTCATACAGGTGCTTCGATTTCAATTGATGGATTGCTTACAGAATCGCAGGGTTCGGGCCAGAGAGTTGAACTTATGGCCGAAAATCTGATTATTTTGGGAGAAGCAAACCCCGATGAATATCCTCTTCAGCCAAAAAAACATTCGTTGGAGTTTTTAAGGGAAATTGCTCATTTGCGTTTTAGAACCAATACATTTAGTGCAATTACGAGATTGCGACATTCTATGATTTTTGCTGTTCATAAATTCTTTAACGACAAGGGTTTTCTTAATATTCATACCCCAATAATTACCGGTTCCGACTGCGAAGGTGCAGGAGAAATGTTTAGGGTAAGTGTTTTCGACCCAAAAAACCCTCCTTTGCTTGAAGATGGTAATGTAAACTGGAAAGAAGATTTCTTTGGAAAGGAAACCAACCTTACAGTTTCCGGTCAGCTAGAAGGCGAACTTGCTGCTTTGGCACTAAGTGAAATTTATACTTTCGGCCCCACTTTCCGTGCAGAAAATTCAAATACTTCAAGGCATTTGGCTGAGTTTTGGATGATAGAGCCCGAAATGGCTTTTTACGATATTAACGACAATATGGATTTGGCTGAGGAAATGTTGAAGTATTTGGTGAAATATGCTTTAGAAAACTGCATGGAAGACCTTCAATTCTTAAGCAAACGTCAGCAAGAAGAAGAAAGTCAGAAGCCTCAGGATCAAAGGTCTATGGAGCTGATTGAAAAATTGAAATTTGTACTTGATAACGATTTTGCCAGAATATCTTACACAGAAGCTATTGATATTTTGATGAAATCGAAACCAAATCAGAAAAAACAGTTTCAATATCCTGTTGAAAAATGGGGAACAGATTTACAGTCGGAACACGAAAGATTTCTTGTAGAAAAGCATTTTAAGAAGCCTGTTATTTTGACCGATTATCCCAAAGAAATTAAAGCATTTTACATGAAACAGAACGAGGATGGAAAAACCGTAAGGGCCATGGATGTTTTGTTTCCAGGAATTGGCGAGATTATTGGAGGTAGCCAAAGAGAAGAAAACTACGAAAAACTGCTTAACAGAATAAGAGAAATGCATATTCCCGAAAAAGATATGTGGTGGTATTTAGAAACCAGAAAGTTTGGAACAGTTGAGCACAGTGGTTATGGGCTTGGTTTTGAGAGATTAATGCTATTTGTTTCGGGAATGGGAAATATACGCGATGTAATTCCATTTCCAAGAACTCCAAAAAATGCCGAATTTTAGAAGACTATTCTTTAAGCCAAGTTTTAATAATTGAAATAACTGAATCCTGAGTCTCTTTAGGCATATTTTGTAATCGGGTTAAATGCGAGCCTCCTTTTTTATAAACTACAAAAGAATTTGTCTTTTTTGTTGGTTCATAAGCAGTTGATGACCAAGAGTCGTATTCTCCGTAAATATACACCATATTATTTCCATTTTCATCAAGCCAGGTTTTAATGTCTTTCATAGCCTCATTATTAAAGGTTAAGTTGAAGGTTTCGGGAATAAATGTTTGATAATTATTTACTTCACCATCAAAAAACTTGAGTAAACCTTTTAGGCTATCTGTTCTGTAGCCGTATAAACCTTGTTCGGTATATGCTTGGTAGAAAAACGGAAATAAATCATTATGAGTAGCTTTGGAAAAAAAACCGGGGCCGTCTGCTCTAAATAGATATTGAATATGTTCTTCAACGGAATTGTAGTTATCGGGCAGATTTTCGCAATTTCCACCCCATTGCCAGAAAGCAAATTCAAATTCAAGAATAGATAATTCGAAAGCCTTTTCAATTTCACATGTATATTCGTTATTAGTTTTTCTTGAGTAGATATTAAATTCTTTAAGAGCCTCCTCTCTGTTGTTTAGCAAAAACCTTTGAAAATCAAGTATTTTCTTGCGGCATTCCGGTGTTCCAACATTATTTAGAAAATTATAAATTCTTTTGTCCTGAACCTCCAGATTTAGTGGAGCAACATAGGCAACTGTTACATCCACATCTTCGGGATAGAATCTTTTGTGGTACATGGCAGTCTGTCCGCCTTTGCTTATACCTGTTGAAATCCATTTGTTTTTAAAAATATTCTTAAGAAGTTTAATAACCCTATGGTGGTCGGCTGCTGCTTGTTTAATATTCAGGAAATTCCACATTAGGCTGTCGGGAGTAGATTCGCCAAAAAATCTATGTTCAATCTGAACAAAATTTGCATCAAGCATATCGGAAAGTTCACATATATGGGCGTTTGTAGGAACGCTATAGCCATCCAGATAAACGACTACCGGTTTGTTGCAATCTTTAAAATTAACAAAAACCTTTTGAGTAAAAGTTCCTGCATCGGGGTTATTGTGGTCTATTGGTTGCGTAACCATTAGTTTATAAGAACCTTCGAATCTGAAAGAATCGGGAAGAACAGCATTCATTTCCACAAAAGGAAGCATTTTAAGTTTCTCCTCAATGCTTAGAGATTCAGGAATTTCTACAATTAGTGGGTCTTTTTCTGTTGAAGCTTGTTGGTTACTGCAAGAAACGGCAATCAGAAAGATTAGAAATAGAGATAATATCTTTAGAGTTTTCATGTTTTTAGCTTTTAGAATTCAAACCTACAAGATTTATTTTAATATGCAAAACAAAGTCTAATTTGTTTTCAGCGATTCGAATTGCTCCATGTATTTCAAACCCCTTTCAACATAAGAAGGATCGTAAGTTTTTGGTTTTCCGTTTTTTGGAAAAGGCCTTCCTGTATTATGAATATGAAAGCCATCTTTAAAATTCCCTTTTCTAAGATAATTTCCGTAGGTAAGGTTAATCCACCTAATTCCATGGTAAAGGCTGTTTGATCCGCGAATGTCGGCAACATAGATTTTTAAAAGAAAACACTTGTAACCCATAAGTTGAAAAGGTCCCCAGGAAGTTGCGAGGTTTTTCAATCCGTCGTCGCCTAATTCACTTAAATCCTGAGTTTTAATATTTTCGTACTTTGCTATTTTTCCATCTTTCAAATTTTTTAATCGCTTGAAAATGTGCTTCTCGTATCTTTTTCCGGGAGGTTTTCTTCCCGAACATTCAAGGGCAATAAGAGCCTTTAAGTAGGAGGAAGGCAGATTAAATTCTTTGGCATATTTTTCAACCTCGGCTCCATAATTCTTTTCCACCCTTTCAACAATATTTGAAGAAACTTTTACATTTTTGCCTGAAAAGCCTGAAATTTGTTTAAATTCCTCTTTATTAAAAAAGTAGAATGCAGCAAGTAAGACTAAAATAACTACAAAGAATACCACAGTTATTTTTCTATTGTTTTTGCTTTTTCTTTTCTTCTTTTTTGCCAAAATTTTCCCTTTTTAGTTCCTTACAAATATTTTGCTTATTTATTTCAAATAATACATTATTATTTTTTAAGATAGATTAGAAAAATTTTTATTCGAAAAAACTATATTCATAAATAGTTGTAGTAAAAATACCATCCTCTTTTATTACCAAACCATCTGAATTATAATATGATAATGATTGAAATTCTAATTCGCCATTTGCATTAAATCGCTCCTCTTTTTTTGTATTTTCATTATCGTTGTACTCGAATTTCACCAAATACATATTTCCGTATTGTTGTTCTAGAAGTCTGTCTTTTTCATCGTAAACAAAGAGAATTTCTTCCATTAACTCATTTTCTGAATTCAATCTCTTAATGGAGGTAAGCTCTTTATTTTTGTTATAAGAATAGATACTGTAAGAAAAGGGTTTCAAGTCTTCGTCATAATCGATTTTTCTAATTACATTATTGTTATTATCATACTCAAAAGATTCCTTTTCTTCCACATTACCAAATGAATCATGAATTTCTTTTTGAATTATGTTTTCGTTGTTATCGAATAGATACATTTCAAAACCTTCCGGCTCTTGATCTTCATCGGTTTTAACAATGGTAAGAGAATTTCCATCATAATTGTATTTTTTTTCTGAAATTGCGCCATCAGAGTAATGAACGGTAGCTTTAATAATTTTACCCTTTTCATTTCTTTCGTAAACAGTTTTTTCAGCAATTTCGTTTTCATCAATATATTCTGCTTCTTCGATTATTTTTCCAGACTCATTGTATTTGAAGGTAGTTTTGTTTTCTAATTCATTTTTTGCTCTATATGAAGTTTGAATCAGAGTGAGTCCGGAGTTGCTATATTCTGTGAAGGAACTAACAAATTCGGTTTTGTTAAATCTGTCGCTTGTAGTTGCAGTAATTGTTTTTATTTTCTTTTTCATTTTTTTTGATTAAAAAAGGCTGCCTGAAACAAGCAGCCGATAAATATTAATTTTTTGATATTTTAGGAGAATCCACCCAATTTTGCTTTTAGCGGATTAATAACCAAAATAGGAGTTTTATTTTCGCCTACCTTCTTAATGTATTTCTTAAAAGTATGCGACATTAAAAGCATCATATCTGCTTGAATTTCATCAAGAAAACGGAATACTTCTTCCGGGAAATTAGTATCTCTTTTGCTGGTTTTTACTCCATAAACAATACCATTGGAATCGAGATTTTTCTTAATAAAGAACAACTGACCTTTCATTTTGGTATTTGCAACGCTATTGCTTAGGAATGGTTTAAAAATATCAATGTTTGCATCGTAATACTTGGAAAGAATAATAACCCAGTTAAGCATTATTCTGTTTTTCTTATCTTCATCCATTGGCACAACAATTTCTCTGTAAGCATCGTGCAACGGAAAATCTTTTACTAAAACAAAGGGAACCGGAGATTTAACAACAACCTTTAATCCTCTTCTATTTCGGGAATCGTGTACACCCATAACCACTAATAGCGCATTAAATTCTTCAGCAATTTTCCCAAGATCTTTGAAGATGTTACCTCTTCTTACCACCATAGTTAGTTCGAAGTTTTTCTCGGCCTTAACCTTGTCAATTACTTCCTGAAGCTTAATTTTTGCAGGTTCAACCTCTGCTTCTTTCGAAACAATGTGTGCAAGTTTTATTCCAACCCTGCCTTTTTGAAGTAAAAAAGCGTGAGCTAAAGCCTGCTCGGCTCTCTCTGTAAAGTCCCAAGGGACAACAATATGTTTTGCAAAGTCTTCCATGATAAGGTTTTTAATTACAAGATAATAATACGCATTTTTTCAATATTATGCAAATATTCAAATTTTTTCTTAATTTGTTTTATACTTTTATATTTTTCTTAAAATCTTTTTTTAAACATATATTTTGTTATAACATTGTATTATAGATTGTTAGAGTGCATTTTAGTTACCATTTATTAAAAAAATATTTTTTCATCATCATTAGTTTTTTATATATAATTCAATCAACTATAATTAAGTTCATTACATTTACAGAAAAAAACAAGTCATTTGTCAAATAATTTGCAGTTTTATTTTTGGATAAACGATTTTTTTTTCGCCTTGTTGTATTAATATTTGTAATTTTACGACTATGAGATTTGTAATTTTTGCGTTGATGCTTTTTGTGTTTGAAACCTCTATGGCTCAGCCTTTTGGAAATGAGTGGATAGACTATTCGGCAAAACATTATAAAATTCAGGTTGTTGAAACAGGTTTTTATCGCATTACTCATTCTAATATTTCCGGTTTTTCAGATATTATTGCTACACCTCTTAGTTCTTTGAAACTGTTTTACAAAGGAGAAGAACAACCAATAATGGTTTACGATGCTAATGGAAATAATTTCTTTGACGTTGCCGATTTTTTCGAATTTTATGGTGAGAAAAATAACGGAAAGGTCGATACCATAATGTATATTGAACCTTCATTTCAAACCAATCCCTACTATTCTTTAATAAACGATACTTCAAGCTATTTTCTCACATTTAATATTAGCACCCCCGGTTTGCGTTTTGCTCCTGAAACAGATGTTGCTTTTGCCGGTTATTCGCCTACAACTTATTGTTTGAAAGAGGTTTTTCAGGAATTTACTTCAAACCAGTTTATTGAACTTTCTGGGCCTTTGCTCGATGTTCATGAAGGGTATTTTGACAGCTACATTGATATTAACGGCTATTATCCTCTTAGCAAAACAAAAACTTTTTCTACTCCAAATGTTGTTGGGGGACAAACAGCCATTTTCGATTTTGCTTTTATTAGTGCTTCTAATGAATCTACAATAACAGGATACAATCATCATGTTCAAATGAGTCTTGCCGGAACTACTTTGCTTGATACTACATTTCTTGGAAAAAAATCAATTTACAGAAAATTCTCTGTTTCTTCATCTTCTTTATCATCTTCAACATCAGCTGTTTTTAGTGTTGTTAATGATATTGGACAGTCAACCGATAAAAATGCTCTGTCGTGGATTAGACTTAAATATCCACATTCATTCGATTTTGAAGGAGCCGGAAGTTTTGAATTTCTACTGCCAAATTCTTCTTCAGGAAAAACCTATTTGGAAATTACAAATTTTAATTTTGGTAGCTCAACACCACGACTTTACGATATTACTAATAAAAAAATTATTAGTCTTGTTAACGATGCAGGGGTTCTTAAGGCTCTAGTTCCTAATTCTGCACACGATTATAGAAAATGTATTTTGGTGGCTCAAAACGGTGTGCTATCGATACCACAACCAATTTCTTTTGTAGCACTTACCGATTACACGAGCTATGGAAAAAACTCCGATTATATAATTATTACCAATAAAAAACTTATTACCGGGGCTAATCTTTATAAGGCTTACAGGCAATCAAGCGGTTATAATCCGGCGGTTTTCGATGTAGATCAGATTTATTTGCAGTTTGGTTATGGAATAGATAAGCATCCTATGGGAATTAGAAATTTTTTAAATTATATAATAAATAATTATACTGAGGTTCCAAAACATCTTTTTTTTATGGGGAAATCTGTAAAATTTAATAGTTTCAGAAACAATACATACGCATGGGAACAATGTCTTGTTCCTTCTTTCGGTTCCCCGGCATCCGACATTTTATTTAGTGCAGGATTAAACGGGACTCATTTTCAACCTGCTATTCCCACCGGTAGAATATCTGTTCGTTCTAACGATGAAATTTCTCTTTACCTTAACAAAGTTGAAGAGTATGAATCAAATATTCCTGCTTTGTGGATGAAGAATATTATTCATTTTGGGGGTGGTGGTCATACTGCAGAACAGGTAGCAATTGATAATTATTTGAATATTTACAAACAGCAAATTGAAGATATCCATTTTGGGGGTAAAGTTTCCGATTTTAGAAAAACGAGCTCAGACCCTATCCAAATTTCTATGTCGGATTCAATTATTAATCTCATTAACAACGGTGTATCTATAGTTACCTTTTTTGGTCACGGATCTACCAACGGTTGGGATATTAGCATTGATGAACCCGAATCTTACGACAATTACAAGAAATATCCATTATTAATTGCCAATTCTTGTCTTTCAGGAGATATTCATATTCTTAACGACAATATTAGTGAAAGTTGGGTTGTAAATCAGAAAGGAGCTATAGGCTTTATTGCTTCTACCGGTGAGGCTTTAAGGCAATATCTTCATGGTTTTTCTACTGAATTGTATAAACAGATTGGGTTTTCAAATTATAATCAAGCTATTGGAGTTCAACTTCAAAAGACAATTGAAACTTGGCAGACCGGCTACTGGACAAACCCTTACGTTAGAAACACTTGTTACGAATTTTCTCTACATGGAGATCCCGCTGTAGTTATTAATTCTCACGAAAAACCCGATTTGGAAATTACTAATTCCGACCTTTATTTTAATCCGGCCATTATTAGTAACGAAGTGGATTCCTTTACTCTGAATTTAGGTATTTCGAATATTGGAAAAGCTAGCAGAGATACTTTTATGGTAAGAGTAAGAAGAACAATGCCTAACGATAACGATACGGTTGTGCTTTTTCCGGCTCCGGGTGTTCTTTATCGAGATACTGTTTCAATAAAAATGCCTGTAGATTTTATTAACGGACCAGGTCTTAATTCCTTCGATTTATATGTTGATGCCTCGTTTTTAGTTGATGAACTTCGGGAAGATAATAATCAGATTTCTCAGGAAGTAATTGTTATTTCTAACGATGTTATTCCTATATGGCCTTACGAATATGCAATTTATCCGGAAAATACTGTTAGTTTAAAAGCTTCGGTAAACGATTTATTTTTGGGTAGTTCCGGATTTGCTTTTCAAATGGATACAAGCGATATGTTTAATAGTCCCTCTCTGCTTTCAACTACCTTAACAGCTTCCGGTGGAGTTATTGAATGGACACCTCCAATTACTCTTCAGGATTCAATGGTTTATTATTGGCGTGTAAGCAAAATTCCAACAGGCGATGAAGAACAAAACTGGAAAGAAAGTTCATTTATTTATATTCCCGGAAAACAGGGATGGTCGCAAGCTCATTTTTTTCAATTTAAAAAAGATAAATTTCAATTTATTAATTATGAAAGAGACCCTCGTTTGTTTAGCTATGTAAATTCGCCCCGTGCTTTGCATTGCCACAATATTGGAAGTCCATCTACTGCTCAGTATATTCTTGAAAAAATTGCATTTTTTATAGATAATGTAGTAGTTGATTACACAAGTTGCGGTACGGGTTCGAAAATGCATGTTGCTGTAATCGACAGTTTTACTTTGGCAACAATTCCAACAAGCGATACATGTCCGGGACGACTCAGACCCGATTATTACAAAAAGTTCTATACCGGCGATATTGCTACAGTTGCAGCAAACACACAGGCTATGGTAGATTACATTAATAATGTGGAAGATGGACATTATGTTCTTATGTATTCTTTTTTTAGTGGTAATTTTCAAGAATGGGAAGAACCGGTTTATGTGGCAATGGAGGGTTACGGATCGGATGATATAAGAACTATACCAAATAATTATCCTTACATTTTATTTTTCAAAAAAGGCGATCCAACAACTGCTGTAGAAGTAATTGGAGAAAGTGCCAACGACGAAATAGACCTTTACGTAAATCTCGATGCCGATTATACAACCGGAAATATTACCTCTGTATTAATTGGTCCAGCATACGATTGGAAAACATTGCATTGGAAAAAAAGTCCCTTGGATTTTCCCGATTACGATATGGCAGAAATAAGTATTTCAGGAATTAGATTAGATGGTACAAGTGAAACTGTTTTAAGCAACATAGTACCTCCCGAATACGATATTTTAGATTTATCTCCAATTATTGATGCTGGGGAATTCCCTTACTTAAAAATGCAGCTTGAAACAGAAGACGATTCTTTAAAAACACCCCCTCAATTAAATAAGTGGCAACTAACTTACGATGCTGTGCCAGAAACCGCACTGGATCCTGCTTCCGGTTTTTATTTTTATGCCGATACGGTCTATGAAGGCGAAACAGTAGAATTTTGCCTTTCAACAAAAAATGTTAGCGATTACGATATGGACAGCCTATTGATTCTTTACATTATGCAAGACCGTAATAACAGACTAGATACCATAGCTTTGAAAAGATGCAGACCTCATCCTTCAGGAGATGTTTTGCTCGACACAATTAGAATAAATACAATAAATAAACAAGGTCTTAACAGCATTTGGATGGAAGTAAATCCTTTCAATCCTTCAGTGGGAGGTTACGACCAGTTGGAGCAGTTCCATTTTAACAATATTGCACAGAAATTTTTCTACGTTCGCTCCGATAATATTAATCCTTTGCTTGATGTTACTTTCGATGGAATGCACATTTTAAACGGCGATATTGTTTCTGCAAATCCTGAAATACTTGTGAAACTTAAGGATGAAAATAAGTATCTGGAACTAAACGACACTTCTCTATTTGCTCTATTTATTAAGTTTCCGGGAGAAACAGACAGCAAGAGGGTATATTTTACAAATATTGAAGGCGAAGAACAATTGATTTTTACCCCGGCGAATCTTCCAAATAACTCGTGTGAAATATTATACCAGCCAACCTTTGAATCAGACGGTGTTTATGAACTTATTGTACAGGCCAGAGACAAATCAAATAACGAATCTGGTGATTTTGATTATAGACTAACTTTTGAAGTAATTAACAAATCAACAATAACCGATGTTTTCAATTATCCGAATCCATTTTCTACATCAACAAGATTTGTTTTTACCCTTACCGGTTCCGAGATACCCGACGATTTTAGAATACAGATTTTAACAGTTACAGGCAAGCTGGTTAGAGAAATTGGCCTTGATGAACTTGGCCCAATACGAATAGGCAGAAATATTACTGAATATGCTTGGGATGGAAAGGATATGTTTGGAGATCAACTGGCTAACGGCGTATATTTTTACCGGGTTTTTACCAAAATTAATGGTGAATCGGTTGAAAAAAGAGAGACAGGTGCCGAAAAATATTTCAAAAAAGGCTTTGGAAAAATGTATTTGATGAGATAGAAGATTACCTTTGCAGATTAAAATTTTAAAACATGAAAAACATAATAAGAGTTGGAATTACTCAAGGCGATATTAACGGAATTGGCTACGAAGTTATTATTAAAACCCTTCAAGATCCAAGAGTAACAGAAAATAGTACTCCAATTGTATATGGATCTCCAAAAGTTGCTTCTTACCATCGTAAAGCTCTTAATATTAACAATTTCAACTTTAATTCAATTAATTCTGCCGAGGAAGCAAGTCCAAAAAGGGCAAATATTATAAATTGTTTAGACGATGAAATTAGGGTGGAACTGGGCAAATCGACCGAAATAGCAGGAGAGGCATCTTTTAAGACTCTGGAGCTTGCTTTGGATGACATGATAAATGGCAAAATTGATGTTCTGGTTACAGCTCCTATAAACAAGAAAAACATACAAACCGAAAAATTTCAATTTCCAGGACATACCGAATATCTTACCCAAAAAATGGGTTCTTCTGAAAGTCTGATGCTGTTGGTTTCGGATGTTCTAAAAGTTGGAGTTGTTACAGGACATATTGCAGTTAGCAAAATTTCTTCCTCCTTAACAGTGCAAAAGATAATGTCGAAATTAAAGATTTTAAATCAATCGCTTAAAGAAGATTTTGCAATAAGAAAACCTAGGATTGCAATATTGGGCCTTAATCCTCATTGCGGCGATGAAGGGGTAATTGGTATGGAAGAAATTGAAACTATTATTCCTGCAATTGAACAGGCTAACAAGGAGAACATTTTGGCTTTTGGCCCCTATCCAGCCGATGGTTTTTTTGGAAATGGCAATTTTAAAGCTTTCGATGCAGTTCTCGCAATGTATCACGATCAGGGATTGGCACCTTTTAAAGCCTTGGTATTCGACAGAGGAGTTAACTATACTGCCGGTTTGCCAATGGTTAGAACAAGTCCTGCTCATGGAACAGCTTACGAACTAGCCGGAAAAAACGAAGCAAGTGAAGAATCTTTTAGAAATGCTTACTTTTTGGCATGCGATATTTTTGCAAACAGACAGGAATATTATCGTCTGAATAAAAATCCATTGCAAAAACACGACCCCGCAAATTTATAGTCTAACTGCTGTAAAACATACCTGTTTAGTGCTTAGTAACAATGTTTTGTTGCAGTTTTTTAATCTGTTAACAATGGTTATTCATTACCTTTACTAATTGTATTAAATTTATAAAAATTATAATAAACCGGCAAATAAATGGAAAAACTTAAACTTAATCTTGAAAACCTAAGACAAGCATTTCCTGACGACTTTTCTCAGGAACAAATTGCTAAAGCTCAAACCTTATTTCTAAAAAAACTTGCTCAGGATGCTCACAAATTCTATGGTGGAAAAATTGAAACTGTTCCCAAAGCTCCTGTTTATGGTTTTAACTGGTTTAACGTTTGGTACACTCCCGGCGTTTCCAAAGTTTCAACTGATATAAGAGAAAATAATGATACATCTTATGAATTGAGTAATAGAGGTAATTTGGTTGCTGTAGTTTCAGATTCAACAAGAGTGTTAGGAGATGGCGATTGTACACCTCCGGGCGGACTTGGCGTAATGGAAGGAAAAGCTTTCCTTATGAAATACCTTGGAGGCGTTGATGGAGTTGCTCTTTGCATTGACAGTAAAAACGAAAAAGGCGAAAACGACCCCGATAAAATTATTGAATTCGTAAAAATGCTTCAACCTAGCTTTGGTGCCGTTAATCTTGAAGATATTTCTCAACCCAATTGCTTTAAAGTACTTGATGTACTTAGAGAAGAATGTGATATTCCGGTTTGGCACGACGATGCTCAAGGAACTGCTTGTGTTACCTTAGCAGGTCTTATTAATGCACTTAAACTTGCTGGGAAGAAAATGTTTGAGGTAAAAATAGTTCTTATTGGAGCAGGAGCTTCAAATACAACTATTGCACGTTTAATTATTACCGACGGTGGAGATCCTAAAAAGATTATTATGTTCGACTCAAGAGGTTCTTTACATACCGACAGGGAAGATATTAAAAATGATACTCGCTTTTACCGCAAATGGGAATTGTGCGAACAAACAAACCCCAACAAAATTAAAACAATGGAAGAAGCAATTAAAGATGCCGATGTGCTTATTGCTCTTTCAAAACCCGGTCCCGATGAAGTTAAACAAGAATGGGTTTCTATGATGGCAGAAAAATCTGTTGTTTTTGCCTGCGCTAATCCGGTTCCCGAAATTTATCCTTACGCAGCTAAAGAAGCAGGTGCATACATTGTTGCTACAGGAAGAGGAGATTTTCCAAATCAGGTAAACAACTCCATTGGATTCCCCGGAATTCTAAAAGGAGCTTTAATGGTTAGAGCTAGAAAAATTACAGACAATATGGCTATTGCGGCAGCTCACTCCCTTGCTAATTACGCCGAAAAAAGAGGAATAAATACCGAAAATATTGTTCCAACCATGCAGGAAGCAGACGTTTTCCCTGTTGAAGCTGCCGATGTTGCAATGCAGGCCATAAAAGACGGCGTTGCCAGGGTTAATGTTACCTGGGATGAGGCATACAAAATTGCAAAAAGAGATATTGAACATGCAAGAAACATGACCGATACAATTATGCGGGAAGGTTTTATTAAAGAACCTCCACAAGTTATGCTTGATGAGGCTATTGCTTGGGCAATTCAACAAGTAAAATAATTTTATTACCGTTGGCAATTTACAAGAGTTTTTTGCCAACGGTTTTATTTTTTAAACTATTGAAAACAAAATTATTATTAATAATTATTCTTTTCGCAAATTTTGTTTATTCTCAGGATAATATGAAAAATTTATATAGCGGGGGCATGCTATTCTTGCAACCGGGAATAATTAAAACAGAAAATCAATTTCAAAAAATACAAAATAAAAGCTCCGGAATTGGAGGTATTCTTAGATTCTATCCTTGGAAGTTCTTAACCGCAGGAGTTTGTGGCGGTAACCAAAAATCAAGCTATAGTTCACTTAATTCAACCAATTCATTTATTTCAATGGGTTATGGCGGAGGATTTGCAGGGTGTAGTATAAAAACGGAAAAATTTAGATTTACTGCCTCATTCTTGGTAGGAAAAGGAAGGGTAAAAAACCTTCATATTGAAAGTCAAAATCAATCTGTATTAAATGAAGCTTATCTTTTTCAAAATTCAACAATGGTTTACTCGCCTATAATAAGTGTAGATTATTTTATTAGCAAAAAAATACTGCTGTGTGTTCAGGGGGTGTATTTATTCGCAAAAGCCCATAATAACAAAGCTCTTACTAATCCTGCTCTGCAAATTGGAGTTTTGTTTAATAGATAATTACTAATTCAAATTAATCAATAGAATATTTCATTGTCAACTATTGAATCGTAAGTAAGATGAGAATTTCTTACTTTTCTCCCTAAGATATATTTATTTTTGTGCAAATCTTCAATCCACCCGAAACAGCTTTTTGTAATTGTCCACTAAAAACTATAAGTGAAAGTGTTAGCAAAATATTTAGTGATATAAAAACTTTCGACCAATAGTTTTTTTTCTCATTTCTAGTTGTAAAACTTATTTAAACAATTGTACCATAAATTACACCCGAAACAGTTGCCATAATTATTACTAGCAACACATAAACCAAAGTTTTTTGAGTTCCCATAACACCTCTAATTACCAACATGTTAGGCAAAGAAAGCGACGGACCGGCAAGTAATAAAGCCAAAGCAGGACCCTCTCCCATACCGGAATTCATAAGTCCTTGCAAAATTGGAACTTCTGTTAGTGTTGCAAAATACATAAATGCCCCAACCACCGAGGCAAAGAAGTTTGCAAGAAAAGAATTTCCTCCTACCAAATACACTACCCACTCGTCGGGAACCATGCCGGCAATTTTTGTTTCATCGTGGGTAGAACCCAAAAGAAATCCTGCTACCACAACCCCCAATGCTAAAAGAGGCATTATTTGCTTTGCAAAATCCCAGGACGAAATTGTCCATTCTCTATTTTCGCCGCCGTGAAACAATGTTATTATACTTATTGCAGCAATAGCTACAACCATGGGAACAAGAGGAGAAGTTGCAAGCAAACCGCTTGCCGCAACAGCAACTGCCGATATAGCCACCCACCACCATTTTATTTTAAGAATAAAAATAAGTGAATAAACCAAAAACAAACTCCAGAAAGCTGTTATATACCATTTGTTTGCCCAGATTAAATACCAAAGACTGGTTTTATCATCAGAATCCGGTTTCCCCCAATTGGCAAAAACCAAAATAAGTACCAATGCAAAAAAATGCAAACTGGTTTTCCATAATGGCCTTGCTTCGGGCATAACAGGAATTTTCATTTGATCTGCCGCTTTTATCCTTTCCTCTTTTCTGTAAATAAAAGCCATTGCAACGCCTATTAAAATGCTGAAAACAACAGCACCAATTACCCTAGCAAGTCCCATTTCGAAACCTAAAATTCGGGCTGTTAAAATAATTGCAAGAATATTAATTGCAGGTCCGCTGTATAAAAATGTAATTGCAGGTCCCAAACCCGCTCCCCTCTTGTGAATACTTGAAAACAAAGGCAAAATTGTACATGAACAAACTGCCAAAATTGTTCCCGAAACAGAAGCAATGGTGTAAGCAAGCCATTTTTTTGCGTTGGCTCCAAAATATTTTAAAACAGCACCTTGACTAACAAATATTGAAATTACACCTGCAATAAAAAATGCAGGTAACAGACATAAAATAACATGTTCCTGCGCATACCATTTCACAAGATCCAAGGTTGCTCTTACAGCTTCGGTAAACCTTGCGCTTTCCAAAGGAAGAAAAAATGCCCCTAAGAAAAAAGCTGTAATCCAAAACAGGATTTTAATTTCCTTTTTCCATTCCATTATTTACAGACTAAAAATAAAAAATATACAAATAATAAAATCCAACTAAAATAAAGATAACAGCTACTACCCTTCTAAACCATTTTTCGAAAATCTTCATTTTCTTGTAGAAACCGCCGACACCGGAAATTGTAAATGCCAAAAGATAAGCTATTATTATTACAGGAAGTCCGGTGGCTATGGCAAAAACCGGAGGCAGCAATAGTCCAGATGAACTTGCAACCGTCATTGGTATTAACATTCCGAAATACAAAACTCCTGAATAAGGACAAAAAGCAAGTGCGAAAAGAATTCCCAACAAAAGTGCGCCCCAGCGACTACTGCCTTTTTTCTCGAATTTTTCTGTGAGGTTTCCCAATCCGGGAAATTTAATTTTAATAATTCCAAGCATAAAAATGCCTATTATTATTAAAATAGGTCCTAAAAACTGCTCCCCATGAGTCTGAAAAAACTGTGCTACCTTAAAAGTACTGGCTCCGTAAAACAAAATTACACCAAGCGCTGTATAGCTTATTGTTCTTCCCAAAGTGTAAATAAGACCATTAATAAAAACAGCCTTTTTGTTTTCTAAATCTTTGCTAATATATGCAATGGCAGTAATATTTGTAGCTAATGGACAAGGACTTATGGCTGTCATTAAACCAAGGATTAAGGCCGAAAGTAAAGGAAAATCTGAGTTTTCCAGTAAAGACTGCAAATATTCCATAATTACTTAATTAGCTCTTTAATTTTGGTTTTAAGCAATTCTTTGTATTTATCGGGTTCGTTTTTTGCATAAGAAAAAGCCTGATCGGTAAAATCAACAACCTTTTCCTTTCCCGACGAAACATCAATTAGCATTAAAGCAGATCCGTAAACTTTGTATTTTTTTGCAATGTCTCGGTTAGCCGTTTCATCAACATTTACAGCCTTAAAGGTAATTTCTCCATTATCAAGTTGCGTTTTATAACTTTCCTGAAGAACCTCTTCGGCATGCTTTTCAATGGCCAAGCAAGTAGGGCAACGATTTTCGGCATGGAAGTAAATAACCTTTAATTTACACTTAGTTTCTTGCGCCAAACTAAAATCACCGGTTAAAAAAACCAGCATAAATCCTAAATAAAATAAGTTTTTTGTTTTCATATTTTTATAGCATTGATTGAACGGTTGTTTTAATTTTTTCTTCTAATTTTTCAGGATTTGAAATGGCATTCATAAACCCGAATTCTGTAAGATTTTCAATTTGCTCTTTATCATTTTTATGCCCTCTAATAAATAAACTTGAAGAAGTAACCTCAAATTTTTCTATTAAATCGGCACTTTCGTCTTTACTCATATCAACAGCAATAAATGCAACGGTTTTGTTTTTTTGTTCTTCCGAAAAATATTTGTCCAAAGTTGCAACGGCAATTTCCTCGAAAGCCTTACAGGTAGGGCAACGGTGTTTTCAGTGAAAGTAGTAAACCTCAACATTGGCTACTTTTTCAATTTCTTTTTCTGAGGAACCATTTTCGCAGTTTGTGAAAAAGAACAATGAAATAATTGAAAGAAATAGAATTTTTTTCATCTTGCTATTTGTTTTTTGAAGTTAATATTTCTTTTAATTCGGAGTTGGATGGAACTCTGCCCGAAAAAATTACCTCTTCGTTTATTACCAAACCGGGCGTTCTCATAACATTATAGGTCATAATGTCCATAATATCATCTACTTTCGAAACTTCGGCTTCTATACCTAGCTCTTCAACAACTTGTTTTACTTGCTTTTCAAGAGTTATGCACTTGGGGCAACCGGGTCCTAAAACTTTTATTTTCATATTATTATATTTATTGGTTAAACATTGCAATTTTTTGTTTCTATTTTATTATTGAAAAACGATTCCATAAGCTTCCGGGCTTCTAACCATCGTTGTCTGTTAATACAATATTTTATTTTTGGAGGAAGAATTTCCCCTTGAATTAAACCTGCCTTTTTAAGTTCCTTAAGGTGTTGCGACAAAGTTGATCTAGCAATAGGGAGCAATTCGGCCATATCGCCACTATAACAACATGATTGACTATTTAATATTTCAAGAATTTGAATTCTGACAGGATGAGATAAAGCCTTGGCTATTAAGGCGGTATTGGTTTGAATTGTTGTATATTTCATTTTTCATTTCGTATTTCGTAAAATTACGAAACAAATGTATTATAAAAATATGGCAGTTGCAAAGTTTAAGAGGTTGCTTTAACAAAATATTAACAACATTCTGTTATTTATTAGCATTATTGGCAGATAAATAATCAAAATGAAAAATACTATTATTTATGCCACAAAAATCTTTAAAAATAAGTTTAGAGCAGTATTATTTTCTAATCATTTTTTTTTATGTATTTTTGCCCGTTTATTAGTCAATTATTATTGATTTTATGTACGAATTTATCGTAGGAAAAATAATTGAAGCCACACCGGCTTATTGCATATTGGAAAACAATGGCATTGGTTATTATATTAATATTTCTCTCAATACTTATTCAGGCATTTCACAAGAACAGGAAAAGAGCAAACTCTTTATTCATCATGTTGTTAGAGAAGATGCCCAACTGCTTTTTGGTTTTGCCGGAAAGAAGGAAAGAGAACTTTTTCGTCTCCTAATCTCTGTATCGGGCGTTGGTGCCAATAC
This sequence comes from Bacteroidales bacterium, assembly GCA_016936815.1. Classification (GTDB taxonomy): domain Bacteria; phylum Bacteroidota; class Bacteroidia; order Bacteroidales; family GWF2-38-335; genus GWF2-38-335. Next base: position 39,018 of record JAFGXD010000002.1, read on the forward strand.
TGCACGTATGATTCTTTCTTCACTTACCCCCGACGAAATTCAAATGGCAATTGTAGAGGGGAATGTTGCTGTGCTTCAAAGTGTTAAGGGAATAGGAGCAAAATCAGCACAAAGAATAATTGTAGATTTAAGAGATAAAGCCGGAAAGCCTGGTGACGATAATATTTTAAAAATTGAGAGTCTTGGAAAAAACCGGAACGAAGCTTTGTCTGCCTTGGTAACACTGGGTTTTCCAAAAAACTCTGTTGAAAAGGTGTTGGAAAAAATATGCAAGCAAAACAATAATTTGCCCGTAGAGGAGTTAGTGAAACAAGCATTAAAAAACCTTTAACATTTGAAAGACTTTTTTAAATATTTTGTAAGCGGAACACTAATGGTGATTTTTTTGTCATTTATGCCTAACGTAAATGCCGAAGACTTCCGAAATCATTACATTTCAACACCACCAGATTCAATAATTCCAAGTATTGATACACCTGTTACTCTGCCTTACCCCATAAACACTAACGGCGAATATCCTTTAAATGGACAACCGCCTAAATCGGCACTTTATTTAGATCAACCTTCAAATGTTACAACCGATGTGCAATACGATGCCGAAAACGACGAATATATAATTCAGGAAAAAATCGGGAATATTAATTACGGCCCACCTATTGTTGTTTCTTCAGAAGATTACAGAAAATACGATTTCGACAGGGCTATAAATGATTATTGGAAACAGAAATTCAGAACAGAATCTTTTACTTCTCAAGGCGGCCTTATTCCAAAAATTAATCTGGGTGGTGATTTAGGCGATGCTATCGGTCCGATTGATATTAAACCGCAAGGCTCTGCTGAACTTATTTTTGGATTGCAAATAAACAAAATCGAGAATCCTCAATTGCCAATAAGACTTCAGAGAACTACTACTTTCGACTTTCAGGAAAAAATACAAATGAATGTTACCGGTAATATTGGCGACCGATTAAAATTAAGCACCAATTATAATACTGAAGCTACTTTCGATTTCGAAAATAAAATGAATCTTCAATACGAAGGAAAAGAAGATGAAATAATTCAGAAAATTGAAGCAGGAGACGTTAATCTTCCTCTTTCAGGATCTCTTATTACCGGTAGCCAAAGTCTTTTTGGTATTAAAACCGAAATGAAATTCGGAAAACTTACTGCCACAACAGTTTTCTCTCAACAAAAAGGTAAATCCCAGGTTATTGAAGTTGAAGGCGGAGCACAAACCAACGATTTTGAGGTTTATGCAGATTCTTACGAAGCAAACAAACACTTCTTTCTTGCGCAATATTTCCGAGACAGATACGATGAGGCAAATTCTCAACTTCCAACAATTATTTCTTCGGTAAACATTTCAAGAGTTGAAGTTTGGGTTACCAATAAAACAGGAAACTACGAGGAATCCAGAAACATAATTGGTTTTATGGATTTGGCCGAAGAATACAACGTAGAAACAGGTCTTTCAAACATTTATGCACAAGATTATGTGTACCCTGAACCTATAATTGATTATATTCCATACAACGAGCAGAATAACCTTTATACCGAAATGACAACAACTTATTCGGGTATTCGTTCCATTAACGATATTTCCAGCACACTTGCAGGCTTGGCAATGGATCCCACTAATTTTGTTGCAGGAAGAGATTACGAAAAAATTGAAAACGCTAGAAGACTAAAAGAAACCGAATATACACTTAACCGCGAATTAGGTTATATTTCTCTTAATTCTTCTCTTAATGCCGACGAAGTTCTTGCTGTTGCTTTCGAATATACAACGCGTGACGGTAAAGTTTATCAGGTTGGTGAATTTTCTAATGGTGGTATTCAGGCTCCTCAAACGCTTATTGTTAAGCTTCTTAGAGGAACATCTTTTACTCCAAGATACCCAACCTGGAAGCTAATGATGAAAAACGTTTATGCGCTCGGTGCTTACCAAATAAATCCACTCGATTTTCAATTGCATGTTATGTATCAAAACGACAAAACAGGCTCCGAAATAAATTATCTGCCCGAAGGTGCAATTGCAAATACTATATTATTGAAGATTCTAAATCTAGATAGAACAAACTCACAGGGCGATGCCTCACCAGATGGTCAATTCGACTTCCTTCCCGGAAAAACTATAAATCCAACTAATGGAAGAATATATTTTCCTGTTTTGGAGCCTTTTGGAAGTCATTTGCGAAAGAAAATTACCGACAATAATCCGGCAAATGAAGAACTTAACGCAATTGCCGACTATTACGTTTTTCAAGAACTTTACGATTCTACCCAAAGTACAGCTCAACAAAGAGCAGATAAAAATAAATTCTTGATAAAAGGAAAATATCAATCATCCTCAAGTTCTGAAATAGCTCTTAATGCTTATAATATTCCTCAGGGTTCTGTGCAAATAACTGCCGGTGCTGCACAGTTGGTCGAAAACATTGACTACACGGTAGATTATAATCTTGGTAGGGTAAAAATTCTTAATCAGGGTTTGCTCGAATCAGGAACTCCCATAAAAATTTCTCTTGAATCTAATACCATGTTCAACATTCAGAGTAAAACTCTAATGGGAACTAATCTGGATTACAGATTCTCTAACGATTTTAATATTGGAGCTACAATTCTTAATCTTACCGAACGACCTCTTACTCAAAAAACCAGTATTGGCGACGAACCTATTTCAAACACAATTTGGGGCGTTAATGCAAATTACCGCACAGAAGCTCCATATTTAACCAAAATGATAGATAAATTGCCATTCTTGGAAACAAAAGCTCAGTCTATTATTACTACCAATGTTGAATTTGCTCAACTTCTTCCCGGTCATCCAAAACTTAAGGGCATAGATAAAAGTGGGGTTTCTTACATAGACGATTTTGAAGGCAGTAAAACATCAATAGATATAAGGTCTTTTGCAGCTTGGACTATTTCCAGTACTCCCTCCGGTAATTTTCCTGAAGGAATTCTTAACGATTCTGTTTGGTATGGCTATAACCGAGCTAGATTAGGTTGGTACGTAATTGACCCGATTCTTAACCGAAAAAGTGCTAATCGTCCCGACCATCTTTCCGATGACGAACTTTCAAATCACTTAACCAGAGAAGTTTACGAAAACGAGATTTTCCCTTTTAAAGAAAGTCAAAATGGTATTCCAACAAACATAGCGGTTCTTAACCTGGCTTTCTACCCTAGCGAAAAAGGGCCTTACAACTACGACGTTAATCCTACCTCAGTTTCGGCAGGTGTTAATGCAGATGGAAAACTTAACAATCCAATTTCTCGTTGGGGTGGTATCATGAGAGATTTACAAACCAACGATTTTGAAGCTGCAAATATTGAGTTTATTGAATTTTGGATGATGGATCCATTTGTTTACAATAAAGACCATAACGGCGGGCAGCTTTATTTTAACCTTGGAAATGTCTCGGAAGATATTTTGAAAGATTCGAGAAAATCTTTTGAAAACGGACTTCCTATTACCGAAGAAGCAACTTTGGTAGACTCAACTGCATGGGGTAGAGTACCAATTCAGCAGGCTTTGGTAAATGCATTCGATAACGATGCAAATTCAAGAACTTATCAGGATGTTGGGCTTGATGGTTTACGAACCGACGACGAAAGATCCTTTTTCAATCATTATGTCAATGCCGTAAAAGCAGCCCACGGAGAAACCTCAGCAGCTTATAATCAGGCTCTTCAGGATCCTTCAAGCGACGATTTTATGTTCTTTAGAGGAACCGAACAAGATAATGACCAATTAGGCATTTTAGATCGCTACAAAAAATATAACGGACTAGAAGGAAACTCGCCAACCTCAGAGCAATCTACCGAAAGCTATCCAACATCTGCTACAACAATTCCAAACGTTGAAGATATTAACCGAGATAACACACTTAGCGAAACAGAAAGTTACTTCCAATACAGAATAGACCTTAAGCCGGAAACAATGGAAATAGGAGAAAATTTTATCTACGACAAAATTGATGCTCCTGTAACCTTAGAAAACAGCACAAAAGATACCGTAACTTGGTATCAGTTTAAAATTCCAATTCAGGCTTGGGAAAAAGCTGTTGGTTCAATAAGTGACTTTAAATCAATTCGTTTCGTTAGAATGTTCCTTACAGGCTTCGACGAAGAAATATTCTTAAGGTTTGCAACTATGGATCTTGTTAGAGGCGACTGGAGAAAATACCAGTTCTCTATGCGCGAACCGGGTTTCTATCCTGCTCCTTCAAATGGAAATAATACTGAATTCGATATTTCTGCTGTGAATATTGAGGAAAATGGAAAACGACAGCCAATTAATTACGTTCTGCCTCCTGGTGTTTCGAGAGTTATTGACCCAACAAACCCACAACTTCGTCAGCTTAACGAACAGTCTATTGTATTAAAAGTCTGTAATTTAGAAGATGGTGACGCCAAAGCTGCATATAAAAACGTAAACATGGACGTTAGGCAGTACAAAAGACTGGAGCTTGAAATTCATGCCGAAGAAAATGGAGAACCGCTTAACGATGGGGATTTACGTGCTTTCTTAAGATTGGGAACCGATTATCAACAAAACTATTACGAATATGAAGTTCCTTTAGTAATAACACCTCCCGGTTCTTATAACAACGACAATGAAACTGATAGAGAAATTGTTTGGCCAAGTTCAAACAGAATAGATTTCGATTTCGAACTGCTACAGGAAGTAAAACAAAAACGAAACGACTTGTTGCGAAATGGCGATATTCTTATTACCGACATTTACGAATTTAATAGTGGAAAATCCAGAATTAGAATAAGAGGAAATCCAAACCTTTCCAATATTAAAACAATTATGATTGGTTTACGAAACCCCAACGAACAAACCAATCCCGATCCCGACGACGGACTTCCTAAATGTGGTGAAGTTTGGATGAACGAATTAAGACTTTCCGATTTTAACGAAAAAGGCGGATGGGCTGCCATTGGTAGAGTAAATGCACGCCTTGCCGACTGTGGAACCATTAATGTTGCCGGTCAGACTAGTAAACCGGGTTTTGGTAGCATTGAAAAGAAAGTACAGGAAAGAAGTCAGGAGGACGTTTACCAATACGATATTGCTTCTAATTTGGAACTTGGCAAATTCTTCCCGGAAAAAACAGGCGTGCGTATTCCAATGCACGTAGGATACTCGGAAGGAATTATTAATCCTCAATTTAACCCACTTGACCCCGATATTCCTCTTAAAGTAGCAATGAACGACCCAAATATTACACAAGAACAAAAAGACTCAATTAAGTTCTTTGCTCAGAATTATACTAAGAGAAAGAGCTTGAATTTTACTAACGTTAAAATTAACAAAAGCACAACAAAACCAAAGATTTACGACATTAATAACTGGGCCGCCAATTATTCATTCAGTGAAATGTATACAAGAAATGTAAATACTGAAAAAAATCTTACAAAAAATTATAGAGGAGGAATCGCCTATAATTACAACACAACACCAAAAAACTATACACCTTTTAAAAGTGTAAAAAATAAAAACCTTAAGCTTATTAAAGATTTTAACTATTATCTTTTGCCACAACAATTGTCGTTTAGAACAGATTTAGATCGAAGGTATAATGAATTGAAATTAAGAAATATAAGTACCCCAGATATGCTTATTGAGCCATCTTATAATAAAGATTTTACCTGGAGTAGGCTTTACGACCTAAAATACAACCTTACCAAAAATATGAAGATGGATTTTACGGCTACAAACCTTGCCAGAATAGACGAACCCGATGGCGTGGTTGATAAAGACCTGTACAAAACCGAATACGATTTATGGAAGGACTCTGTAATGACAAACCTCAAAAATCTTGGAAGAACAACTCAATATTCTCACCAATTAGACCTTACTTATACAATTCCAATTAATAAAATTAAGCAGCTAGATTGGGTTTCTGCTTCAACTCGTTATAGTGCAACTTACAACTGGACTGCCGGGCCTGCACTTCCCGACTCTACTGATTACGATCCGGGTAATACAATTAGAAACTCCAGAAATATGCAGGCAAATCTGCAGTTAAACATGCTTAATCTTTATAATAAAGTTCCTTATCTTAAGAAGGTTAACCAAAAATACAGGTCAAGAGGCAACCAAAGAAAACCGGAGAAAAAATTCGAAAACGTTCAGTATCCCGGTAAAGATGAGGATAAAGTTCACGTTCGACTTTCTGCCAATGTACCCAAATTTATTAACCACAAACTTAAAACCGAAGATGTTGAAATAAAGGTGCTTGATACCTTGGGTAAAGAAATTAAAGGAAGAATGCGTGTTATTAATGAAAACAGACTTGAATTTATTCCCGAAACCGATTGCCCTGTTGCTCAGATTTTGGTTACCGGTAAAAGAGAACTTAAAGAAAGTCTGCTGGTTAAAATTGTAGACAACACTTTTCGTGTAATGATGGGCGTTAAGAACGTATCTCTTTCATACACAGGAAACGACGGAACAATTCTTCCGGGTTATAAGCCATCAACAAAATATTTAGGACAACAAAACCTTGCCGGAAACCTGGCTCCCGGACTACCTTTTGCCTTTGGTAATCAAGATAGAGATTTTGGTATTGATGCCGGAAATCTCCACGATTGGCTGTCAAGAGATACTACTCTTATGAATCCTTATTTGATGACTCATACCGAAAACTGGAATTTCAGAGCTACCATTGAGCCAATTAATAATCTTAGAATAGACGTTACAGCCAATACCTCTAAATCGAATAACCTTAGCGAAAATATTTACTATTTTCCCGGCAGCGGCGAATATCGCAGAGAAAATGCAATGTACACAGGTAATTTCTCAACCACAATAATTACTTGGGGAACTGCTTTCGAAAAGGTAAAATCTGATGAAGGTTATTTCTCCCAAACTTTCCAGAATTTTAAAGACTACAGATATACTATTGCTTCAAAACTTGCAAGTGAAAGATATCAAAATAGAGGTGATAATCTATACGATCCTTTTGGAAATGTGGATTCATTAGGATTCCCCGATGGATACAGCCGATCCTCACAAGATGTTCTTATCCCTGCCTTCCTTGCAGCTTATAGCAACAAGAATCCCGATAAAATCGGTTTAACTTCTATGCCAAAAATTCCACTTCCTAACTGGAGAATTAACTACGACGGCTTGGCAAAAATAAAGTTCTTTAAGAAATACTTGAGAACCTTTACAATTAGTCATGCTTATCGTTCTTCCTACACAATTGGTTCGTTTACAACTAATTTACGCTATGAAGAAGACAATGATGGACTAAGTTGGATTAGAGAGAATTTGGAAACAGCTTCGTCAAATTCAAATTTTATTGCAAAGGAAGAGATTAACGCTGTTTCAATTAACGAGCAATTCAGCCCACTGTTATTACTCGACATGACCTGGAACAATTCATTAATTTCAAAAATTGAATTTAAGAAAAGAAGAAACCTTTCCCTAAGTTTCTCAAATAACCAATTAATGGATATGTCGGAAAATGAGGTGGTAATTGGGAGTGGATTTATTTTTAGAAATGTTCCTTTAAAACTCAATGGAAAAGAAGTTACTTCCGACCTTAACTTAAGAGCCGATTTATCGTTTAGAAAGAATCTAACAGTAATTCGCAAACTTGAAGAAGAAGTAGATCAACCAACTGCAGGACAAAAAGTTATAACACTAAAATTATCCGGAGATTATGTACTTAACAACAGGTTTAATCTACGAGTTTTCTTCGATAAAGACATTAATCGTCCGCAAATTGCTACAACTTTCCCAACTTCTAATACTAATTTTGGAATAAGTATTCGTTTTACACTAGCTTCTTAAGAATTACAATCGCTTGAAGGGTCACCGGTAAAAACAGCATGAGCACACACACATTTCTGATGTTCTCCCATAAAATAAACATTGTCGCCTTTTAGGAATTTTTCATCTTTCGAAGGATTTGAAATAGTGGTGTTATTTCTCCTTATTGCCAAAACGGTTACGCCAAGATTTTCTCTAATTCCCGATTCAACAATGCTTTTTCCGGCAAGCGAGGAATTATCTCCAACTGTAACAGCAGTTATTTCAAAATCGGGAATGCTCTGTTCCAATTCGCCCAAAGTGTGTTTGTTTGTAACAACATCGCGCAAAACCTGATAGCCTCCTGTTCTAAATTGGGCGATCAAACCATCAATATCCGATTTTGGTATAAGGTATTTATTAAGAACACGAGCAAAAATTTCAAGTGAAGTCTCAAATTCTTCCGGAATTACCTCATTTACCCCGGCCTTGTATAAATCCTCAACATCAATTAAATATCTTGTTCTGGCAATAATGTAAATGTCGGGATTAAGTTTTCTGGCATTTTTAACAATGGTATATAAATCGGAAGGATTATTTATTACTGAAACCAATACCATTGCCCGTTCTATTCCGGCTTCAGAAAGCATATTCTCGAAAGTAGCATCGCCAAAAATAATCGGGTAACCTTTTGCTTGTTTCTCTTCAACAACTGAAGCGTCTGATTCAACAATTATATAAGGAATTCCTGCTGAAAGGGCAGCTTTGGACAAATTAGTGCCATTTAATCCCATTCCAATAATAATAAGGTGATTATTAAGAATTTCGGGTTTGTTTTCAGGAACTTGAATTAACCCTTTTACAAACTTTTCAGGAATTGGAATAATACTGAGCATTAATTTAGAAAATGCCGGAGCAGACATTATAATAAAGGGAGTAAGAATCATTGTTATGGTGGTAACCGATAAAAACAGTTGATAATAAAAATCGCCACTGGAAGAGGAAATCAGAAAGCCGTTTTTTAAACCAATTTCTGAAAGCACAAAAGAGAATTCGCCAATCTGACTAAGAGAAAGACCAACAATTACAGTAGTTTTAAAAGGGTAACCCAGTACAAAAGTAGCAAAGCCTGTAACAATTGTTTTTATTCCAATAACAAAAACAACGAAAGCAATTACCAAAACTGGTTCGTTAATTACAAAGTCTATGTCGAGCAACATTCCCACCGAGACAAAGAAAAAAGCAGTAAATAAATCTCTGAAAGGGATAATATTTCCAAAAGCATGATGACTATACTCGGATTCAGAAATGGCTAAGCCGGCCAAAAAGGCTCCCAAAGCAAGAGAAAGACCTAATGAAGATGAAAGCCAGGCAATTGCAAAACCAAGTAAGAGTAAGGTAAGCAAAAATAGTTCTCGGCTACCCGTTTTTGCTACTTCGTGAAGCAATTTTGGAATTATCCATCTACTACTAACATAAGTAAAAATTACCAAACCAAAAGTTTTAAGAAGAAGGAAGAATAAATCCATTCCCACATTAGAAGTATTTCCGGCAAGAATAGGCGTTAACAGCATCATTGGGACAATAATAACATCCTGAAAGATTAAAATTCCCAAAGAGGCTTTTCCGTGCGAAGTAGTAATTTGGTTATCTTTTTGAAGAGTACGCAATACAATAGCAGTTGAGGATAAAGCCAAAAGAAATCCCATAAAAACAGCCTCTCCGTAGTCGTATCCAAAAGCACTGGCAATAAAATAAGCAAAAGCAATACTTAAACCAACCTGCAGACCTCCTCCAATAAGAACAGTGTTCTTAATCATCAGAAGGTTTTTTATTGAAAATTCAATTCCAATAGTAAAAAGCAGGAGAATAACACCAATTTCGGCAAGATAGTCTATACCATGCTCATCGTTGCTCATAATGTTGAAATCGAAAACATTATCAATAATTCCCGAAGGACCGATAATTATTCCGGTAACAATAAAACCAATAATTGGAGGGAGTTTTAATCTGTGGAATAGAAGAATTACCACAGCCGAAAGAGAAAAAATAACAATAATATCTTGCAGTAAAGGTATTTCCATAATGAAACAAAATTAATGAAAAAATATCAATTTTGTTCTAAATTAATGGCAATTGAAAGTGCTTAACCAATTAAACTGTTGTAGGTGCTAGACTCGCTATTATCGCTTTCTTCAGCAAGGATTTGTTCTGCAGCAGAATAATTTGAAATCATTTTTACTGTAATTGGAGCAAGAATTATTACAATTGCTGATGAAAACATTCCAATAAATGTTATATTTTGAAGAGATTCCAAAGAAACATCGTTTTTATCAACAATATTAACATAATACCCGGTTAGGCTGTTTATTATCCACAAGGTCCACCAAAGACCAACAATTCCGGTAGAGAGTTTTTCGTCTATATTATTTCTGTTTTGAAGGATTGTCTTTGTTTCCTTAAACATTTCGTTCATTATCTAATAAGGTTTAAAAAGATTTAGCACAGGCACAAACCAACATCCGGCAGCCCATCCTTCAGAAGACGATAAGTTTTTGGTTTTTAAATGAAGATTAAAATATGCTCTTCTAAACCATTGAATAAATGTTATAGCAGAAATAATATATACAATGATGTATAAAGAAGAAACTAGAACGTGCCTTTGGTCGTTGGAATTTACATCTTCAACAGTTACAAATTCACCTCTGGCAGCTTTTGCCAACAATTCGCTTTGTAAATACATAGAAATAAGCATTCCAATACCCATAGCCATCGAAATATATACAAAGATTTTAGCGTTTTTAGCTCTTTGAAGATTAGGTCTAAGACTTTCCATAATAGTTTTGATTAATTTATTCTGTGCAAGAATACGAATTAATAGTTAGATTTTCAAACCTTTTTTTTAAAAAAATGCCAACCAATATAGCACACGACTTGTCCCGATTTCTCGGGATGGTCAAACCGCACAGGCCAAGGCTAAACCAAAGTTTGCCAAAGAGTGCTATTTGCCTAACCCACAAGTTGGTAGCTGATAGAAAGATCACATTAAATAATGATAATTTAAAATATCTAATCAAATTTGAAAATGAATTAATAAATACTTATAGTCAAGGCAAAACAATTTTCGATTTCACCGATTCTGAACTAGCTATTGTTAGAGATATTGCATACAAATGCCCCGAAGAATTGGCAACGAGTAATGCGAAGGCAATTCTTATGAAGCTTTTCCTTGAAGAAATAGGTGATTGTCCCGAAGAACTTGAAACAAGAAAACTTCAAATTCATCAACCTATTAATATAACAAAAATAAGTGCTGCATTTTTAGGAGATAACTATCCTGACCCTGCAAGGGTTACCACAAAAATAGATTATTATGTTCCCGAAGGTGAGGGTAAAATAATAATATCTGATATTTTCGGAAGAGAAGTTGAAAACTTTCTTTTGGAAGAAGGAGAAAATTATCTAGAAATAAAACTTGACAAATACAATTCGGGATTGTATTTTTACAAAATGATAATTGATAATGACGTAATTGGGACAAAAAAATTTAATGTAATTAAATAATATGGCAAGAACTTTATTTATTTTTATGATTGTTTCCCAAATAGGATTCTCCCAAACTTGGAGTGGAGAGGTTGGAGATAGTCTATGGAATCCTTCTTCAAATTCGATAGTTTTTTCATTAAATAATTTTGAAAATACTTTAGTTGTATCAGGAGCTTTTACTAGTGTTGGAAGTCTGACAGTAAATGCGATTGCCAAATGGGATGGGGAAAATTGGTATGTAATAGGTAGCGGTGCAACAATGGGTACTCCTAACAGCGTTGGAAAAATTGATAGTTTACTGGTTGCTGGTGGCAATTTTTATGAAATGGGCAACACAGAAGGCACCCGAAGATTGGCAATTTGGGATGGTGTTATTTGGCAAGGACCATCAATCGGTGAAGTTGGTTTTGTAGTTTACGATATTGATATTTTTGATAATAAACTATTCATTGGAGGTGAGTTTAGCAATATTGGGTCATACACTTTCGATAAAATTGCAGCCTTTGACGGAACAAATTGGATCAATGTAGGTAGTTGTGGTTCATGGGTAAGAACCTTGGAAGTATATAATGGTGAGCTATACGCAGGAGGCTATTTTGGAATAAAGAAGTTTAATGGCACAAGTTCATGGACTGTTCCTTATGGAGGAGTAGATGGCAGGGTTATGGTGATGAAAACAGATACTTTTAACAATTTTCTTTATGTTGGGGGGTCATTCGATTATGTAGGTGATGACACTTTATCTTCATGTGCTGCCATGTGGGATGGTTTTTCATGGAACTCATTGGGATATGTTATAAACTGTGATGTAATGGCTCAGGCAATGGAGATTTACCGGGGTGATTTATATGTTGGCGGTTGCTTTGAGACTTTGTATAATGGTTTAAATGTCAACTATATTGCAAGATGGGATGGAGAGCAATGGAATAAAGTTGGCAATGGATTTGATGCTTATGTAAGTGCTATGGGAACATTTCAAGATGAGCTTTATGTAGGAGGCTATTTTACATATGTAGATGATACCATACGGGCTTATGGGCTTGCTCGCTGGCACATGCCGGATACAAGTTGCAATTACATAAAACCCAGAGTTCAAACCCTAACAGATACATTCTACCTTAACAGC
>JAFGXD010000019.1 GCA_016936815.1 Bacteroidales bacterium
AAATAGCATATTATAACACTATCATTGTAAATTAGAATTTAAAGTTCTAATTTGCAGGTATAAATTTCTAATATGTAATACAATTAATAATTTTCTTTACATAGTGCCAAAGCAATAAGCAAAACAATCTTACACTTCAGTACAAACAAAAACAATTGATTTAGAAGTAAAAACAACAGGTTTATTTGTTAAACAAGGGTATTCAAATAATTTGTCATTTGTTTCACCTGTAATTAAAATTGCATAACAAGAAGAAGAAAATTCCTCATTTGCTTCAAAAACTTTTATTTTTCCCTTATTTAACCACTTAAAGAAATCTTTCTGACGCCAAAAACTAAAAGGTTCTTTATGTCTAAGATTTATTTCAGCAAGTCTTTCTCCTGCAAATAGAATTAGTTTTTCTCTAAATTTAGGAGAAACATCAAAAATATGAGCCAGATTTTCTGAAGAAATATGAAGAGCCTTAACAGGAGACTCAGCAATAACAGAGGCTATACGGCTTTTTCCTGTAAAGACAGCAATTTCACCAACTACAGTACCTTGTCCCAAAATATCAATCAAATCATCGCCAATACTCACTTTAACAGAGCCTCTGCCAATAAAATAAATCCCATCGTTATGAGTATTTTCTTTTATTATTTTTGAACCAACAGTAAACACTTTTGGGTCACATTTTGAAGCAATCATTTCTAATGTCTTATTATCTAAATCTTTAAGCCATTTAATTTCATTAATTAAATCTATTGGTTCCGGGACTTTAACCTTTGGAGGAGAAAGAGTCAATTTTTTCAACCTTTTTTCGACGCTGTGAATCATTTTATGAGCCTCTCCATAATCTACTCTACCATTCTTCTGAAGCCTTTCAATAGTTTTTAATTCGTAATTTAGTAAAGATCTTATTGCTAGTCTGGTAGAAATAGCATCATAAATTTCCGGATAAGTCTTTTTTAGGTTTCGCAGGAAAGTTAGGCCTTCAATCTTGTTTTCATTAATTTCATCTTCTATCATTGCCAGATACTTTTTTCCTTCCTCATCGTTAGGTTCAAGACTTCTGTACATGCTTTCAACCAACTTAAGACATTCATCCTGAGCCTGAACAAAACCCATAGCAGAATCGTAGCTAACGACCAATCGTTCAAAAAATGTTCTTTGAGTTAACCTTTTAAGAAAAGAATAATTCTGCATTTTACCAAGCAGTTTTGGGGTATTAAGTAATAATTCCAGATCTTTTCTTTGTGAAATACTTTTCAGTCCCCCATCGTCCATCATTTCATCAATACCGCTAGAAAGACGACTAACAGCCACGCTTCCAATCATTCCCTCCTTAAATTGTGACCAATAGCTGCTTTTTTCCTTTTCAAGAATCCTTTTTCTCATCTCTGCAACAGTTTCTATTTCAAATTGTTGTACATCTTCTACGATTCTCTCCTTTGGCAAGAAAGAACTTACAGCAGACCAATCGGCACTACTCATAAATTTTTCTGTTTTAAGTCTCTCCAATGCATTTTCGGAACTTGTTCTTAAGTAAGAATTTGCATTTTGAAGCATAAGAGCCTTAGCAGGTGCGATTTTTGTAAGTCCCAGTTTATCAACCAGAAACTTAATAGTAGTTGCATTAATAAGCAAAGTTAGAGTAACAATTCCGGCAGTAAAGAAGAAAAACTGGTTCTTAATTTCGGGACGGATTAAACTATCGTCAACTCCCAAAACAACCAAAGCCAATGCCAAAGCAATAGCACCTCTTAAAGCACCGTACCAAAGCACAGTTGTTTCTTTAACATTAATACCGTAACCGATCCTTTTCATTATTGGATATAACATTACTAGCATAATAGCTCTAACAATATGAATACCAATAAAGAAAATACCAAGAATTAGAAAATCGTTAGCAGTAAATTCGGATCTTTGAGCCACAATAACACCTACAATAATAAAAATAAGAGTGTTAGCGAGGAAAGCCGCAAGTTCCCAAAACTCATGTAAGAAATGCTCAACCTCCGGAGAAATTCTTGTCTTTCCAACACCTGCCATAACCAATCCCAAAGATACAAGGGCAAGAACTCCGGAAATATGTAAGAAATGCTCTGCAACAAAGAAAGCAAGATAAGCACCAACAACAATTACTGAAATTTCAACAAGGGCATCATTAAAAACTCTTTTTACCCAAGCAATTGCAACTCCGGCAATAATTATTCCCAGCAATAGACCTCCAAGAGCAACCTTTCCAAACTCCATGAATGCGTTTGTATCGCCTGCTGTACCAGTAATTCCGGTAAAAAACACCATAAAAATTACAATTGCAGTTCCATCGTTTAATAAAGATTCTCCCTCAATAAGAGTACTTAGTTTTTTACTAGCTCCAAGTTCCTTAAGCAAAGCAACAACAGCAACAGGGTCGGTTGCAGAAATAACAGCCCCAAACATAAGAGCAATATTCCATTCCCATGAATAGAGGCCTACCCCCATGAACTTAAGCAACATTGCTAATGCTCCACTCAAGACTAAAGCAACAATAATTCCTGGAACAGCAAGAATTACGGCATTTGTAGCAGTCTTCTTAAAAGTATGAATATCCATTGCAAAAGCTGCCTCAAAAATTAAAATTGGTAGAAAAATAAACAAAATTGCATGAGGATCAATATGACTTGCCCAAGCTAGAGAAGTACTTATGGTTGCACCCCAACCGTCGAAAACTCCTAATCTGTTAACCAAGCCTAAAAGGAATCCAAAAATTAGCAACAAAACCGTAAACGGAATTGGCACATTTCTCAAAAAATGTCTGACTATTGCACCAATTAAAAGTGAAATAATTATAAAAAATAAGGGTTCCATGCCTCCGTGACCTCCTTCACCATGAGCAGAATCATGAGAAGATAAAGTATCATTATGATTTTCAACAACTTCATGTTCAACAATTACATAAGTAGAATCTACCGAATCTGAACTTATTGTTATTTCTATCTCTTTTTCAATTACTTTAATTGAATCTTTTGAAACAACTGACGAATAAGCAGTTACAAATGAAGTCAATGCTAATACAAACAGAAGCGCAACTATTTTTTTCATATCAGAAGATTTATAAAATTTCGGTTAAAATAATTGAAAAGAAATTAATAAACAAGATTTGTAATCTAATTTATTTTGAAGGGTGAAAATGGTTAATTAGTTTTAGTCAGCTAATATCTAAATGCTATAGCTTTAAGCCAAAAGAACTTTAACATACTCCTTAATTCCATCTTCCAAACTAGTAAATGGCTTAGAATAACCAATGGAAATGAGTTTTTGCATATCTGCCTGAGTATAATACTGATACTTGTCGCGAATATCTTCAGGCGTATCGACAAATGAAATATTCGCATCAATTTTCATTGCCGCAAAAGTGTTTTTTACCAAATCCAAAAAAGATCTGGCTTTACCTGTTCCCAAATTATAAATGCCTGAATGTTTTCTATTCTGCATAAGAAAGAAAAGAACATCTGTAAGGTCTTTCACATAAATAAAATCCCTTAATTGTTCCCCATCTTTAAAATCGGGATTGTGAGACCTGAACAATTTCATTTCACCGGTTTGTTTAATTTGGTTAAAAGCATGGAAAACAACCGATGCCATTCTACCTTTATGATATTCTCCCGGACCATACACATTAAAGAATTTTAATCCGGCCCAAAAATATGGAGCTTTTTCCTGTTTCAATGCCCATTTATCGAAATCATTTTTTGAAACCCCATAAGGATTAAGAGGTTGCAATCTGTCTATTAATTCATGATTATCTGAATAGCCCAAACTTCCATCTCCATAAGTAGCTGCGGAAGAAGCGTAAACCATAGGAATTCCGAACTCTGCACAAATTTCCCAGATTTTTTTCGAATAATTGAGATTGAGTTTATCAAATATTTTCTGGTCGAATTCGGCTGTATCGGTTCTTGCTCCAATATGAAAAACAAACTGAACCATTTTTTGATTCTCAATCAGCCAATTATGAAATATCTCTCTTTCAACCAGAAGGTTATATTTCTTGGTTTGGTAGTTTATTTTCTTTTCAGGTCTCGAAAAATCATCTACTAACACAAGGTCGAAATACCCTTCACTGTTTAATTTTTCTATTAAATTGCTTCCAATAAATCCGGCAGCTCCTGTAATAACAATCATATAATTTTATTTTTTTCAAAAGTACGGATTTTTTTTTTGCTGAACATTTTTTTGTTACTTTGTAAAAAACCAAATTATTAACTAAAAACCTAAAAGTATGTTTAAAAAAGGACTTTTCGCAATTATGATTTCCACAGCGGTATTATTTGCAGCTTGTGGAGATGACAAAAAAACTGATGAAGGTAAAGATTCAGGAAAAAGCAAAGATGGACAAACAAATGTTGCCAATGATGTTAATTTGAACATTGCACTTCCTGAAGGAGCAATTGAATTCGACTTGGCTGAATTTGGTCTTGGAATTACAGCATCTATTATGGCTCCGGAAGCAGCTTATATTTATGATTCTGAATTAATTACCGACGATTCAACTTATTCTCAAATTATTGTTCAGATGAGCGATAATTCCGATTTAAGATTTTCTATCGGACCATGTTTAGAAAGCATGACAGATATTAAGAATTTTATTAAGCAGGATATGTTTAGAGAATTTAAGAGATATCTAATTGAAGAAGATAACGGTTTTATTTACGAAGCTGTAAAAAATGCAGATGAAACAACAGTTTATCATTTTACAATTTTGATTGAAAACGGTGGAAATAAGTACAAAATTGAGTCTGATATGTTCCACGACTATACAATTGATGATATTTCAATGCTTTATGCAATGGCTAAAACACTGAAATTTAAATAAAAAATTAGTAAAAATTAAAAACCGTCATTTCGAAACAAACGAAATGACGGTTTTTTTTTTATTTTAATTTACCGGAATTAGTTTTCGTGAACCAGTTTAAACATTCTCTCCCAACGTATGCTTTTTGGGAAAGATTCATCGGGATCCATAGATAACCAAATAAACACGGCCTTACCAACAATGTGGTCTTCGGGCACAAAGCCCCAGTAGCGCGAATCCTGGGAATTATGACGGTTATCTCCCATTAGCCAATAGTAGTCCATTTTAAAAGTATAGGAGTCGGTTTCTTTACCATTAATAAATATCTTTCCGTTTTTAACAGCAAGGTCGTTTTCCTCGTATAAATCGATTATCCTTTCATATAAAGGTAAATTATCTAAATCAATTTTAATAGTACTACCTTTTTTAGGAATAACAATAGGACCAAAGTTATCCTGAGTCCATTTGTAATTTTTATTGTTTGGAAAAACTTCAATATCCCAGGCTTTTTGGTATCTAAAAACTCCCTGAATAAAGGGTTCTTTACTTATTTCATCGGCCATTTTTGGAGTAAGAGGCAGAAGGTATAATCTTCCTTGTTTAAGAGTTTCTAATTTATTAATGTCTTCGTTGCTTATTTCCAAATTTCTCATTCCCGGAACAAAGTCTCCGGAATTAGAGAATTCAGTTTTAGTAATATTATATTTTTCTCTAAAACTATTGCCAAGAATATTTTTTGTAATAACAAAATACATAAACTGTACCTTATCTAGGCCATCAACAGGTTTATCGTTAATAAGCAGAACCGAATTTATTATTTCAAGCTTATCTCCTGCAATACCAACGCATCTTTTAATATAGTTTTCTCTCTTATCAACAGGTCTAACAATAATTTCCTCAGTTTTTAATACGTTTTCCCTAGCTTTTGGAACATACTTTTCCCATGCAGTATCTTTAGCTGAAACAGCCATATTTTGAGCGACTTCTCTTAGATAGTTGTAATAAGTTTTTTCAGACTGAAATTTTACAATTACTGTATCTCCCGCAGGAAAATTAAACACCACCCTATCGTTATTTTTTATTTCGGTAAAACCGGCAAGTCGCTTATATGGCCAATAAACCCATTCAACATACGATTTAGCGGATTTTGAAAGAGGCATAGTATGATGTACAAAAGGAAATGACAGAGGAGTATTAGGCAATTTGGGACCGTAGCTAACCTTACTAACAAACAGATAATCACCAATTAGCAAATCTTTCTCCATAGAACCTGTTGGTATAGTATAAGCCTCAATAAAGAACATTCTAATTAGAGTAGCAGCCACAACAGCAAAAATAATTGCATCAATCCATTCGACCAAAAACGACTTTTTCTTGTTTTTTACATCTCTAGGTTTCCAGAAAGCCCATCTAACTTTTTTAGAAATATAAATATCGAAAAGAATAGGAAGTCCCAGTAACAAAATCAAGTTACCAACCCACAAGACCATTAATAAATAGATAAAAACAGCAAAACCAAATTTTGTCCATTTGTTATTAATAAAAGAAATAATCTTTCCGGTGAAGGAATCTTTTTCAACACCCTTACTATCTATAATAACAGTTTTTGCAACCTTATCGTAATAATCCTGTTTTCCGGAACCAAGCAGGCTAATAATTCCAGTAGTATATTTAAGAGATGTTCTAATAAAAGCCTGATGAAGCTTAATTTTATTTTCAGGGTTTTCTGATTGTCTGGTCCTAGTATTAGTTAATAACTGCCCTAAAGTAGAGGAATAAGTAATAAGAATAGGCTCATAAACAAGCACAAATAAATAAAAAACCAGTAGTTTTATACCAAAAGACTGATTATCAATAAAGCCGGTATTGACTGACAATGTGTATATTACAAAAAACAATAAAGTCAAGTCGAGGAAAGTTGCCGTACTTTTTTTACCAATAGACGGATAAGTAAATTTATCCTTTTTCAATAAGTTTTCCTTCATTATAAATTATTTTAGTTTTATTAAGTCTTTCATTGAAAATATACCTTTTTTGCCGCAAATAAACTCAGCAGCCAAAACTGCACCAATAGCGAATCCATGTCTTGATTTTGCCGAATGAGTAATTTCAATAAAATCTGTTTCCGATTCGTATTTTACCTTATGAATTCCGGGAACTTCACCTATTCTTTTAGATTCAACTGGAATAATATTATTGCTGTAGATTTTTTCTAACGAATAACCTGAATAAGAATCGTTTATTTTCAGAATATCGTTAAGCAAACTAACAGCAGTTCCACTAGGGGCATCGAGTTTATGAATATGATGAGTTTCTTCCAGAGAAATAATATAATCATTGTAGGAATGCATTAGAGTTGCCAATTGTTTATTCAGTTCGAAAAACAAATTCACACCCAAGCTAAAATTGGAAGCATAAAAAAATCCTGAATTCGATTTATTGCAAAAATCGACTGCCTCATCGTATTTGGTAAGCCAGCCGGTTGAGCCTGAAACCACGGGTATTCCTGAACTAAAGCAGGCCAAATAATTATTAAAAGCAGAATCGGGTCCGGTAAATTCAACAGCAACATCTGGAGAAAAGTTTTTTATGCTTTTCAAATCATCAATATTGTGTTTATCAACAACAAGACAAATCTCGTGATTTCTTTTAATAGCAATTTGTTCGACCAATTGCCCAATTTTTCCGTACCCTATAATAGCAATTCTCATATAAACAGAGATAAAAACAAAAATGTAAAGATAAAAAAAAAGGGAAGTTACAAGCTTCCCCTTTAGTTAAAATATCTTATTGTTATTTTACTTTATTAACAACAGCTTCAAAAGCTTTAGGGTTATTCATAGCAAGGTCGGCTAAAACTTTTCTGTTTAGCTCGATTCCACTTTTATGAAGTTTTCCCATAAATACAGAATAGGACATACCATACTGACGAACGCCGGCATTGATACGCTGAATCCACAGACCTCTAAAATTACGTTTTTTGGTTTTTCTATCGCGGTAAGCGTAAACCAAACCTTTTTCATACGCATTTTTGGCAACTGTCCAAACATTTGCCCTTCTACCAAAATAACCTCTGGTAAGTTTAAGAATCTTTTTTCTTCTTTTTCTTGCTGCTACAACATTTACTGAACGTGGCATAATTTTTACTGTTTTTTGAATGAAGGCGTTCAGATTAACTGAATCTTTGGTGCTCTACATTCTGGTTAATTACTAGTGTACCTTTTTTATCTCATTGCTAATGTAAGCTTAACGTTTTTCTCGTCAGCTTTATCAATAATGCCGAAATACGTAAGGTTTCTTTTACGTTTTTTGCTTTTTTTAGTCAGAATATGACTTTTATAAGCATGTTTTCTTTTAATCTTTCCGGTACCTGTGATAGTGAAACGCTTCTTTGCACTACCTTTGGTTTTCATCTTTGGCATTTCTAAATATATTTATATTAAACAAAAATTACTTTTTTGGTGCAGATTTTGGAGAAATAAACATTATCATTCTTTTGCCCTCAAGTTTAGGCATTTGATCGACTTTACCAATTTCTTCTAAATCCTGAGCAAGACGAAGCAGAATAACCTCACCTTGTTCTTTAAATAAGATTGATCTTCCTTTAAAGAAAACGAAAGCTTTTATTTTGGCTCCTTCTTCAAGGAATTTTTGAGCATGTTTCAACTTAAAGTTATAATCGTGATCATCGGTTTGAGGTCCGAACC
The DNA here is from genome assembly GCA_016936815.1 of Bacteroidales bacterium. Lineage (GTDB taxonomy): Bacteria > Bacteroidota > Bacteroidia > Bacteroidales > GWF2-38-335 > GWF2-38-335. The sequence goes on from JAFGXD010000019.1 coordinate 8,527, forward strand.
TAATTTCCTTAACAATTACCTTAACCTGTTTTGATTTCATTTCCTTTTGTTTCTTTTTTTGTTGATAAAGAAACTTCTGATAATCAATTATTTTACAAACAGGTGGATCTGCGTTTGGAGAAATCTCCACCAAATCCAATTCAAATTCATCGGCCATTCTAATAGCCTCATCAATGGAATAGACTTCCGGTTTTTCAATATTTTCTCCGACTAATCGGACAAATTTTGCACGAATTTTCCCATTAATATTGTGCAACACTTTTGGCTCAACCCTTCTAAAGGGTTTCTTCTGTTGTAAAGCTATAGTTCGTTCCTCCTTATTTAGTTAAACATTAATAATAATTTATTACGCAAGCAAATTTTCAACTTCGAATTTAATTTTATCGGCAAATTCCTGAATTGTCATTTCGCCCAAATCGCTTTCACCTTGTTTTCTTACTGATAATGAGTTGTTTTCGCTTTCTTTCTCGCCAACAACCAACAGGTAAGGAATTTTCTTTAACTCATTGTCTCTTATCTTTCTACCCACCTTTTCGTTCCTGTCATCAATAAAACTGCGAATATCGTAATTATTTAATAAATTCAAAACTTTTTTTGCATAATCGTTAAATTTTTCACTAACAGGAATAATAACAGCCTGTTCGGGAGTTAGCCAAAGAGGGAATTTACCGGCAGTATGTTCAATAAGAACAGCAACAAATCTTTCCATAGAGCCAAAAGGAGCTCTATGAATCATAACCGGTCTATGCATTTCGTTATCGCTACCTTTGTATTCTAGTTCAAAACGTTCTGGGAGGTTATAATCTACCTGAATAGTACCTAGTTGCCACTTTCTTCCCAAAGCGTCTTTGACCATAAAATCTAGTTTGGGACCGTAAAAAGCAGCTTCGCCAATTTCTACAACAGTCTTCAAACCTTTTTCGGCAGCGGCTTCCATAATAGCGGATTCAGCCTTTTCCCAATTTTCATCGGAACCAATATATTTTTGTTTGTCGTTAGGATCTCTAAGAGAAACCTGAGTAACAAAATCGCTAAAATCTAATGTTTTAAAAATATACAGAACAATATCAATAACCTTTTTAAACTCATCTAATAACTGGTCTGGTCTGCAGAAAATATGAGCATCATCCTGTGTAAAACCTCTAACCCGGGTAAGACCATGTAATTCACCATGTTGCTCGTAACGATAAACCGTTCCAAATTCAGCAAGTCTTAAAGGTAAATCGCGATAAGACCGGGGTTTTGTATTATAAATTTCACAATGGTGAGGGCAATTCATTGGTTTAAGAAGAAACTCCTCTCCTTCTGCCGGTGTTTGAATTGGTTGAAAAGAATCTTTTCCATATTTTTCGTAATGTCCGGAAGTTACATAAAGCTCTTTCTGACCTATATGAGGGCACATTACAGGCAAATAGCCATGTTCGACTTGTACCTTTTTTAGAAAATTTTCCAATCTTTCTCTTAATTGAGCGCCTTTTGGTAACCATAAAGGTAATCCCATTCCAACCTTTGAAGAAAAAGCAAAAAGTTCAAGTTCCTTACCTATTTTTCTATGGTCTCTTTTTTTAGCCTCTTCCAATAAAACTAAATATTCTTCGAGTAATTTTTGTTTTGGAAAAGAAATTCCATAAATCCTAGTCAGCTGCTTGTTTTTTTCGTTTCCTCTCCAGTAAGCTCCCGCAATACTTAATAGTTTTACGGCTTTAATAAAACCGGTATCAGGAAGATGAGGTCCGCGACAAAGATCAGTAAAATTATTTTGAGAGTAGAAAGTTATTGTTCCGTCTTCCAACTCGTTAATAAGTTCTATTTTATACTGGTCGCCTTTTTTTGTATAAATATCTAAAGCCTCTGATTTAGAAACCTCTCTTCTAACAACCTCATGTTTTCCTCTTGCAATTTCAAGAATTTTTTGTTCTATTTTTCCAAAATCATTTTCCGAAATACTTTCACCTTCGGGCAAATCAACATCGTAATAGAAACCATTTTCAATAGTAGGGCCTATTCCAAGCTTTATTCCGGGGTAGAAAAACTCTAAAGCCTCAGCCATAACGTGAGCCGAAGTATGCCAAAATGCATGTTTTCCCTCTTCATCGTCCCATTTATGAAATTTAATAGAGCTATCAGCAGTTATTGCACGGGTTAAATCGTAAACTTCTCCACTAACCGTAGCGGCAATAATTTCTCTGGCAAGACCAGAACTAATGCTTTCAGCAATTGTCAGACTATTTGTTCCACTTTCGTATTCACGTACTTTTCCGTCGGGAAACGATATCTTAATCATTTTCTAAATTTTTTTTTAAAATCAGGGTGCAAAGATAGTTAAAGTTTTTGGCAAAATACTATTTGAATGTTAATAGTAAAGGAGAGGAAATTAAAAAAAGTTGAAATAATTATGAAACCAATTATTTCAACTTCATCAATAATATATTTTATCTATTACTTACAGCTGCCTTCGTTCATAAATGGATATTTAAAATCGGTTGGAGGAACAAGGGTTTCCTTTATTGTACGAGGATTTGTCCAACGCATTAAATTAAGATGGCTACCGGTTTTCTCATTAGTTCCTGAGCCTCTTGCTCCACCAAATGGCTGTTGTCCTACCATTGCACCCGAAGGTTTGTCGTTATAATAAAAATTGCCTGCAGCATACTTAAGTTTTTTGCATGCAAATGTAAGAGCTTGGCGATCTCTTGCAAAAACAGAACCAGTAAGTGCATAAGGAGAAGTATTATCGCATGTTTCAAGCGTTTTTTCAAACTCATTATCGGGATATACATAAATTGTTAAGACCGGACCAAAAATTTCTTCCTCCATAGTAATAAAATGAGGGTTATCGGTTTTAATAATTGTAGGCTGAATAAAATATCCATTGGTTTTATCTCCTTCTCCACCATATACAAAAGTAGCCTCTTTTGATTCCTTAGCTTTTGAAATATAAGACATTATATTATTGAAAGCTGCTTCATCAATAACTGCATTCATAAAATTTGGGAAAAACTCGGGATCGCCAACATCAATCTGAGAAACCATTCTTATTATATGCTCTTTAACTTCTTCCCATTTTGATTCCGGAATATATGCTCTTGAAGCTGCAGAACATTTTTGTCCCTGATACTCAAAAGAACCTCTTACCAGAGCAGTAGCAACCTCAATTGGTTCGGCAGAATTGTGCATAAAGACAAAATCCTTTCCGCCGGTTTCTCCAACAATTCTTGGGTAAGATTTGTAAAATGAGAGATTTTCGGCAATAGTTTTCCAAAAATGATTAAAAGTTGGTGTTGAACCCGTAAAATGAACCCCGGCAAAATCTTTATGAGAAAAAACTGTTTTTCCTATTACGGATCCCTTTCCAGGAACAAAATTGATTACACCATCCGGCAATCCTGCTTCTTTATATATTTTCATCAATAGGTAATTGGAAAGTAAAGATGTTGTTGCAGGTTTCCACACAACCGTATTTCCCATTAAAACAGGAGCCATTGAAAGGTTAGAAGCAATTGCAGTAAAATTGAAAGGACTAACTGCAAAAACAAAGCCTTCTAAAGGCCTGTATTCCAAGCGATTTACAGCTCCAAAATCTGACGGAGGCTGATCATTATATATTTCAGAAACATAATGAGCATTAAAACGTAGGAAATCAACTGTCTCGCATGCAGCATCAATTTCGGCTTGAAAAACATTTTTTCCCTGACCAAGCATTGTTGCAGCATTAAGAAGATTTCTGTATTTTCCGGCAATTAAATCTGCAATCTTGAGATTTATTGAAACTCTTTCAATCCAACTAATAGATTCCCAATATTTATGTGCTTCAAGTGCAGCCTCAATAGCTAATTGAACCTCTTTTTCTGAGGCATTATGATATTTTGCCAAAATATGCCTATGATTGTGCGGCATTACAACATTTCCGGTATTTCCGGTAAAAATATCCTTCCCTCCAATTATTATGGGTATTTCGGTTATTTTGCTCTTCAGTTCTTTAACTGCCTCAAGCAATTCTTTTCTTTCACTACTTCCTGCTTTATAATCTTTTATTGGTTCATTAACAGGATGTTTAATTCTAAATATTGCGTTATTCATTTCATTATGTTTTTATTTTTGTTATTAACAATCAGAAATTGTTTTAGTTCATTTTTTGCAAAAGTAATATATTATTTTCGTTATGCAATTGTTTGCATAACGAAAAAATTTATCTGCTGAAAAAAAATAAATGTTATTCTGATATATTATAATATTTGTTTGAAATTTTGGTTTTATATAATAATAGGTATTTTTGAAAAACTAAAAACAGCATTACTATGAAATATTATCTTATTATTTTGCTATTATTAATTTTTTCATCAACCAAATCTCAGGATTTAAACGACAGCATAGAAATTCTTTATAATAAAACCGAATATTTGGAAATAATAAAACTATTCGACCATCAAGAGCAACTTAATGATATTTCGTATTATTACATTGGCTATAGCTATTTCATGCAATCGGAATACGAAAAAGCAAACGAATATTATTACAAATCGTTAAAAATAAACAAAGACAATCCTCTTGTATATTATTCTATGGCAATAAGTTACCACAGTCTTGAATTAAAAGACAGTGCAATTTTTTGCATAAATAATGCAATTGAGCTGGATGAAACAGTTACAGATTATCTTAGTTATAAAGGCGATTTACACTACTATTACGGTGAAAAAGATTCTGCAATTTATTGTCTAGAAAATGTAACAAAAATGAGGCTTGCTTCACCAAAGGATTGGATAAATCTGGCCGACGTTTATGCCGATTATAACATTTGGGAAAAGGCTGAAGATACGTATAAAAAAGCTTTGGATTTGTGCGCAGATGGCTCCGACGATTATTTTAGATGCCTCTACAATATGGGACTGGTTTTTTATAATACCGGCAAATTTGAAAATGCAAGATTGTCGTTTTCAAAAATATATGAACGACTTCCCGATAATTATAATGTAGTTAGTAAGTTGATTCAATGCCTTTATGCTGAGAAAAATTATAAGAAGGCCGACGATTTAAAAAAAGTATTATATACGGCCAGAGAACAGAAAAAACTCCCATCGCAATTGGAAAATATGTTTTGCTTCGACCAGTTTATTTGGAAAGACAAGAAAATTATGGTATTCGAAAAATACGATGAACCGGAAGCATTTCTCTACTATAAACACATTTTTTATGTAATGAACAACGAGGTTGCAATTAATGATTTCGATTTTACAATTCAAAGTGAACATAGTGCGGCTCTGGAAAGTGTTAAAAAGAAATACGTAATGGGAATGACAAAGGGAAATATGCATTACACCTACTGGTCGTTTCTATTTGGCGAAAAATTTTCTTACGAAAAAATGAAGCAGGCAGTAATTGATATTCTGGAGGAAAAAGTTAATCCAAGTTCTTCGTCTTCAGTTCAATAATCTATTCTAACCAAATGGATAAATCCACTTTAGAAAAGCGGGGCGGTGGATTGACTTTTTAATGCCTAATGTGGGCAAAAAATAGTTTTTAGTTTTTAGTTGGCATTTTCTTAACTTCACCCTAATAACCAATCAATTACATTAATTTTCTGTATTCCGTTTATACTTGTATTGTCGTAGTCTAATGTTAATAGAAATTTTGGATAATTATCTTTAATCCTATCAAATGCCGAAATTTCACGATTAAATGTTTTTTCGTCATTAATAGTATATGCTACCTGATAATATTCTCGTTCATTGTTTGCCTTTTGTACAACAAAATCAATTTCCCTGTCGTTATGTTTCCCTACATAAACTTTTCCACCTCGCCTAAATAACTCAAAGTAGACAATATTTTCAAGTTTTCTCCCTAAATCAGCTTCATATTTATTTGTTGTAGTAATGTTCTTTAATCCTAAATCAACAACATAATATTTTCCATTCGTAGAAAGCAATTCTTTTCCTTTGATATCGTATCTAGGTGCAGCATACAAAATATACGAATTAGTAAGAAAATCAAGATATTTAATTATCGTATTATGCGAAATTTTCTTTGAGGAATTATGGTTTAATTGAGCTGCAATATTTGTCGGTGAAACATAAGAGCCTATTGAATCAAAAAGAAAACTAACAATTCGATGTAGATTATCTACATTCCGTAAGCTATGACGCAGTGAAATATCCTTAATTATCACCGTGTCGTATATTGCTTGCAAATAATCACTTACCAGATTTTCATCATTTTTTGAAAGAGTTACTGCTTCAGGAAAACAACTCTCATTGATATATTTTCTAAAAAGTTTATCCGTATTTTTTTCTTCAGAATAAGCAGATGCGTATTCTTTAAAAGAATATGGTTGTAGGTTTATGGCAATATATCTTCCTGTCAAAAAAGTTGCTAACTCACTCGATAATAAATAGGCATTTGAACCTGTAACATATAAGTCAATATTTTTCTTAGTGAATAGGCTATTTACTAATCTTTCGAAGTCATTTATTTGTTGTACTTCATCCAAAAAAATATAATAGGTATCATTGGAATTGACCTTTGCGATTATCTCGTCATAAAGTGTTGTCCAATTAGTCAGATGCAAATTCTCACGTTCTTCAAAGTTTAGGAAAATAATATTCTCAGACTCTACTCCATCTTTAAG
>JAFGXD010000139.1 GCA_016936815.1 Bacteroidales bacterium
TGGTTCTTCATCAACTTTAGACGGTGCAGGCGAATCTAACCTAAAAGTAGGTGCTACACTAAACGTAGAAGCCAACCAAAACCCCGGTCTTTACACAGGTTCTTTTGATGTAACAGTTGCTTACAACTAAGATGTTTTTAATAGTGGTTAGAAGCCGTCCGTTTTCGGACGGCTTTTTCTATTTCAGGGTATTTTTACCCTATTGTATATCAGTATTTTCAACCTATGTAAATAGAGCTAAAATGCTCTATTTTTTGCTGTTTTTTTAATGCAATTTTGTTATTGGAATTTTTCACGCAAAAAAAAATCCACAGGGACAACAATATCCCATTTATCTTTTTATGCAAACAATTATATTAATAATATATGTTAATTGAATAAAAATGGAGCCATTATCAAAACATAATATTAGCGATTTTTCATTGAGCAAACGAATTAGCAAATTTGGGGAAGATGAAAAAAAATTACTTAGAACTCTAATTAATAGTCTTCCTTTTCAAGTATGGTATATAATTAACAATGATGTTTATTGGGCACTAAATACCGCTCATGCCAATTTTCATGGCAAGGAAGTGGATGAAATGGAATCGAAAAAGTTATGCGAAATTTTTTCTCCCGAAAAAGTAGAGTTTTGCAATAGTATGAGCAAAAAGGTTTTTGAATCTTCGGGACAAGTTGTTATAAAAGAATGGTTAACTAACGGTACAGGCGAAAAAAGATTTATGCAGATAACCAAAACACCTAAATTTAATGAAAAAGGGGAAATAGAATTAGTTGTTTGTACAGCTCTAGATATTACAGATAGTAAATTGGCTGAGGAAAGATTAAGCAAAAGCGAGGAAAAATACAGAACAATGACTGAAAAGATTCAGGACGTTATTTATACTCTTGATATTAAAGGCAATATAATTGAAATGAGCAAGAGTATAGAAGATTTTTCTGGTTATAAAATTGAGGAATTGATTGGAAAACCGGTTTTAAATTTTTACAGCGACCCCGATGAACGAGCAGCTTTTATTAATGCAATAAGGGAAAAAGGATTTGTTAAAAACCAGGAATTAAAGTTAAAAACCAAAAATAACAAAATTATGAATGTCTTAGCTTCCTCTCATCTTATTATCGATGAGCAAGGAAATCATATTGGCACAGAGGGAGTTTTAATAGATATTACAAAAAACAAAAGGCTTGAAAACATTGCTAAAAGTAAAAACAAAATATTGACAATGGTTTCCAAAAAGGAAAACCTCCAAGATATTTTTAATGCAATTGTATATCTTATCGACGAAATGAATGAGGTAAGTACTGTTTTGTATATAGTGGATGAAACAGGAAATAATACAGATTATTATTCTTCAAGTTTTGCTAAAAAGACAAATCCGGGAATAAACAATATTTCAGTATTAAAATCTGCCTCTAGAAGGGATATGCCAAAAAGAATTTTTAATTTAAAAGACAAAGAGTCGCAAGAGTTTTTTATTGTTTCAGATTTGGAAAAACTAGAATCTGATGGTTATTCTTCATGGATTATTCAACCAATTATCGATTCTAAAACTAACGTTATTGGTGCAATATTGAGCTTTTCCAAAACTAGGGAATCTCTTGAAAATAGACTTAGCAGCCTCTTTTTATGGTCTGCAGATATTGCAGCTTTGGCAATTGAAAATAGAAAATTATCGGAACAGTATCAGGCTCTATTCAACGAAATGAGAAATGGGTTTGTATTGTTTGAGATAGTAAGAGATTCGTTATCCAAAATCATTGATTTTAAATTTTTAAACATGAATCCAGGTTTCGAGATGCTTACAGGTTTTGTGTGTCACGAAACAATTGGAAAAAGTATTGGTCAGGTTTTACCCGAGAAAGAATCTAACTGGCGAGAAACATTTCTTTCAGCAATTGAAAATAACAATTACCAATTATTTGAGGTTTTTCAATTTAATAAGAAGCAATTTTTTGAGGTGTCATCATACTTTTACACAAAAAATGTTCTTGCTTGTATATTTTCGAATATTACCGACAGAAAAAATGCCGAGAAACAATTACACGACACTTTAATTGAAACGGAACGAATGAATAGACTAATGGTTGGAAGAGAGGAACGAATTATTGAATTGAAACAAACAATAAACAAAATGTTAATTGAATCAGGAAAGAAACCTATATTTAATGTAGATTAGTGAAAATTATGGATAATATGCCAAATATTAGTATTTGTGAAATTACAGGTCTTCCGATTACAAAATCCGAAGAATTTACCAATATTCATTTTAAAGAGGACTTTTATTCTAACTTTATAAAAATTGGTGAAAATATTATTTACATGTACGGTTCAGGAAATATTAGTCATTACGAAGATGATGTTTTTCAAACCAAAGTAAATGAGTTTGTTGAAAAGATGCTTGTAAAGAAACCTATGATTATTATACGCAATACAACAGGTCATACCGGCAAAGTTCCAATAAGAGAGGTTAAGAAATATCGAAATTATGTAAATGAAAACCACAATGACATTGAAGCTGTAATTTTTATTAGCAATCAGAAATGGTTGAAGATTATTCTTGCAACAGGAATAAAATTCTTTTCCCCTAAAGTGCCATATTTAGTTTTCGATTCTTATGAAAAGGCTATAAGAAAGGCTGTTGAAAGGACTTCTTTCCAGACAAACATATTTCAGACTGCACTATCTTTTCAGCAAATTGATTTTAATCCTGACTGGCATTTTCAGAACTTGGAGACTAATTTTTCATATAAAATTGGAATAGTTCCAAATGTGCTTCTTTTCGTTGCAATTAAAGGAAATCCGGGTAATGTAGAAGATGTGAAACAATCTTGTGAAATTCTGGAAAAAGTATTTGCAATAGCCGGTTTTCAAAGCAATCCATATTATAATATTACTGATTATTCGGAATTGCAAGAGGGAGGATCATTGGGGCTGAAAAAACTGTATGCCAGAGAAATAAAAAGAATTAATAAAACTTTTAATACTGAGCCAAAACTGTCTATTATCTGCAACGCAAGCAAATTTTTTAAGGCAACAGTTAAACTCTATTCAGCTTTTGTTAGACAAAAATTTGTATTTGTTGATTCCGTTGCAGAAGCTTTTCGCCTGATTAATGTAAATATTTCAACCAAAGAATCTTACGAAACCGCTTCAATAATAAAAATAAAACAAGATGATGTTGACCAAATTATAGATTTGTGTGGCAGTATTATTTGGGAAGAAGAACAGCAAAATTTTCAGGATGCTTTAGTAAATAAAGATAACCCACTTATTACAATTGCCGATTCATTAAATATTGTTAGAACTGAGATTTCAAGCATGGTTGGAAATTACCAAACAATTCTGAATGATATTAATTGCGGCATCTTGGTTTCAAATGCAGGTTCCAGAGAAATTCTATTTATCAACGATTTAGCTCTAAAAATTCTGGATTTGTCAAAAGATGATATTAAAAAAACAACTTGTAATGAACTCCTTTGTGGTAAATCAGGTGGCGATTGTATTAACACTATTTGTTCGAATTTTAGGAACAAGGAATTTATAATATCAGATAAAAAAGGTAATGAACATTTCTTAACTATCTCAATGACCGAAAATATTTTCGAAAATAAAACCTGTTACATTCATAGTTTTACTGAAATATCTGATTTTAAGAAAGTTCAACACGAAAACGAAAAGCACTTGCTTAATTTAGAAAAGAGTAAGAAGGTCTTAATAAGTATGATGGAGGACGCAGAAATTGCCAATAAAAAGGTGAAAGAAAGCGATGAATATCACAGAACTCTTTTGAGAAGCATTCCGGATTCGATTTTTGTTATAAGTTCAGATGGTTATTTTATTGATTATAAAGCTGATGTTAATGATTTATTTTCCTCTCCGGAGCAATTTATTGGAAAGAATTTCAAAGAAATTTTGCCACCTTCTGTTAGCGAATTGTTCGACAATCATATTAGGAAGTCGATGGAAAACAACTTACTTGAACAAATTGAATATGATTTGGATATTGGGGGCGTAATACAGCATTTTCAGGCAAGAATTGTTCCTCTTGGAAGTGATAAGCTAGTTACTTTTGTTAGAAATATTACTGAACAAAAGAAAGCTTCAGAGGAAATAATTTCTCATAATAATATGCAAACTATCCTAATTAAACTGGCTTCTCAATATATTAATCTGCCAATTGAAAAAATCGAACAATCAATTAGTAGTTCTTTAGAAGAAATAGGAGGTTATGTAAACGCCGATCGTGCATATATTTTTGAATATGATTGGGAAAAAAATGTTTGCAATAATACACACGAATGGTGTCAGGTTGGAATTGAACCTCAAATACTTGAGTTGCAAAATGTGCCATTAGAAATGCTTCCCTGGTGGGTTGAGGCGCACAAAAAGGGAGAAACTCTTTCAATTCCTGATGTTTTTGCTCTAAATAATGACGATGGAGTAAGGCAAATTCTTGAACCTCAGAAAATAAAGAGCCTGATGACACTTCCAATGATGAATAATGGGGTTTGCACAGGTTTTCTTGGGTTCGATTCAGTTAGGGCTCATCATTATTATACTAAAAAAGAGGAATTGCTTTTGGCAGTATTTTCTGAAATGCTGGTGAATTTCAACAACCGTACAACTCTTGAAAAACGATTAATTGACGAGAAAAAGAAGGCCGATAGTGCAAATAAAGCAAAAAGCGAATTTCTTGCTAATATGAGCCACGAAATTCGTACCCCAATGAATGCTATTCTTGGTTTTAGTGAAGCTCTTTACCATAAGTTGGAAAACGATAATCATAAAAAGATGATAAAATCGGTGTTAAGCGGTGGAAATCTTCTGTTAAGTTTGCTGAATGACATCTTAGACTTATCGAAAATTGAAGCCGATAAAATTGAAATATCTCCACAACCTGTTGATACTATTAATGTTATTAACGAAATTAAATTGCTCTTTTTCGAAAAAACTCAAAAAAAGGGAGTGGCTCTTTCTGTTGATGCAACCGATTCTTTTCCTGAAGGTCTTCTTTTAGATGAAATTCGTTTTAAACAAATTATTTTCAATTTAGTTGGTAATGCTACCAAGTTTACTCATAAGGGCTTTGTAAGAATTAAACTCGATTTTGTTCATTCGTCAGATGCCGGGGGAGAACTTAGAATTGATATTTCCGATACAGGAATTGGCATTCCCGACGATCAGCAGAAAATCATCTTTGAGGCTTTTCGTCAACAATCGGGGCAATCGAATCGTCAATATGGTGGCGCAGGTTTAGGTCTGGCAATTTCCAAACGACTTGCCGAAAAAATGAAAGGTAACATTACTGTTAAAAGCGAAATAGGAAAAGGCTCTGTTTTTTCTCTGGTTATTCCTGATGTTAAAGTTTGTGAGAAAATTATTGAGAAAAACGATAAGTATTTGCCAATTGATGATATTGTTTTTGAGGAAAATACAATATTGGTTGTAGATGATGTTATTTCTAATATCGAAGCTGTTGAGAGTCTGCTTCAGGGTATGGGTCTTAGAATTGTTTCGGCAGACAATGGTGAAATGGCACTCGAAATTCTTAAACATACAAACCCGGCTCTTATTCTTTTAGATATTAGAATGCCGGGGTTAAATGGTTATCAGGTTGCTGAAATAATTAAAACCAACGATTCGAAAAAACATATTCCGGTTGTTGCTCTAACAGCTTCAGTTTCAGCAAAAACAAATAAAGACCAATTAAGAAATTTTAATGGTTTTCTGTATAAACCTGTTTCTAAGGGAGAGTTGGTTAACGAGCTAATGAAATTTCTTGCATACCAAAAACTGAAAAAACAAGAAAATAATATTAGTTCTTTTGAAACTACATTAAATATTCTTCCAAATAATACTAAGGAAAAACTTCCGGAAATAGGAAAAATACTTAAAAACGATTATTTGCCGATTTGGAATGAGATTAAAGACGGACTAGTTCTTTTTAAAATTGAAGACTTTGCAAATCAGCTTATTGATTTTGGAAACTCAAATAAAATTGATTTTCTTATTCAATATTCTGAGCAAATAATTGACTATGTTAATAATGTTAATATTGAAGACTTATTAATTCACCTTAATAAGTTTCCTGAAATAATAGAAACAATTCTAAACTTTAAGAATTAATTAAAGAGCTATGGAAAACAAAGAAAAATATATTCTGATTGTAGACGACAATACTACTACACTTCAGTTTGCCGGAAAAATTCTGAAAAATGAAGGATTTCAGATTAGTCTTGCAAAAGATGGAGAATCTGCCATTAGTTTATTGAAAGAAAATAATTTTGACTTGGTTCTTCTGGACATAATGATGCCGGGAATTAACGGCATTGAAGTTTGTAAGAAAATAAAAACAATTGACACAATTAAAGACACTCCAATTGTTTTTCTAACTGCAAAAACACAACCCGAAGACCTTGTTGAAGGATTTGGTGCGGGAGGTAACGATTACATCACAAAACCTTTTAATAAGGAAGAACTCCTTGCCAGGGTTTTAACTCATATTGAGCTTGGTGTTGTTAGAAAACAACTATCAGAAAGCATTGTTAAACTAAAAAATGCTAACGAAAAAATTGTTAATCTGTTCCACAATATTTTTCCCATTAAAATTGCTGAAGACCTTTTAAGAACCGGATTTAGTTTACCTAAAACTTACAATAATGTTAGCCTTATAGCTGTTGATATTGTGGATTTTACAGAAAAAGCCAGAGTTATGCAGAATGCCGAACTTTTTGAGGAACTTAACAGTATTTTTGCCGAATTCGATAGCATTGTTGAAAAGCATGAAGCTATCAGAATTAAAACTTCCGGAGATGGATATCTGGCTGTTTGCGGTATTCCGGAGGAAAATGCTAACCACGCTTCCAATATTGTTAATTCAGCAATTGAAATACACTCTTTTATTAAAAATAGAAATTTAAAATCGGGAAATAAATGGGAAATACGAATGGGACTGCATACAGGACAAGTTATTGGTGGCATTGTGGGAAATAATAGATTTGTTTTCGATATTTTTGGTAATGCAGTAAATATTGTTTTTCGTTTGGAAAAATCGGCAGAACCAATGAAAATTTTCCTTTCAGAAGACTTGTATCAAATTTTGAAGCCTCAGTTCAATTTTATAGAATCTAAGGAAATTAATACAAAAGGATATGGCAAGATTAAAACATATTTACTTAACTATTAACGTATAATAAAATGAATGAAGCCTCTACAATATTAATTGTTGACGATAATAAAGAAAATCTTAAGGTTGTTGGAAACATTCTTAAAGAACAAAATTATAGAATCGCTTTTGCTTTGGATGGAAATTCTGCAATTAAGTTGCTTTCTGAAAACAAGATAGACCTTATTCTTCTAGATATTATGATGCCTGAAATAGATGGATTTGAAGTTTGCAGACAGTTAAAAATGAACCATAAACTTTATGAAATACCTGTTATTTTTTTAACTGCAAAAAATCAAACAGAGGATATCATTACTGCTTTTGAAGTGGGTGGTGTTGATTATTTAACCAAACCTTTTAATAAATTGGAATTATTGGCAAGAGTTAAAACTCATTTGGAATTATCTATTTCAAAAAGGCGTATTGTTGAGTTAAACAAAAATCGCGACTTTATTTATTCAGTCATTGCTCATGATATTAGAAGTCCTTTTAATAAAATTCAACAAGTAGTTAGTATGTTAGAACAGGGTTTTATAAAGCCCGATTCAAAGGAGTTTAAGGAGTTAATTGGCTTGTTGTCGAAACAATCTGAGGACACAATTAATTTAATAAATAATCTTATTGAATGGACAAAAATGTTGAAGGATGGAGATAATATTTTACTGGAAAACAATAATATACATAAATTAGTAGAGTCTCTATTTTTGTTTCTTTTGCCTATTGCCAATAGCAAAAGCATTATTCTTAAAAACCATATTCCCGAAAATACTTTTGCAACTTTCGAATCAAAATCGCTGAATATTGTTATTCGTAATCTTATTTCTAATGCAATAAAGTTTACTAACCAAAATGGAGAGGTTTCTGTTAGCTTTCAAGAGAAGGGAAATAATTCTAGCATAATTATTTCAGATAATGGGGTTGGAATGAGCAATGAAGCTATTGAAAGGATTTTTTCAAAAAATGAATATTACACAACCTACGGTACTAATAAGGAAAAAGGAACAGGACTTGGTTTACAGATAGTGAAAGATTTTGTTAAAAGAAACAAGGGCAAAATTTTGGTGGAAAGTACCGAAGGTTACGGAACCAAATTTACAATTTTATTACCTAAAAATCATTAATTATGGAAACTCAGGAAGAAAAACAAAACATCTTAATAATTGATGATGACCCGGTTTACCGAAGGCTTTCAGCTTCAATTTTGAGTGAGCGATTTACCGTATTTACTGCAGATACTCCATCTGTGGCTTTCAAAATTCTTAAGAAAGAAAAAATAAAATTTGTAATTTCCGATTACCTTTTACCCGAAATGAACGGCTTACAGATTTTGGAAAAAATAAAAAAGGAATTTCCAAAAATTGAGGTCATTATGATTAGCGATTCCGGTAATATGGATACTGTTATTGAAGCTCTTAGAAAGGGAGCTTCAGATTATTTTAAGAAGCCTTTTTCCCCCTCCGATATTTGGATGTCTATTGAAAGAACGCTAAAGTATTCCAAACTTAAAAATGAACTGGATATTCAAATAAAACAGAATGTTAGACTTAAACAAGAGATTAACAACGAAATAGGTAGTATTATCGGGAAATCAAAGCAGGTAAAGGAAATTATTGATCAAATAAAGATGGTTGCTGCAACACCCGATACTTCTGTTTTAATTATTGGCGAAAGTGGAACCGGAAAGGAATTGGTTGCTAGGGCAATTCACGATTTAAGCGAAAGACAAGACCAAATGTTTGGTGCTGCCAATATGTCGGCAATACCCGATACCTTGTTCGAAAGCGAGTTTTTTGGTCATGTTAAGGGAAGTTTTACCGATGCTGTTTCCGATAAAGCCGGTTGGTTCGAAACCGTTAACAAAGGAACTTTGTTTCTCGATGAGGTTGGCGAAATGACTATGAACCTTCAGGTTAAGCTGCTTAGAGTGCTTGAAGATAGAAAATATACCAAAGTGGGAACTCAGAAAAGCCTTCCTTTTGACGTTAGAATAGTTGCTGCAACAAACAAGAGCATTGAGACTCTTACTGATGGCAGTAGTTTTCGCCTTGATTTGTTTCATCGTTTGGGAACTTTTATTATTCATTTGCCCCCTCTACGAGAAAGAACAGAAGATATTCCTCTTTTGGTGGAGCACTTTCTTAATTCTCTTAATAAAAAAATGGGAAAGGATATTAAAGGTGTTAATGATGAGGTTATTAAGTTGCTTTCAAATTACAGATTTGCCGGAAATATACGTGAATTAAGAAACCTTATGGAAAGAGCAATTATTCTTTGCAATGGAAATGAACTTAATGTTAAACATTTCGATATTATTAGAAGTTTTGACCAACATAAGCCTTTAAATGAAACTTTTAATTTGGAGGAAATTGAAAAAAACACAATTATTAGGGCATTGGAAAAAACTAAATTTAATAAAGCCGAAGCGGCAAGATTACTAAATATTGAGTGGAACGCACTTCATCGCAGATTGCAGAAGTATGATTTATACGACAATATGGGAGGATAATTAGGTTGTTTCTGTTGTTACAACTATATAATTTCTCTGTTTTTTTACAAGTTCTTTTAATTCCGGTGATTGAGTAAAAAGTAGAATGTTTTTCCTAACAAACTCGTCAAGTTCCTGATGAGTTTTCAGGTTCTTTACTTTTGATAAAACAAGTTCTTCTTGCTTATCAAGGTTTGATATTTGTTCTGTTTGATTCATTTTTTTACTTTGAATAATGAATGCCAAAAACATACCAAATGTAATAAGATTTTAAAATACAAGATGTTATGAAAACTTTATCAAATTGTTTTATGAAATTTTATTCCAAAACGAATATGGTTATTCGAAAACGAAGAAAAAAATGAAGAAACGGGAATATGTTTTATTGAAAGTTATTAAATATTAATCTGTTACGAATTAAGGTATTATTATTGTAACCCAAATACTATAAAATTAAAACAATAGCCATGAAAAAGATTTTCTTATTAATTCTGATAATAAATTGCATTATTGTCAAATCTCAAAGCGACCTGTTAATAGCTCCTTTTAGAGTTGTTTTTGAAGACGGGAAAACAATAGAAGAAGTTTCTGTTGCCAATACCGGCAAAGACACTGCCCGTTACACAATTAGTTTTCTTCAGTATAAAATGGAGGAAGATGGTGTATTAAAGCAAATTGAGCAACCGGAAGAAAAAATTTTGTTTGCCGATAAGTATTTAAGAATTTTTCCAAGATCAATTGTCTTAGCTCCTAACGAATCGCAAATAGTGCGATTACAGGTTAAAACTGCTGCAAATATGCTTTCAGCCGAATATCGCTCTCATTTATATTTTAGGTCGGTGGTGGATGAAAAACCCTTGCTTGAAAACTCGGAAGATACTGCTGCAGTTGGAATTAAACTTATTCCGGTATATGGAATTAGTATCCCGGTAATTATTCGACTTGGCGAATTAGCAGTTACTGCAAGCATAGATAATGTTAGAATTGTTCCGGGCGACAATAATTCTAAATTCCTTCATTTTGATATTCTAAGATCTGGGGAAAAATCAACTTTTGGTCAGATTGAAGTGTTTTATGTAGATGTTGCAGGAAAAAGTACTTTGGTTGGTAAAGCAAAAGGTGTGGCTGTTTATACACCATTGTTGTTGCGTAAATTTAATTTATCTCTTGCAGTAAGCGAGTTAATTGACTTTTCGTCCGGGAGTTTGAAAATTGTTTATTCATCAACAGGAACAAAAGATGAGATTATATATTTTGAGCATATTTATAAGCTTGACAATTAATTTTTGTTTTTCTCAAGAAAACTCAAAAGGAAATTCCGAAAACGGGTTGCAGATTTCAATAACTAAAATTAAAGATTTGAGCTTTGGTAGTTTCTATCCCGGCAGCAACGGTGGAACACTTTCTATTTCTTCTAACGGGGTTAGATCGGCAACGGGAACTGTTATTACTTTAAGCTCTGAAGCTTATTATTCGGAGGCTGTTTATGAAATTTCATGCCCTGAATATTCTATGGTACACTTAATATATAAACATACTATTGTAATGCACGGATCAAACGGTGGTCATTTTAAATTAAGAACTGAGCAGCCTGAAAACGGAAAAGTATTTGCTGCCCCGGCTAATTCAGAAAATGGATTTTTAATTAGTGTTGGAGGTGTTTTAGAAATGAACGGACCATCTTTTAACCCTCCGGGAGATTATTCCGGCACTTTGGATATTACTATTCTTATCGAATAATGTTGCCTAATGGAAACATAAAACTACTGGGTTTTATAGCAAAACTTTCCTTTATTGCATTACTTAGTATTTCTGTTTCAAAATCTCAGGCTCAGGAAGATTATGAGGATGTAATGGTTGTAATTAATGTAGATAAACTAGGTTTTTACGACTTGGATGCCCTGTATTTTCAGGATGAGTTTTATTTGCCAATTAATAATCTGTTTAAAATCCTTGGAATTTATACTACTCATTCCGCTCAGCTTGACACTGTTAGTGGGTATATTTCGAATTTTGATAATTCCTTTATTCTAAATACCAATAACAAAACAATTTCTTTTCGCGATAAAACGCTTTCTCTTTCAAATAATCAATATATTTCAACATTTGGAGATGTTTTCCTACCCCTTGAAATTTACGAAAAACTGTTTTCTTTTTCTTTTACTGTTGATTTTAGAAATTTAATGATTATTCTGCAATCCGACATTGAACTTCCGGTAATTAAGCAACTTAGAAAAGAGAAGCTTAGAGAAAATCTTTTAACACTGGGAGGAGAGGTAAGGGTCGATTCAACATTTAAAAGAAAATACAGTTTTATTGGTGGTTTTGTTTTAGATTGGACTTTAGCTATTAGAGAAGAATCCGACAAATTTACAAATCAGATACTTAAAACCTCCTTGGGTATGGAATTGGCCGGTGGAGAACTAAATATTAAAGCCAATTTTAGAAATAATACAGATTTTATTATTAAGGATCAGTATGCAAATTGGAGATTTGTAAATAACAAATTGGTTCCTTTTAAGCAGATTGAAATTGGATGTATTGCTGCTCCTCTAATCTCCCAGAACAGTTCAACACTTTTTGGTGCCAAAATTACCAATTCACCTACCATTTACAAAAAAACTTATGGAACTTATACAATAAACAAAAAGACAAATCCCGGCTGGGAAATTGAATTGTATGTAAATAATAACCTAATAGATTTTACCAATTCCGATGCTAATGGGGAGTATAGTTTTGAAGTGCCTCTGATTTATGGAAATTCTACAATAAAACTTAGATACTACGGCCCATGGGGAGAAGAGCAAGAGGAAGATATCTATATTAATATTCCTTTTTCTTTTGTTCCCAAAAAACAAGTTGAATATCAGCTTTTTTCCGGCTTTACAGTAGATTCTATGAACTATAAATTTACTCATGCAAAAGTCTCTTATGGATTAAACAAAAGATCAAGTATTTCTTTGGGATTCGAAACTTTCGAGAAAAATATAATAAGCAGAAATATCCCTTTTCTTTCTACCAGCATTTCTGTGGGAAAAAGCTTATTACTAAACTATATGTTTGTAAATGAAGGGTTTCATAACGCATCTTTTATGCTACGAACAAGTAAAAACATTTCTTTCGATGGTTATCATAGGCATTTTAGTTCGAATCAGGATTTCTTTTCAACTTCAAATATTTCTGAATCAAGATTAGGAATTAATCTTCCTTTGGCCATAAAACGACTTCGGTTTGTTTTAAGAAATTCCGCCAATTACAACAGAGGTATTAATACTAATGTTACATTTAACGAAACAAATTTATCTACCTTTTATCGCAGGGTAAATATTGGAATAACATCAGCTTATTCTGTAAGTAACGACAAACAGCACATAATAGGATTAAATGGCTCTGTTTTTCTTAAAAAACAGCTTGCAATCTATTTTTTTTCTAATTCGGATGTAATAAACAAAAAAATAAGCAATTATAAGATTCAGATACAAAAGCGAAGCGGAAAAAGACTCTTTACCAGTTTTTCTTATACATATTACCCCGAAGAAAAAACTTCTTCGTTTCTTTTAAGTTTGTTTTTCGATTTTAATGCAATTAGAGCCTCCCATACTACCGAAAATACTGCAAATACCTGGCTGCACAGTCAAAGTTTCTCCGGAAGCACTATTTTTTCAAACACTCCAACTCCTCTATTTTTTTCCGGCAGAAACAGCAACGGTAAGGGTGCTTTGGATGTAATGGTATATTTGGATGTTAACCATAACGAAAAAATGGATCAAAACGAACCATTAATCGAGACAGCCTCAGTTAGCCTTAATAAAGGCCTGCAAGTAGATATAAAAAACAAAAAAGTTCATCGTTTTATTGGGTTGGATCCCTATGCTCAGTACATTCTTAGTGTGGGAAATGCAGGTTTTCCAAGTATTTCATGGATTCTTGATAAATCTACTTTTGCGGTATTTCCTAACCCAAATCAAATAAAGAGAATATATATCCCCGTAAAGCCTATGGGAGAAGTTGAGGCGGAAATACTGATTGAGAAGGAAAATGGAGTAAATGTACCGGGTCATAGAATAATATTATCCGTTTACGACCAAAATAAGAAATTAATATACAAGGGCTTGTCGGATGTCAATGGGTTTTTTAATTTTCTTGGGTTATCGCCCGGAAATTACTATATATGTTTGGATGAAAAACAGATTAAAACGTTAAAATATACTTGTCCTAATCCAAGCAAATCATTTCAAGTAAAAGAATCTTTAGATGGTGATTATATTTCAGATATTCAATTTACACTTTCTCCCATTAGTAATTAATTGCACATTATAAGTTTTTACGAATTAAACCCTTCAAAAATGAACATAATTCCTTCGTTTTCGAAGAATAAAAATGTGCCAAGAATAAGATCAAATTTTATATACATCAGTAATTCAACACTTTATATAAAGGTTATTTTCGTTGGCACATCTATTGTTTTAACACTATCAATTAAAAACAATTATTAATTAACATTTAAAATTTAAAGCCATGAAAAAAACATTATTACTTTCAGCAACTTTGTTACTTGTAACATTCTTCTCACAAAATTCTTATGCAACTTGGGTACCTGGTGGAACAACCGACGGAGAAGCTTCCGCTCACATTATTCAACCTTTGGAAATATCTAAAGTTGCCGATTTGAAATTCGGAAACATAGCAGCCGGTCCTTCAGCAGGTACAGTGGTAATAGCAACCGACGATGCCAGAACTAAA
>JAFGXD010000140.1 GCA_016936815.1 Bacteroidales bacterium
CCCCCCAAAACTCCATCATATTTTTTGTATCTGTATGTAATTTAACACTTTGTGATTTTTAGTTTTTTTTCGTGACGAAGTCAGGAGATATTATCAAAAGCTTATTATAAGTCTTTCATCAAATAATTTATTAGCCTGCGGAGTTTTCTTCGCAGGTTTTTTTATGCAAAAATTCCCCTAATTAAATAACCACTTTTAAATAGGGGAATAAAATTGACAAATAATAAAACGTTCTTCTGTTAGGGAAAAAATTGGCAAAATTCCATAAAAAAGCAGGAACATTTTTTAATTAAACTTTTTCTTTATTTTCATTTAGTCTGAATAATGTTTATATTTACGTTTTGTAAAAACTTGAAGCTATGCTTTCAAACACATGTAAATATGGAATTAGATCGGTGCTTTACATTGCGCTGAATCAAGAAGAAAAAGGAAAAATCGGAATTAAGAAAATATCCGAAGAATTAAAAATACCTACCCCATTTTTGGGGAAAATTCTTCAGTTACTGGCTAAAAAGAAGATTCTTAAATCCACAAAAGGGCCTCATGGCGGTTTTACTCTTTCAAAAAAACCGGAAGAAATTTTTCTAATTGAAATAATTGAGGCAATAGATGGCTTAGATTTCTTCAATACTTGTCTTATTGGTTTGAATTCATGCACTCAAAATCCTGATATTTCTCCTTGTCCACTTCACGAACGTTATGGAAAAATTCGTGACCAGCTGTTTTTGCTTTTTAAATCGGAAAATATTGCTCAATTAATCGATGAAATAAAGACTTCCGGAGGTACAATTAACTTATAATCTTTCTAAAAAGTTTGTTTCGGTTTAAAATACTGAAAGAAAAAACAGCCGTAATTGCACCCAAACAATTTGCTGCAAAATCCCAAAACTCACCGGTTCTTTTATTGGTAAAAACTTCCTGAAAAAATTCCATAGACATACCAAACAATATGGAAATTATTAGAGAGTAGGCTATTGCTGAAACTTTCCCTATCCCCAAACTTTTAAAAAATTGAAGCCATAAAAGACACATAATAAAGTAAATAAAAAAATGCACCAGCTTGTCGGTATGAGGAAAAATGAATGGAGAAACAGAGTTGAAACTACTTCCGGGCAAAAAACTAAGTACTATTATTATTCCCATCCAAAGCCATACTTTTGTCTTTATTGTGAAGTTTTTCATTAAAAAAGCAGTTTTGTTTAATAAGTCATTATAAATCAACAATTACCGAACCCCAGGAAAGTCCCACTCCAAAACCGCAAAGAAGAAGTTTATTTCCTTCCTTTATTTTTCCAGATTGCAGCAGGTTGCTGATTGCAATCGGAATTGTTGAACTTACTGTATTACCAGTATCTAAAAGGTTATTGTAAAATTTTTCCTCAGCAATTCCTATTTTTTTTCTTAAGTACTCTAAAATATATTTGTTTGCCTGATGAAAGATATAATAATCTATATCACTTGCATTTAATTGGTTTTTCTTAAGAGTTTGTTCTACCAAATTTGGCACAGTATCTATGGTAAAATTAAAAATTTCGGGGCCGTTCATATACAAATTATTGTTTGTTCTAACGTTTCCCGATTCGTCAGTTATTTCTTTTTCGTTGGGGTTGAAAGGATTCCTTAAGCAACCATTTGGAACAATTAGCTGATTTGCTCCACTTCCATCGGTTCCAAGAACGAAATGATGAATGTGCTCATTTTCAGCTTTTTCAATAATACATGCGCTTGCTGCATCGCCAAAAATTGTACGATTGCTTAGGTCGTTTTTGTGCAGATGTTTCGAGTAAGTATCTGTCATTACTAAAAGCATCTTATTTGCTATTTCGCTGTTAATAAATCCTTTAGCTATTGAAAGTCCATAAATAAAACCCGAGCAGCCTAAATTAAAATCGAAAGCGCCAATGTTTTTTGGTAAATCAAGTCGGTTTTGTAAAATACAGGCCGAAGTTGGTAAAAAATAATCGGGACTTTGAGTGCACAATACAAGAAAATCTATACTGTTTTTGTCGTAATTTTTAAGCAATGAATCGCAAGCATTAAAAGCCAAATCCAAAGCTGTTTCGTTGTTTGCGGCAATATGCCTTTTTTGTATTCCCAGTTTTTTTTCAATTTTTTCGGCTGTCAGATTTTCCGAAACAGCTGCAATTTCTTCGTTTGTAAGAACATTTTCGGGCAGGTAAACTGCAATATTGGAAATTTTACAAGCCATTTTACTTTTTTATTAGTTTTAAGAATCCCGGAAGCTTGTTTTTGCTAAGCTTGTAATATTCGGTACAATTTGCACCAAAGCCTGCATAAAATCTTGCCAGACTCTCCTGATTAGAACCTTCAAAATCTAAAATAATATCTTCCTTCGAATTATTTCTAATGTAATTGTCAATTAGAAAGTGCATTGCCCCATTTTTTTTGGCTTCAATACCGGTGGCTGAAAATAGGAAAACCGATCTTTTGCAACTTCTTACAAAGACAGCGCCGGCACAAAAGCCAATTTTGGGAAGATTAACAGACATAATTTCAGCAGATTTATTAGAAAGAAAAGAGTTTATTAGTTTCTCTAAAGTTTGATAATCTGCTTTAGAATGTTTCATTTCCTTACCTCTGGTTTCTTTGTAAAGAGCTATTAATTTGTCTATTGATAAATCTTTCTCTATTTGTGCACCGGCTTCTTTAGCTTTTTTAATATTTCTTTTATGGTTGTTTGAAAAACCTGAAAATAAATCTTCATAACTCTGATTTAGAGGTAATTCATAATTTTTTCTTTCCGTATAAATTAAATCAGGAATTTTTTCTTTGTGAAAAGAATTTATTTGAATATTTATGTATGAATAATGCTCTGAAACTTTTTTAAAGAATTCTTCAATGATTTTATTGCTTAAGGTAATGCTGGAAAAAAGTCCAAGTTGTTGCGAATTAGCCGGTTGAACAAGATAATTAATGCCCATTTTTTTCTTATGCGTTAAAGGAAAAACGGCCTCATAGTTATTTAGAACCAAACCATCCCAACCCGGAGAAACAATATCTAAAAACTCCGAATACGGATAGATTGTTTCATTGAAGGAATTCTTTATGCAATTATCCCAAAGTCTTTTATCAATTTCAATATGCGAAATTCTTCTTATCATTATGCGTCAAATTTCGTAAAAAGAAATGAAAAGCTAAAGCTCTTTGGCAAATATACCTTAAAACGTTATTAAAATAATCCCGGAATGGCTAACAAATCTTCAGGAGAATTAACCTTTTCTTCAGTAATTTTGTCAATTTTTATTCCAAAATTTTCCTCAATAAGATTAAGCAAAAACAATCTTTCCATTGGAATCATTCCAAGTTCTTCGAAAGTTATTTTAGACTCGTTAATGTATTTACTATTGGCTCCGGCCTTAATTAATAAGCTATTTATTGTTTTATTCATTTTAAAAATATTTGTAATTACTTTTATAATACACATAAATTGTTTTTTACCCTTAGAACGGGTCGGAAGGTCTTAAAGTCGGAAGGTCTTAAAGTCAAAGGATAAAGGTTCAGTAGGGACATTCCCCTTTAGAAAAGCCAGAGCGATTGATTTGGTAGGACTAAAGTAATTAACTAACTATTCTAACAACAAAAAACAAAAAAACAAAATATTCACTTTGATATTTTTCAATACTTTTGTATTAGAAAAAACTAAGAAATATGAAAACGCAAAAAATAGTAATAATTTTTCTTCTTCTTGCCACAGTTGCACAAGGTCAGATAATTCAGCCCAAATATGTTTTTGGAGGTGTAAACTTTGCACGTTCAGGCCTTCATGGAATTAATCGTTGGGTTGACGGTTATAACAGCGATCCAAATAAAATAGACGGTTGGATAATGGACGAAAACCTAACAGATATTCATTGTCTTTCTGGTATTACCTTTGGTGCAGGTATTGGAATAGATAAGGGTATTTTCGACTTTACTTACTCCAAGCGACAGGGTCAGAATGTTGCTCATTACAGCATTACAGAAGAATCGGAATTTAAGTTAATGTACAAAACCAGAACACTTGGATTTGGTTATCTTATGCCAATTTCTGAATTTTCCCCAAAACTAAAATCGTATTTTGGAATTCATTTAGATTTTTCTAAAGGCAGTTTGAGTACTATTTTTTCTGCATGGTACACCTAATGGTACTTATTAACTGAATTTAAGAATTTTGCAATAACTCCTTCATACCAATTGTTTTACTACCCTTTTTCACGATTTGTGTACTTTGGTGCCAGAACTTATTGGCAAATGAATATGAAGAAGAACGATTTCTCTGTTTTAGATAGAGAAATTGTTGGTAATTGGCCGGAAGAAGAGGATCCAAAAAAGATGAAATCATCAGGAGGAAATATTGGAATTATGTTTCAGGTGTTTATAAATCCTTTTAATTTAAAAATCCCTAGGAAGATTGATGATATTGAAGAAGAACCGGTTTTTACCGACGTAAAGCTATCCGGTGTGGTAATTGATAATGAATCCAATAAGCCAATTGGTGAGGCAGCAATAAAAATTGAGAAGCTTGAGGATGGCAATTACATTGAAATGATTTCTTTTAAAACAGAAAATTCAGATGGCAATTATGAAATTAAACTTCCTCGGAATACAAAATATAGAATTTCAGCCGAGGCATTTGGATATGAAAGCAAAGCCGATGTTTTCGAATTAAACGATTATTCACCTGCAGATTACAAAAAGGATATTAAATTGGAGAAATTAAAAAAGGGTCAAACCATGGCTCTAAAAAACATTTACTTTAAAAAAGCTTCTGCCGAATTACTCTCAGAATCGTTTCCTGAATTGGATAAATTGTTTAAATTTTTAGATAGTAATATCGACGTTGAAATAGAAATTGCCGGTCATACTAGCGACGAAGGAACAGATGCATATAATCAAAAACTTTCTCAGGATAGAGCAGAAAGCATTGTAAACTATCTTGTTACAAAAGGAATTTCATCCAAAAGATTGAATCCGGTAGGTTATGGAGAAAAGAATCCGGTAGCAGATAATGGAACTGAAGAGGGTAGAATGTTAAACCGTAGAGTAGAAATTAAGATTTTGAAAAATTAATGCTTTTTGGAACGATTTTAGTATTGTTCTTTTTGAAAAACTTTGATTAAAAATTTGTAACCAATATCTAAATTGAATCGTATAACGGAGCACAATAAAAAGCCGAAAAAAAGGCTTTGGGTTCAAATAATTGCGAAATAGTTTTTTATTAGCAGTTTGCTTTATATTTTTGCAGATTAAATAAACCGGAAGATGAAAAGATTTTTGTACATTTTATTTACAGTTGTTTTGAGTGTAAACCTTCTCGCTCAAAAAGATACTATTAACCAATTAGATGCAAACGATTTAAAACAAGGTTATTGGGTAACATACGATGCAACCAAAACTACTGTCCTTGAAGAAGGGCGTTATGTTGATAGTAAGAAACAAGGGGTCTGGAAAGCATATTATCCCGATGGTACAATTAAAAGCGAAATAACTTTTGTGAATAATAAAGCAGATGGTTATGCTAAATTTTATTTTGATAATGGTAAAGTTTCGGAAGAAGGAATTTGGAAAGGAACCAAATGGACAGGCGATTATAAGTTTTATCACAAAAATGGTCAAATGGCCTATGAATGGCAGTTTAATGAAAAGGGGAAACGAACAGGCGTTCAGAAATATTACCACGATAATGGGCAGTTAATGATTGAAGGCGAGTGGAATGATGGAAAAGAAACAGGAGTTATAAAAGAGTATTACGCAGATGGAACATTACGTTCCGAAAAATCTTTTAACAACGGTCAAATGGATCCCACAACTGTTAAGACTTACGAAAAATCGGGAGCTCAAGTAACAACAAATAATAACAACAATAATTCAAATAATACCTCCAACAACGATTCAAAATATACAAAAGACTATTACGACGGAGAAGGCTTTCACAAACTTTATACTCAAACGGGAAAAATAGAAAGCGATGGCTTTTTTAAAAATTATAAACTTATCGATGGCAAAAAATACTACTATTCTGCCAATGGCACACTGGAGAGAGTAGCCGTATATAAGGATGGTAAGGTCTTCGATATTGAGTATAAGAACTAGTTGTAGGTAATTTCTTTTTACCTAAATCCTATTTTATGAAAATTGCAGTTTTGCTTGCTACCTTTGTTTTAGTTACCTCAACTGCCTTTACTCAAAGCATTGTTTATAAGAATAATGAATGGAGTAAATGGGAAACTGACACTAGCCTTACACACGATGGCAAAATGAATGTTACAAAAAAAAGAAAAAAATTTACCTCAAAGAATAAATGCTTAATAACCGAAGAGATTATCTTTTTTCATGATAAATGCAACAATATTATTAGAAAGACAAAAATACGATCCGATTGTAAGCGAAATATTGGTGAAGGAACAATAATCTATGAGCGAAAATACAAGAGTAAATGCGAGGATAAAAAGCAAAATTAACTCAGCCTTTCAGCCTTTGGTTTTAATAAAAAAAAATCATATTTTTATATTCTAATTATATGATAATTAACCTTGAACTATGAAAAATTCTTTTGTAAAATTACTGATTGTTTTGCTATTGGCTTTATCTCCAAATCTTAGAGCAAACAACGTTTCCGAGCAAATTGATTCTCTTAATTCACTTATAGAAGAATGGATTTACAGCGACCCATACAAAGCTCTTAGATACTCTCAGGAAGAATTAAATATTGCAAAAAGGGGTTCTAAAGAATATGTTGATGCTTTAAATTACGCCGGCAAAGCGTCTTATTACCTCGATGAATATAAACAGGGGATTTTTTATCTGGAAGATGCTCTTAGAGAAGCAACAAAATTAAATTATCAGGAAGGCCGCGCAAATGTACTTTTTAGTCTTGGCGATTTACACATCCTGCTTGGTATATACGGAAAAGCAATAGATTATTTGGTTGAAAGCCTTGAAATATTTCAGGAGATAAAAAACAATACCGGAACAGCATATTGTCTTAATGGCTTGGGAATAATACACATGAATCAGGGGAATTTTGAAAAAGCTTACGAATATTTCGAGAGGGCTTTGGCTTTTGGAGACCAATATACAAAAGCAGACAGTTATACAAATATGGGAACATTGTACATAAAAATGGAGGCGTTTGATGAGGCTATAAAGTATGCCGGAATGTCGCTTGAAGAAGGTAGAAAGAATGAAGACCTTTACGTTATTTCTGCTTCTTTAGACAATTTGGGTTATGCCTATTTGAGAACAGGAAAAACCAAGGATGCAATTAAATTATTTTTGGAATCAAAAGAAATTAAAACCCAATTGGATGACAGGCAGGGATTGGCTCTAACCTTAGTAAACATTGGCCTTACATTCAAAAATCTAAACGAATCAGACTCTTCAGAATTATATTTTAGTAAGGCCTATTTTCTTTCCGAAAAAATTGGTGCAAAAAAGGAAATTTGTTCCTCTGCTTTGGAGTATTCCAGAATTCTTGCTTCAAAAGGAAATTACGATAGTGCCTTTATTGTTCAGAACAGATATATTGAGGTAAGCGACGAAATTAATAATGAAAAGGCCTCCAAGAAAATTGCCGAGTTGGAAGCCGCTGTTGAGGCAGAAAAGCAAGCTCAACAAATTGCTCTGCTGCAAAAAGATAAAGAATTTCAAAAGGAAATAAGAAAATATTACATTTATATTGGAGCAATTTTGCTTTTGCTGTTTATTGCCTTTATTATTTTTATGAACAACCGTTACCGCCTTAAGAAAAAATCTGCCGAAGCTCTTGAAATAAAAAACCAGATTATTGAGGAAAAGAATAACGATATAATGGATAGTATTCGCTATGCTAAAAGAATTCAAGAGGCAATTCTTCCCCCAATTTCTTTTATTAAAGAATGGATACCCAATTCTTTTGTGCTGTTTTTACCAAAAGATGTGGTTGCCGGAGATTTTTACTGGATGAACCATTTTAACAACAAAATATATATTGCCGCTTGCGATTGTACAGGTCACGGTGTGCCGGGAGCTATGGTTAGTGTTATGTGTTCCAATTACTTACACAGAGTTGTTAAGGAACTTAAAGTTACCGAACCGGGACAAATACTAGACAATGTTACCGATATGGTAATAGAGAATTTTGAAAAAAGTGAAAATGAAGTAAAAGACGGAATGGATGTAAGCCTTTGTGTTTTCGATGAAGAAAGAAAAATGCTAAAATGGGCCGGAGCCAACAATCCTCTTTGGATAATTAGAGTCAATGGACAGGAAGTGGAAGAGGTTAAAGCCAATAAACAACCTATTGGAAAATATTCTGATAGAAAACAATTTACCAGTCATGAGGTGCCAATAAATAAAGGC
Source organism: Bacteroidales bacterium (assembly GCA_016936815.1). GTDB lineage: Bacteria > Bacteroidota > Bacteroidia > Bacteroidales > GWF2-38-335 > GWF2-38-335. Next base: position 8,341 of record JAFGXD010000140.1, read on the forward strand.
GATTTATTATATATGTTTTCAGATGGTTATGCCGACCAGTTTGGTGGTGATGCAGGTAAGAAATTCAAATCACTGAATTTTAAAAAGTTTCTGCTTTCAATAAAAGATAAAGATATGGAAGAGCAAAAAGAACTCATTTTAAAAGCTTTTAACGACTGGAAAGGAACTCTGGAACAGGTGGACGATGTTTGTGTTATTGGAATAAGGGTCTAAACCGAAATTCTAATAAATCTGTGAATAATCTCTGATTATAAAAACCTTATAATCGCCCAAATACTTAAAACCGGCTTTTTCATAAAGTGAAGTAGCTTCAATATTATCTTTATGAACTTCAAGTTTTATTTGTAATCCCGATTTTTTTGCGAAATCAAGGCTGTAATTCAATAATTCCTTGGCATAACCATTATTACGGTATTCAGGCAAAACTCCAAAATGATGTAAATACAATCTTCTGCCATCGTTTGTTATCCAGGAACAAGCAATGATTTTGTTATCACTCTGATGTTCAAGCACAAAAAATCTTCCACCCATTGAAATGGTTCTTTCAATTACTTCCAAATTGTCGCCCCTTGCAGGATTTCCTAAATCGCAAGCAAGCCAAATTTTGGTAATAGCAGAAAAATCAGAACTGCTAAAGTCCCTGATAAGAAAATTTTTCACATTAATTTGATTTGTAAAACTATCTGGCTATAATAGTTTCATTATATGTTTTGCCCTCTTCAAGAATAATAACCCCGTTGCCGGATTTAATAACATTTCCATGTTTGTCAAAAACCTTTACAGAAACATCGTAAATAGCCTCGTATTTGAATTCTCTGGTAACCTGACCGGCGCTATTGGTTACCTCAACAATTTTCTGTAAATTGTTCTCAATATCAACATATCCGGGGGCTGGAGGTGTGTAAATGGTTACTTCTGCTCCCGAAATTGGCTTATCGTCAGCGTCCAGTACCGTAATTACAGCCTGTGGTTTACCCGGTTCGCGGCATGAAGAAATGGAAAACACTAGTGGAAGTACCAGCGTAATTAACAAAGTGGAAACTAAAATTGAATTCTTCATAAACTTTTTCTTTGAAAGAAATTATTGTTATACTTTTGTAAACTTAAAATATAAGTACAATATTACAATAATATTTTTGTAAATGCAAAATTATAATAAAATGAAAAAGAGTTTAATAGGTCTGGGAATTATTCTAATAAGCTTTAGTTCCTGCTTCAAAGCTTCCAAAACAGCCTCTGACGAAACTAAATCAAGCACAGAACAAGTACAAGAGCCTGAAAAAATTGAAAGCAATATTGTGTTGATAACCACAAGTTTAGGAAATATAAAAATTAAACTTTACGATGAAACTCCAATTCACAGAGATAATTTTTTGAAACTGGTTTCAGAGAGTTATTACGACAGTCTTATTTTTCATCGAGTTATAAAAAACTTTATGATTCAGGGAGGAGATCCGGATTCTAGAAACGCAGCTCCCGGAAAAGTTTTAGGCGATGGAGGACCTGATTATACACTAAAGGCCGAATTTAACCCAAATCTTTACCACAAAAAAGGAGCTCTGGCAGCAGCCCGTCAATCCGATAACCTAAATCCAAACAAAGAATCTTCGGGCTCGCAGTTTTATATTGTTCAGGGACAAACTTTTTCAGAAGAACAACTTGCAAGTATGGCCGATAAAATTACTCAACAGAAAAAACAACCAATTTTTATGGAGTACTTAAACCGTCCCGAAAATGCTGAATTTAAAGCCAAATTGGAAGCTTTATACAAAGAGAGAAAGATAAAGGAAATAGAGGAATTAGAGAAAAATGAAGCTGCTTTGCAAAAAGAATATGCTAAAATTGTTCCTTTCAAATTTTCGGAAAAACAAATAGAAATTTACTCTACAATTGGTGGAGCTCCTCATCTCGATGGTGCATACACAGTTTTTGGGGAGGTAATTGAAGGGCTGGATGTAGTCGACAAAATTGGTGCAACAGCAACAGCAAAAGGCGACAGACCTCTAAAAGATATTTATATGACAATGAAAATAGTTAAAGAATAAAAAAATGACTGAAAGAATACAGGAACTTATTGCAGAAATTGAAGCCCTGCATGCAGAAAGTGCTGAACAGGCTGAACAATTACGAATTGCCTATCTTGGCAAAAAAGGAAAAGTTACGATTTTATTCGACGATTTCAGACTATTGCCAGGTGAACAAAAAAGAGAACTTGGTCAGATTCTTAATAAACTTAAAAATCTGGCTACCGAGAAAATTGCCGGTTTAAAAAACTCGCTTTCTCAAGTTGCAGATAACAGCGACAAACCCGATTTAACCTTGCCCGGAGAATCTATGCGTTTGGGAAGTCGCCATCCCATTTCAATAACCAGAAACGAAATTGTTGCAATTTTTAATCGAATAGGGTTTGTAGTAACCGAAGGACCTGAGATTGAAGATGATTGGCATGTTTTTTCAGCATTAAATTTTCCTCCCGAGCATCCGGCAAGAGATATGCAAGACACCTTTTTTATTGAAAAAAGCCCCGATATTCTTTTAAGAACCCATACATCTTCTGTTCAGGTGAGAGTAATGGAAAAACAACAACCTCCTATTAGAATTATTATGCCGGGAAGGGTTTTTCGTAACGAAGCTATTTCTGCTCGTGCCCATTGCATTTTTCATCAGGTTGAGGGTTTGTATATTGCTGAAAATGTATCTTTTGCCGATTTAAAACAAACACTTCTCTTCTTTGCCAAGGAAATGTTTGGTGAAGAAACAAGAATTCGTTTGCGACCATCGTTTTTTCCTTTTACAGAACCATCGGCTGAAATGGATATTTCATGTAATCTTTGCGGTGGAAAAGGTTGCAATATGTGCAAATATTCGGGCTGGGTAGAAATTATGGGTTGCGGAATGGTAGATCCTAACGTTTTGGAATCATGCAACATCGACAGTAAGAAATATTCCGGTTATGCTTTCGGAATGGGAATTGAAAGAATTGCAATCCTAAAACACAAAATTAAGGACATACGATTGTTTTTCGATAACGATATAAGATTCTTAAAACAATTTGAGGCGGTTTTATAGGGGATTTGAGGAGTTTTTGCATTTTTTGTAAGTAATATTCTCTACCAAAAAAATCATTTAAGGCTGAATTGAAATAATTCTGATACTATAGAATAATCAATTTCTTTATAATTGTTTCTTTTCCAATCAACATTCTAATTTGATAACAGCCTTTTGGATAGTTAGTTATATTAATATTCTTTTTCTTTCCTGAAAGAATCTTTTGAGCCACAAAGTTGGTAATTTCATAATAATCAACATTTTCGGAAAAGACAATGTTGGATTTAGCAGGATTAGGGTAAAAGAGTGTTTCATTAATTAATTTTTCTTCATTATAGGAGCTACAAGGATTTGAATTGTTTGAATAATCATAATTTGCAATAAAACCGGGCAAACCAAACGAACCCGTTCTTCCGCAAAGATCCATTCCTATTGGTGAATAATTACAATCTGTACCGTAATTATTGGGGCTTGAAATTACTCCTAAATATGTGGCATCCATACGCACTGCATATATTCTGTTGTCAGGACCAAGTTGAAGTCCAAATGTATGTTGGGATGCTATACCATTATTAAAAATTTCTATTTGGGAATTAATTACTTCTGTAGGATTATCAATACCTGAAGATAAATCATATTGAATAATTCTACCAAAACTATTACAAGAAAAGTAGAGTTTTTTACTATCAGGAGAAAATTCAACGCCATAAACACCTTCTTCTCCTGAACTTGATGGCAAGCTCAAGCAATTTGTAACAAGTCCAGTTTCTTTATCAAAACTAAATACTTCCATAACAGATGGTGAAGTGTTCGAAAAACAAAGAGCCAACAAAGATCCATCTGGAGAAATTTTCATTTGACCTATCGAAGTAAAAATGCTTGATGGATCTAAAATGTTTCCGTGTTGTGAACCTGTATTTGATATTATTGGTTCATTAATCCCGGAATCGGTTATTAAAAATGAATAAAACGCATTTGAAAAAAACTTGTGAACAACAACCCAATAATCAACTCCATTTGAATGTCTCACACAGGCTATCTTTTCTGAGACAGTATCCAAAAGTTTTACATTCTTATAATCTGAAATTACATCCCCAAGACCATTATTTAAACATAAATCAACAATAGAAAACCTGAATCCAAACTGTAATTCATTTTCAAAAAATGCATCAGTTGTAAAGACATAGTAATATCTGCTACTCAAAGGTCGTGGTACAATTAATGCTGCCTGTGTCGATGAAATATGACCAAGTAATTGTCCGTTAGGCATTACATCGTGATTTCTATCAAATAGTACCTCTCCATTAGAATAGAACAATAGATTTCCAGCACTATCAGAAATAGTTGAGCAACCCTCATTATGTGGAGAAAAGGAAGTTAAATAGGTTTGACCATCAAACAAGGCTGTAGGGGGATTATCATTAAAATTGACTCCTGCCATATTTCCAAAATACCAAATATTTCCTTGTTTTTGGCAGGATGAATCCACTAAAAAGAAACCGATAGATATGAGCAATAACAAAAATTTCATAGCCAAAGAATTTCTTCAAAAATAAAGAAAAAATTTGAAAAGCACAATGGCCGAATAAAATATTGATTAATAAAGCAATATGATTACAATACAACAATCTCCGATGTTATGGTAATAGCCTTCTTATACAAAGCCGAAACCCCACAATATTGTTCTTCCGAAAGCTTAACTGCCTTTTCAAGCTTTTCCATAGGAAGGTTTTCCCCTTTAAACTCGTAAATAACATGCATGCTGCTGTAAGTTTTTGGATGAGACTCGGTTAATTCTCCAACTACTCTAACATTAAAATAATCGGGATTTACACGCATTTTTTTTAATATTGAAATAACATCTATTCCGGTACATCCTGCCAATGCTGCAAGCATAAGAGGTTTTGGCCTCGGACCTTTATCTTGCCCTCCAACTGTTTCGTCGGCATCAATTATTAGTTTATGGCCGTTAATTTCTGTCTCGAAACTCATTGCTTCGAGCCAAGTTAAACTGACTTCCTGATTCATGTTAAGAAAATTTTCCGTGAATTATTAATACTCTCCTATACTTAATAATACTAAAGTACAGGCAATTTCTACCTTAATACCTGATTTTTCAAGCATTTGGGCAAACTCATCGTTTTCGGTGCCGGGATTAAAAATTACTCTTTTAGGAGCTATTTTTTTAATTATGTAATCGTAATATTCGGGTTGAAATTTTTCCGAAATATACATTGTTACCGTGTCAACATTTTCGAAAGCTATTGGAGTTTTATGAATTTTTACTGAATCTAATTCAGCTTCTTTGGCTCCTATTGCAACAACCTCATGACCATGTTCAAGCAAGGATTTTACGGCTTTGTAAGAATACCTTTCAGGTTTAATGCTGGCTCCAATTACCAGAGTTTTTTTGTTTTCCATATTCATTTTATTAAATAAAAATGCAAATATAACACTATTAAACAGCCATGTGTTATTATTTGTTCAATGGATTTTCATTTTTTTGCCACTCTATTTTCCCAAACGAGCTTTAAGTTTTTTTCCGGCTTCCTCAAAGCCCGGTTTTCCTAAAAGAGCAAACATATTATTCTTGTATGCCTCAACTCCGGGTTGGTCGAAAGGATTTACATCAAGAAGATAACCGCTTATAGCACAGGCAACTTCAAAGAAATAAATCATTTGACCCAAATAAAACTCATTTAATTCAGGAACATTAATTGTTAAAACCGGCACCCTTCCATCAATGTGAGCAATTCTTGTACCCAATTCGGCCATTTTATTTACTTCATCAACCTGTTTACCCGACAAAAAGTTTAATTGATCGAGATTGTCGTTATCGTTTGGAATTTCAACATTTTTGTTTGGTTTACCAATGGAAATAACTGTTTCGAAAAGTATTCTTTCACCTTCTTGAATATACTGACCCATTGAGTGCAAATCGGCAGTAAAATTAACTGAAGCAGGAAATAAACCTTTGTTTTGTTTTCCTTCGCTTTCGCCATATAGCTGTTTCCACCACTCGGCAAAATATACCAGTTTTGGATGATAACTAACCAAAAGTTCAACTTTTTTTCCTCTCGAATAAAGCATTTCTCTGGCAGCAGCATAAAGAGCAGCAGGATTTTCGTCGAATTTATGATGATTGGTTGTAAGTTCTTCCATAAAAGCGGCTCCCTCAATCAACTTTTTTATATCAAATCCTGCAACTGCAATTGGTAGTAATCCTACAGGCGAAAGCACTGAATATCTTCCGCCTACATTGTCGGCAATAGGAAATGTCTTGTAGCCCTCTTTTTCGGCCAATACACGTAAGGCACCTTTTTTGGCATCGGTAATGGCAATAATCCTGTTTTTAATTTCATCTTGAGGAACTGCACTTTCAAGTTTTTGTTTTAGTAACCTGAATGCCAATCCGGGTTCAGTTGTGGTTCCCGATTTTGAAATAACAATTATCGAAAATTTTCTGTTATCAAGTATTTCAAGCAATTCGGCCATATAATCCGATGAAATATTTTGTCCTGCAAAAAGAACAATTGGAGCAGAGTTGTTTCTGTAAGCAGCAAATGAATGCGAAAGAGCTTCAATTACAGCTTTAGAGCCCAAATAGCTTCCGCCAATTCCAACAACTACAACAAACTCGGAAGAAAGAGCAAGTTTTTGAGCCGATTCCTGTATGTCTTTTAATACAGCATCATTCATTTCCTCAGGAAGCTTTAGCCAACCCAAAAAATCGTTACCTTTTCCTTTCCCGGAAGTTAATGCTTCAATTTTTTCCTGCACGTCGTATTTCATGTCGGAAACCTTGCTTAGAGGAATAAAGTCTGAAAGTCCATTAAGGTTAATATTAATATTTTCCATAAAAATTTAGTTTAATCTTCAAAAAAATAATTTAAAGTGCCGTTGAAAAGAAATTGTTTTTTTAAAACCAGAAAATTGAGATTATTTCTTGTTTCAACAATTGATAAAAGTACATATATTTTCTAAATTTACTGATATTAGACAGGACTTTTCAGAAAAATGATAAAGCAAATATTATTTTGAGGTTCTAACAATCTTCCGGATTCTTAAATTCCGCTGAAAATAGCACTGTCTAACATTGCTTCGACAATTCGATTAACTTTTTGGTAAATTGCTCCACCGGGCAGGTAGTGGGTTTCGATGGTTGAAAACTTATAATCCTTCGCAAATTGGGTTGTGTTGGTTGGGTTTATATATGCTTGGGTTGTGGGCATTATTTTTGTTTTTCTGAAACAAATATAGCGGTTTATAACTTTTTCAGCAGTCAATTTTCATTTTGCATGAAATACCCTATTATGGTTTCCCAAATTTATAGCTAATTCCAAGTTTTAAGTCAAGCATCTTTTTCAAACTGTAAATACGATCATTGCGAGCATCTTGTTCTAGGGGGTACTTAAAAACACTTCCAGTATACTGCGAGGCAAATAATCCTAATCTGTCAGAAATATTAAAAAATTGCATAGCTCCAAAAAAATATGAATACTCAAATTTATTAGTCTTTTCATCATACTCATTACCATCAAAAAATGGATTCCAATAATCATCATAAAAGAATATTGTGCCTTTAACCCCTGCAAAAACTTGAAAATCCAAAAATTTGTACTTAAAAAGACTATAGTTTATATGCAAAGGGAAATCAATGTATTTATAAGTAAATTGATGGAAAACTTTACCATAATAACCACCTGGTCTTATAAGGCTTATGCTAGACTCTTCAGTTTTTTCTCCTTCATTTTTATACATAACTCCCAATTCCATTATTATTTTTTTAGAGAATCTATATGACCCGGAAATACCAAGTCCAAAAGGAATTTTTATTTCGCTAATATTACCGGTCGTACCCATTAAAGAATATCCATAATAAAGCTTAATATCATTAAATCCGGAGTTTTTTTCCTGGGCTTGGAGCTGAGCAACACAGTATGTGATGATTAGAAAGGATATGAGTAATATTTTGGTTAAAGATGGGGTTTTCATACAATGTTTTTTAGTTTCAAATATACTACTAGTTATTGTAATGATCAATAGTTATGTCTTTAAGTCATTAAAATATCGCAGAGTTGTTTTCTCAACATTCCCCTGGTCCTCTGTCAAACAATACGGCGAACCCAAATGGTCGGAATATAGGTAATACATTGTACCTGTTCCATTTACTTTTTGGTAAATTGCACCGCCGGGCAGGTAGTGGGTTTCGGTGGTTGTACCGGGTTTTATTTCTTTTTCATAGCTGCCTATAATAGGTAGTTGTTTGTGTAGAAGTAGATGTGTTTGTTAATACAGATTTTCTTCTTTGCTGGTCTAAACCATATACAAAGTCCATTTGATAGTTGCTTTCGCTTATTGAAGAAATACTATTAAATGAATTGTAGGCTATTTGCTGTACATTGTTGGTAATTGTACCCGGATTTCCGAAAACATTTCTTACAGCATGTACCTTGGCAGGGTCGAACTTATAAGCGAAATCCTGAATACTGCCTGTTGTAATTGATGAAAGCATCTTGTTTGCGTCGTTTAGAATAGTTAATTCAAAATACGAGGATTGCCTGTAAGAATATCTATCCCACTATTTTTGAAATCTCTGTCATTTGTGAGTAATACCAAGTTATTTTCAAAACAGATTGTAACAGTCGCCTTATCTATAACGTCTAATTCGTCAACCGTAAGAAAACTCTCGATTTCTTTCTTTTCGAAGGATTTTCCAACCACATTGAAACGGTTTAGTATATCATCTTTCACAATAATAAAAATGTCTCTTAATACTGCTTTGCCGTCTTGGCTATTTCTAAAATCTTTAAATTTCTGGTTAGGATTTATTTTCTTGTGTTCAATTCTAATAACCCGATTAATAACTTCAGATATTACTAAAAAATCTACAAACAAATTATTTCCCTGTCTTAGAATATTTCGGAAAACACGAGCATAATCATATTCAAAAGAGTGTTGTCCTGTGGGCCAAAACAGATAAATTAATACATTGGCATCTACAAAAATATTCCTTTCTGCAAGTTGTGTAAAATCTTGTAATTTGTAATTAGTCGCCATAATATTAATCTTCGCTTATTTCATCAATACTTCTTTTTAATGCCTCCGGGTCTTTATAATAAAGTTTAGCTGTATCAACTACCCTTTTCAAAGCAACTTTACCTGACTCTGAAACATCAGAAACTTTAAGGTTTACTTTAATATACTCCTCTTGATAATCTTTATATAATTGACCAATAGCTGTATTTAAAAATGCTGTTGTAAGCATTTCTATATTTTGAAAAGAAAGAATAACTTTCTTCTTGTCTGTAAACGCTTTGATTATAAGCTCAAATACTTTTTGCCCATCTTCAGCCTCTACTCCATAAACATCTCCAATAGTATTTACTATATTTATCGTTGTATTTTCCATTACTTTAGAATATATCGTTTATATTAATCTCACTTTTTAGTGAATAATTATTTATATCATCTGTTCTGAACTGCAAATTTACAATAGTTCCCGGGAATTCGCCCTCAAATGTTTTTATAGATTCTCCTTCGCCATCGAACTGGTAAAACCCATCATTGCTTACTATTTGCATTTTGCCTTTGTTTACACCAACAAATTCCTTCAAAATAGCCAGCCCCAATCCTCCGGAAATTCCTTCTTTGGTAGTCCTCTTTTCTTCAACTGCCCATTTTATTGCTTGTGTAGATTTAAGTTGACTCCCAAATCTGTTGTTAATTTTTTCTCTAAATCCTATACCTGTATCAACGATTGTAAATTCAATTTTGTTTTTATTGGGGAAAAACTGACCACAAGTATATATAAATTTTGTTTCACTGTGAATCTGTGCATTTACAAAAATTTCATAAATAGCTTCAATAATTTTTTCTTTTGCTCCTTTAGACATTTGTGGCAAATCAGTATTATGTCCTTCTATTAATTCTTCAATCACATAATTTTTGAAATACTTACCATCGATAGGTTTTAATTTTTGAAATTTAATGGTTGTGTTGTTTGTATCAGCTGCACGTTGTTTACCAAAATAAGTAAGAAAGTCATTTTTTAATAAAATTAACTCAATTTTCGGATTTATATAATCAAAGTGAATATTGTTAAGGTTAGAAACAAATTTATCTAAAACAGCTCCCAATGCTGCACTCATATTGGCTGCAAAAAATTGTCGAATTTCAAGATGAATCTCTCCAAATAATTCACCTTTGTTATTCTCATAAAGATGAATTAAACTTTGAAAACTCTCAAATGTATTATTTATGGAAACTAATTTATTCATTTGAATACAAGTACAAATAATTACAAAGTTATAATTTTTTGTAATATAAAAACCGGAAGGGTATGTTATTCTTGTGTTGTTAAAGCAATTCTAAAACCCATAAGAAACACCAAAGAAGCTTACAGGAATAAGATAAAAGCTATTTCCATAAGTATGGGCTGTTCTGTTATACTGCAAAACTGAAACTTCCCAATTTAAACCTATTCGGTCTTTGATTTTATATTCTAAACCAAAATTAAAATTAACACCATGTCGCCAGGAATATTTTTCCACATTCAAACCTCCCCAACCACTAGCAATAATGCTATTGTCAATTACGTAGGCCAAACAATAATCTATCCCAACATAGGTTGATATTTTTTTTTGAGAAATATTTTTTCTAATACCCATCATTATTTCAACCTCCTTAATATTAATTTCTCCACAAGGCCCATCATCAAACTCAGGTTCTAATGCTTTTTCATTTTTTGAATAATAATTGACATTAAACCTAGTGTCAAATTTTTGGAAATTATGAACATAATTCAGTCCTGTTAAAAAATTTGTCTTAATTGCACTGGTTCCGGAAGACCCAAAATCAAAGAACACACGTTGGCCAACCAAGTTAATTCCAAAACTGTTTTTATAATCGGTTTGAGAAAAAGTGATTAGCGAAAATAGTATCAGCGATATTGTTATTAGTTTTTTCATTTTGAGAGACCGTATATTGTTTAGAAGTTTATTAAATGAAATTTTTAAGAAAAATAAAAGTAGTAAAAACCTACATAACAACAAATTATTAATGAGAACTTTTTATTGACAAGTCTCTTTGATTTATTGCATCCCTGTACCATTTCTTATTGAAAAACCAAGCTTGTGAAGAATCCGGCTTTTCTCCTTCCTTGAAAACAAGCTCTATTGGTGGAGAATAATGCCTTTCTA
>JAFGXD010000141.1 GCA_016936815.1 Bacteroidales bacterium
CTTTGTATCAATCGGAATAATTGTTCCGTATCGGCAACATCTGTTGTTCTCATTTTACCATCAGCAGCTATCATTTTCAAAGCGTGACAATTCGTCACGGTTTCATTTCCTTCTGCTTTTAGTCTTTGTTTTAGTTTCCGCCAATAAGCTAATGGTTCAATACTTTCCGATAATACTCCAACAACATCTACTATTGAAAAAAACCATTTTTCTTGTATTTCATCCCAGTGTGAACGAATTTGCTTTTCATTAAATAATTTTATAGAATCTTTCTTTGTCATTTCGCTTTTTTTTAATAAAAATACAGATTTTTTCAATTTTAATATATTGGCAGAGGGGTTTTATTGCAATGCCGCCAACATTTGTATATATACTGATTATTCATAAAAAACCTGCAGATTGTATACAATATTGGGAAATATGTGGGGCTTTTTGAGAAAAATGATTTGTGCATAGTTTTTTATTATTTACAGTTACAATATTAAGAAAAGATTTTTGGAAAAGGAAATTTTATTTTGTTGTTAATTTGTTTGTTGTTAATTTGTTTGTTGTTTGTCGTTTTTTCGTTTGTTGTTAATTCGTTTGTTGTTAATTTGTTTGTTGTTTGTCGTTTGTCGTTTGTCGTTTGTCGTTTGTTTTTAATTCGTTTGTTGTTTGTTGTTTGTTGTTTTAGTTTTTATTGGTTGAAAATAGTACTTTTGTAAAATAAATTTTTCGTTTTTATGGGTTTTTTGTATCCCGGTTTTTTATATACTTTTGGTTTACTGGCTATTCCGGTAATAATTCACTTGTTTAATTTTAGAAAATACAAGGTGGTATTTTTCTCGAACACTAAACTTCTTATTGATATTAAGCAACAAACTAAAGCAAAATCGAGACTTAAACATATTCTTATTCTTATTTCCAGACTACTGTTTTTAACTGCACTAATTTTAGCATTTTCGAGACCATTTTTACCTGTAAAAGACAATGAGATTGCGGAAAAGACAAGATTAGTGTCAATTTATATAGATAATTCCTTTAGCATGGATGGCGAAAATGAACAAGGTAAATTAATTGAAGTAGCTAAAAATCTGGCTTTTGGGATTTCAGACGCTTATGGTGCAAAAACCAAATTCCTTTTAATAACTAACGATTTCGATAAAAAACATCAACATTTTGTTTCGAAAGAGAAACTTACTGATTTAATTTCCTCAATTCAAACTTCTCCAAAACTAACTAAACTTAAGGATGTTATACAAAGACAGAAGGATTTTTTTGCTGAATATCAATCGGATTTTTCTAATGCCTTTTATATTATTTCCGATTTTCAGAAAAACACAGCAAACATAAAAGAATGTGAAATAGATTCGAGCTCATCATACTTTTTGCTGCCGTTAAACCCTCAAAAAACGCCCAATCTTTTTGTAGATTCTTGCTGGTTCGATAGTCCGGGAAGGGTTTATAATCAAACTGAAAATCTTAACATCAGAATAACAAACAACTCGGAAGAAGATTTATTTAGAATTCCGGTAAATGTATATATAAATGATTCTTTAAAAGCTATGACTAGTGTGGATGCGAATGCAGGAAGTTCTGCAATTGTTACCCTAAATTTTAATAATACAGCAAAAGGATTGGTTTATGGAAGAATAGAACTTAACGATTACCCAATTACCTACGACAATAATTTCTATTTTTCTTACAAAATTGAAGAAACACTGCAAATAATGGCAATGAATGGAAACGACAATAAATATCTTTCCACATTATTTGCCGGAGATGAGTATTTTAAACTTACCAACAGCTCGTTGCAGGAAATAAATTATTTCGAGTTTAAGGAAAACAATACAGTAATTTTCAATCAAATAGATGAAATAAGCTCGGGAATGATAAACGAAATTAAAGATTTTGTGAGCAACGGAGGTAGTTTTGTACTAATTCCTTCAGAAAAAGCAAACATTGAATCTTATAACAACCTTATGGGAGTTTTTGGAAGTCCTTTTTTCACAAAACCGGACACACAAAAAATTGAAATAAAAACAATTAACACTAACGCATTATTATTTAAGAACGTTTTTAAGAAAATTGATGAAAAAATAAAAATGCCGGCATTATATAAATATTATCCCTTACAATCGTCGGCACGTACCCTAACCGAAATTCTTTTGAGCGACGAAAACAACAAGCCTGTTTTATCTGTAACACCTTATAATAAAGGGAAAGTTTACGTTTTTAATTTTCCTTTAAATGAAAAATGCTCCGATTTTATTACCCATCCTTTGTTTGTTCCGGTATTTTACAATATTGGTTTTAACAGCATTGGTAATTATCAGGAATACTTTACCATTGGCGATAATAAGGGAATTAGTCTTCATAAGGCAGCTAGCGATAATAGAAAAAATTCCTTACATATTAGACAAAAGGACGGAGATTTGGATTTTGTGCCAGGATTGGGCAATTCAGCCGGGGAACAAACAGTATATTTGTACGATAATATAAGGGAAGCAGGGCATTACATTATTTACGAAGGAGAAAAGCAAATACAACCACTATCTGCCAATTACAATCGGTTGGAATCAAACTTGGTTTTTCATACAACCGTTGATTTACAGGAAATTACAGAGAGTTTGAATTTAACTAACGTAAGTATTTATTCCGGTGATTCGGAAAATATTACCGCAGATATTGAAAATATGGAAAAAGGCATTGAGCTTTGGAAATACTTTTTAATTGCAGCAATTTTCTTTTTGGGTCTGGAAATAGCAATTATTAGATTTATAAAGACTTAGCGAAACTTTAGTCTTTCTGTAGGAATATATTCTTCAAAAATTTTAGTAGTGGAATAAAAAATATTGGTAAGGGCCATCTTATTGTGTTCGTGAATATTATCTAAAATGCTTCTTACAAATTTTCTATTAGTATCGTCTTCGTAAGGGCATTTTTTTTCGATAAGCTTAAAATTCAAAATTTCCGAATAGTTCTTAACCTCATCTTCAGTAATGTACAGCAAAGGCCTAATTAGTTGTATCCGTCCGGAAAACATACTTAAAACAGGAGGCATTCCGCTAATGGAACCGTGATAAAACATATTCATAAGAAGCGTTTCTGTGGCATCGCCACGATGATGCCCAAGAGCAAGTTTGTTGGCATTTATTTCTTTCGTAAAATCGAACAATCTTTTTCTTCTATGCCAACTGCATGCAAAGCAATAACCTCTGTCGGTATTCTTAGAAAAATCTACATCAACATTAAAAATTTTAGGAATAACATCCAGATTATTGCAAAAATCAATAAAATACTTGCTATCGATTTCATAAGGAACCGAATTTACATTTACATGAACGGCAGTTATTTGGTAATTCAACTTATAAGTATTCCTTCTGGTAGCAAGAGAATCAAGCAGTACAAGCGAATCTTTTCCACCTGAAACACCAACAACAATATTGTCATTTTCGTTAATCATAGAAAAATGGTCGCAGGTTTTCCAAATTTTATTTCTTATTTTTTCTAAGGTTCTTGTTTGCAGCTTATTCATTTTTAAAATTTTAAAGTAAAAGCTGTCTTAACATTTGGTGTAGAAACAACAGAAATGGACCCTTCATGCAGTTTCATAATTTGTTTTGAAAGACTTAATCCAATTCCGGAACCCGATTGTCTGGTGGTAAAAAAGGGTATAAAAATTTTATCAATAACATTAGGCAAAATTCCAATACCATTATCTCTAACTTCAATGGTAATTCTACTTCTTTTGTCTAAGTAACTAAGCAACTCAATTTTCCCTGATAAACAGCCCTCAAGTCCGTGAATACTGTTTTTTACCAAGTTTATTATTACCTGTCCAATAAGCTCCTCATCTGCTGTAATTTCTAAGTTTTCAGGATGAACCGACATGTGAAAGTCTATTTTTCTTTCCTCCATTTCAATTTTAAACAATCTGTGAATATCAATTAATAAATCGGCAATTTTAAAAATTTTAAAATCGGGTTTGGGAATTTTTGTTAGATTTCTATAAGTTTCCACAAAGTGCATTAATCCTGCACTTCTTTTATTAATTGTTTGCAAAGCCATTTCCACATCATTGAGGGAATCAGCCAGATGAGGACAAACGGCATTTTCACTGTTATTTTTACTTTCGTTAAGTATTTCAAGAGAAGTTGTTGTTAATGAAGAAATTGGAGTAATAGAATTCATAATTTCATGAGTAAGCACCCTAATTAATTTTTGCCAAGCCTCAAGTTCCTTTTCTTCAAGCTCTTGCTGAATATTTTGAATAGAAACCAGACTAATAATACGGTTACTAATTTTAAATTCTTTGGCATAAACAGAAAGTTGCAGAATATCGTTTTCTTCCTGCACTTTTATCAACAACTTTTCTTCATTTTTTATATTTTTTAGAGCGTTTACAAAAATGGGACTAAAACCCTCAAATTCAATTATATTTTTAGGGTTAGGAAGTTGAAAAAGTTTTTTTGCAGCATTGTTTATCATTTCAATTTTTCCATCTTTTCCAAATGCAACCATACTAATTCCTATATGCTGAATAATGCTTTGTAGAAAATGGTATTGTTCTTCCTTAGCTTCCCTAATTTTATTAAAATCCTCTACAACATCATTCATCACCATATTTAGTTTGCTGAATGAAGAATTATCGTTTACGTCGAATTTCTTGTTAAAGTCGGAATATCTAATACTTTCGAAAAAGTTTTTAAGTCTTCTGTTAGTACTATTTAGATAATAATAGAGCCAAGTAATTTGAAGAATAACAAAAATAATAACAGCTATAGGTAAAATAATGTTAGTGGTGCAAAAAACCAACCATGCCAGAAAAAATATTGAACTTGTAAGTACAACAATACGAAGTAGAATTTGTATAGAAAAAATTTTATAGACCATGTTTTTCCATTCTTCTGTAAAGTGAAGTTCTTGTAATTCCCAATTCTTTTGAAGCATGTGAAATATTTCCATTATACTTTTTCAACACCTTCATAATAATAGATTTCTCAATTTCTTCCAAATTATGAGAATTAAGCTCCATTTTTCCGGATTTTCCACCTGAAGAACTTAGAATAAAATCGTCGGGCTGTAAATTTGAATTATCGGTCATTATTATTGCCCTTTCCACAGAATGTTGCAATTCCCTAATATTTCCTGGCCATGCATATTGTTGAAGTTTTTTTAAAGCTGCTGAAGAAATCCCTTTTATGCCTTTCTTGTATTTATTAACAAAAATGCCGAGAAAATGTTCGCAAAGCAGAGGAATATCGTCAATTCTTTCACGCAGTGGAGGAATAGGAATTTCAACAGTATTTATTCTGTAGAGTAAATCCTGGCGAAACTCATCTTTAGCTGCAAGAGCATGAATATCAGCATTTGTAGCGCAAATAAGTCTAATATCAATAGGTATTACTTTAGTGGAACCAACTCTTATTACCTCTCGTCTTTCAAGCACGGTAAGCAATTTTGCCTGAAGTGGCAGAGAAAGATTTCCAATTTCATCAAGAAACAAAGTACCACCATTGGCAATTTCAAATCTTCCTGGTTTATCGACTTTTGCGTCGGTAAAAGCTCCCTTAACATGACCAAAGAGTTCGGATTCGAAAAGAGTTTCGGGAATTGCACCTAAATCTACACTAACAAACAATTCTTTTGCTCTTTGCGAATTTCGGTGCAATGCTCTGGCAACAACCTCTTTACCGGTACCATTTTCACCCAATATAAGAACAGAAGCATCTGTAGAAGAAACCTTTCTAATAGTTTTAAAAACCGGTTCCATAACCTCCGAAACCCCAATAAATTCCTGAAAAGGTTTATCAACAACCTCGGAAAAGCCCAGTTTTTGGTCTTTTTGCGTTTGAGTTTCGCGTTTAGATTTTGTAAGTTTAATACAAGACAAAACCGTAGCAATTAGCTTTTCGTTCTGCCAGGGTTTTGTAACAAAGTCGGCTGCCCCGTTTTTTATTGCTTTAACAGCCTTTTCGGTATCGCCATAAGCAGTAATAAAAATTACGGAAAGGTCGGGATCGAGAGATAGGATTTTTTCGAGTAAATCGAAACCTTCCTGACCGGAAATAGCGTCTTTTCTAAAATTCATATCCAGTAAAACAGCATCGTAAGCGCCGGGGGAGACAAATTTGCCGATATAGTCGGGGTTACTAACCAAGTCGGTTTTCTCCACATAATTTTTCAGAAGAAGTTTTATTGAAAATAGGATGTCCTCATTATCATCGAGAACCAATACTTTTCCGGTTTTTTCGTCCATAAGAACTAGTTTTTATTTGCCTGTAAAAGTAAATATAAAAATCTGAAAGACATAGTACAGAGCGATATTTTTTGTTCGAAATCGAACAGGGGGGATTTTGCCTTCGGCGTTCTTTTGCCTGCGGCGTTTTTTTACCCCCAGCCCCTAAAGGGGAGTTGGTTTAGTGGGGAAATGGGGGTTTTGTTTTTAGCCACGGATTACGCTGAAAAGCGCGGATTTATTTTGTAATTATGGAGGTTGTTTTGATATTGAGATATTATGATATTGGGATATTTTTGTTTTTGTTTTTTTTGTTTACCGTAGGTTGAAACCTACGGCTATGGTTGGGTATCTGCGTTGCAGATATGGGGGAATGGGGGAATCGGAGTGAGATGGAGAGTGTTTTTAGCCACGGATTACGCTGAAAAGCGCGGTTTTTTTTTGCAGTAGATTGACGGTTGAGAAAATTAGACAATTAGGTATAAGCAATTAACACTTATGTATAAGCAATAGACTAATATGTTTAAGCAGTTAACACTTATGTATAAGCAGTAGACAAATAGGTTAAGCAGTTAACGTTTTGCAGCTATGCCCAGTAGCCGTTTTGCGGGCTTCGTCACTATCACCCGCCACAAATTTTCTGCGGCGCTCTGCTGTTTCAATTTGCTCTTTCATAAGCTATTGGGTATAGGTGCTGTTATTTGATTATTACAATCTAAACAATTTATATACAATATAATACAATTTATTAAAATCTATTTGGTACAACATAGGTACAACATCCTAATTTTTTTGAAATTTATACCCATTCTAAATAATATTAGGGTGTCATAAGATGTAAAGA
>JAFGXD010000142.1 GCA_016936815.1 Bacteroidales bacterium
CACTAATGTTCGAGTATTTTATTTTTAGTGATTTCGCTGCAAAACATCCTCCCCCAAAGCCTGAAAGGCTGCCTCAATTCAGCCCCGAGGCAACGCCCGGGGTTAATATGAACATTGCCGAAAACAATAACGTAAATATGAAAATTTGAATAAACCAAGCGGCGAATTTCCGCGCAAACCCGTGGCTAAAAAAACAAAATTGCCACAGTTACAGAGCTATTATTCATTTTTAAGAAAAAACTCCCATTTCCAAATAATTTCTTATATTTACACCTAATAATAAAAAACCAAAATCATTAATAAGAAAAAAATGAATTGAAAAATTAATATAAAATATTGAAGCGTTAGCTTTTTTCTTGAAGTCGAAAATCGCCAATTTTAAACTGTTACAAGAAAATAAGACAACGCTCACGTTACGGCGTGGGCTGTTCTTATTTGTAACAGTAGGTGTTTGGCGATACCTCGACTTCGGATAAGTTACAAACCCACGCTTCTTTTTTGTAAAAAAGTTTAACCGGCTTTTGGGTTTGAGGTCTAAATACTAATTATTATGAAAAAACTATTTTTAATTTTGCTTTTAACTATTACGAGTTTTGGATTTTCTCAAGATCCTGTTGCTCAATGGAATTTTAATTATCTTGAAGATCAAGAATATAATGTTATTTGGGAATCTATTGGTGGATTTTCAGGATCTAATGGTTCAATAGAACAAGAATCCGTTTTAACAACTTCTGATCGATTTGATAATGATAGTTCAGCATACTATTTTGATAATGGTATTATTAATATAGAAAATTTAGGTAATATACCAACTAATAGTATGGATTCTTTTACAATATCATTATGGGTGAATTTTTCATTTGATGGTAATGGTCCTTTTTTAACAATGATTTCAGGTAGTAAAAATTTATCTTTATCTTTTTATGATAATGTTGTAAAATTTTCAGTCTCTTCACTTTTATTTAATATAGATACTATTGAATGGTCTGGACCAATGTCTGATAATTATAATATTATTATAACAATCCAAAATTATCTTGGATCTTATTTATATAAAATTTACTATAATAGTGAACAAATATTTTCAGATTTTTATGGTAATTCTATATTAGATTATCAATTAAGCACCTTCAAAATAGGTAGTGAATCTTTCAAAGGAACAATTGATGATATTACAATATATGACCGTGTTTTAAGTCAAGATGAAATTGATTCGATTTACAATTATAATCCTACAACTTACAATAAAGAAATCGCAAAAACAGAAGATTTAAAAATTTATCCAAATCCTACAAACGGTTTAATAAAAATTTCCGGCAATGATTTTAAGTATGCGGAAATATTTAATATGCAGGGCAGAAAACTAAAGCAATTATCTATAATAAACAGGGAAATAAATCTTTTAGAATTCAAAAAGGGATTGTATTTGTTACGTTTAATAAATGAAAATGAAGTTGTTAACGAAAAAATAATAATACAATGAATTTAACTATTTTAGATATTATTAGCCTAGGCATTTTAATAATTTGCCTTGCTACAGTAATGGTTTTGCTCCTAAATGTGCAAAGAATTTTTTCAAAAATATTTTGGTGCTGTCCATTTTTATTCGACATTACTTCTAAAGATGCTGACTTAAAATTATTGCAATATAATGAAAAGAAAAAGGATTGCTATTCCATGACTCTTAAAATTATTGTAACCGTTATTACAATAAGCCTTGTAACTATTTTAATGATTTATAAAATAATTAATTCCGAAACCGGTATCGCAATATTAACAGGATTTGGTGGCTTTTCATTAGCTTCAGGGATAAAAAATGTAAATGTATTTAAAAGCAGTAATAATGAAGATAACGGAAATGATGAAAATAAAAATAAAGAAAATGAAAGAAAATAATCTTATCTGTGCTGTTTTTCACAATGACATAAACTATGTTAGAAAAAACCTTGGCAATTACAATGATATTAAACATATTACAGATCCATTTGGCAATACGGTTTTTCATATTGCTGCAAAAATGGGGTATAGGGAAATGTTTGAACTCCTTTTAGAAGGCAAAAATGAATCAGATCAATTGGGTATTTTAGATTTTAGGAACAATAAATCAATTACAGTTTGTTCGCTTATTCCTGAAAACTTCCAAGATATTCATGTTGTTAAAACCTACATTGAAGCTAAAAAAATGGGATTATATTAATCTCAACATTTTATTAAAAACACTGATAATTCCGGCGATTCCTTAAACTAATTGCCGGATTTTTTTTCTCAAATTCCATGAAGATGCCAATGGGTTGAATTAATAGACAGTTTGAAGGTCGGCTGTATTGAATATAATTGCAATTAGTAATAAAAAGATTCTATTTATCCCAACCCACAGCCTGAAAGGCTGCCTCAATTCAGCCCCGCGACAACGCCCGGGGTTTATATGAACATTGCCGAAAACAATAACGTAAATATGAAAATTTGAATAAACCAGCAGCGAATTTCTGCGTAAACCCGTGGCAAAAGAAATAATTAGCAATGGCAAAAAACTCCCCTACCCAAAAAGCCTCCTAACCTTCTTCAATCCCTCAACAAACACATCTATTTCTTCTTTTGTGTTGTAAAATGAAAATGAGGCGCGGACGGTACCGGTTATTTTGAATTTTCTCATTAACGGCTCGGCACAATGTGTTCCTGTTCTTACTGCTATGCCAAGTTTGTCTAGTATTGTGCCTACGTCGTAGGGGTTTAAGCCCATAAATAAGAAGGATAATACCGAAGCTTTATGTTTTGCGGTGCCGTAAAATCGGGCTTCTTCAAAACTGCCAACTTGTAAACTTGCATATTCAAGCAGGGTGTTTTCGTAATTGGCTATTTCTTTTAAACCTATTGCCGAAATGTAATCTATGGCTGCTCCAAGTCCTATCGCTCCTACAAAATTTGGTGTTCCTGCTTCAAACTTAAAGGGCAGGTCGTTAAATGTGGTTTTCTCGAAGGAAACAGACCGTATCATCTCGCCGCCACCTTGCCAGGGAACCATTTCTTCCAAAAGATTCTCCTTTCCGTACAAAACTCCCGTTCCGGTTGGCCCGTAAATTTTATGTCCCGAAAATACATAGAAATCACAGTCAAGCTCCTGAACATCAATTTTTATGTGCTGTGCCGATTGTGCTCCGTCAATCAAAACGGGTATTTCATGCTTTTTGGCCAATGCAATTATTCTTCTAATATCATTAACTGTTCCTAATGCATTAGAAACATGGGTTACGGCAATCAGCTTTGTTTTCTCCGAAATTAGTTCGGGAATTCTCTCATATTCAAGCTCTCCGGCTTCTGTAACAGGTATTACTTTCAATACAGCTTTCTTACGCTCGCACAATAATTGCCAAGGAACTATATTGGAATGATGTTCCATTTCGGAAACAATTATTTCATCGCCCTGCTTTACAAATTTTTCTCCAAACGAAAAGGCCACAAGGTTTATTGAAGCTGTTGTTCCTGAGGTAAATATAATTTCTTTGTCAGATTTTGCATTAATAAAAGCTTGTACTGTTTTTCTGGCTTTTTCGAAGGCATTGGTTGTTAAATCGCTTAAATAATGCACCCCACGGTGTATATTGGCGTTAAAGCGAGAGTTGTACTCGTTTATTGTATTAATAACTTGAATGGGTTTCTGGGTTGTAGCGGCATTGTCGAAATACACCAGAGGCTTTCCATAAGCTTTTTCTTTTAGAATTGGGAAATCTTCACGAATTTTATTTATGTCCATGCTTTTAAGTTTTTGTTAGCAGGAATGAGATTTATCTGTACATGTCATTACGCAAGAATTACATCTCGAAAGCTCCCCTCTGAGTCTTCTTTCTACCATGCCCGAAATTCTTTCCTTTAGAGGCTCAACTGTAATTTTCGATAATATTTCGTTGGTAAAACCATACATCAGCATCATTAAGGCTTCTTTTTTGGGAATTCCTCGCGATTGAAGGTAAAATAGTGCATTTTGATCTAGTTGCCCAACCGTTGCACCATGACTACATTTCACATCGTCGGCATAAATTTCCAACTGAGGTTTGGTGTTCATCTTGGCATCGTCGGTAAGCAGTATGTTGTTGTTAGATTGGTATGCTCGTGTGTTTTGAGCATCAGGTCTAACCAGAATTCTGCCAGAAAAAGCTCCCGAAGCAAAATCGTCTAAAACACCCTTGAATAGTTCGTTTGAGTAGCAATCGGGAACGGCATGGTCAATAAAAGTGTAATTATCAACATACTGACCTTTGTCGCAAAGATACAAGCCAATTGTTTGGTTTTCAGCATTTCGACCTGCTAATTCAACATTAATATTGTTTCTTATTGAGCCTCCATGAAGAGTTAGAGTGTTTGTAAGAACATTAGAATTTTCCAATTGCTTAATAAACACCGAAGAAATTTGTGTAGAGCCGTTGTGTTCGTTTTGCACTCTGTAAATCTCTAATAATGAATCTCTATCAGCAAAAATTTCACTTACTGCATTGGTAAGAAAATACTGAGCAGAAAGAGTATGATCGCAGACAACAATTTTTGCCTGAGCATTTTTTCCAACCACAAATAGATTTCTGGGCATGGTCTGCACATCCTCATCGGAAATAAGAATGTTAATTATCTGAACAGGTTTTTCAAGAATTACATTATCGGGAACATAAAAGAAAATACCATCTTGCACAAAAGAAGTATTTAAGGCAATAAGGCCATCTTCTTCTGGTTTTGCAATTTTTCCGTAATGCTTCTCGAAAATTTCCGGATATTTTTTAGATGCTTCAAGAAAACTACCAATAACAGCACCTCCCGGAAGAATCGTAAGTTGTTCATCGGCATTATGATACCAGCCGTTTACCAATAAAATTGTATGAGTTTCCAAATCGGGCACATCGCATTTAAAAACATCGTCTATTTTAAAATCAATTGCCCTTTTTTTAATGTAGGTATTGTAATTATGTCTGAAAATGCTTTCCAAATTAATGTTTCTATATCTTTCATCGGCTTTTGTGGGGATACCAGATTTCTTAAAAATACAGAAAGCTTCTTCCCTACTCTTGTTAATTAAAGCTGAAGATGAAGAAAAAGCCTCTTTTCCCGAATCGTACAATTCCTCTATTTTGGTATTAATATCTAAACTAATTGTTTCCATAAGAAATAGTTTTTCTGAAGAGATTATTCTTCAAGTTCCTTTTTAATCCAGTCGTAGCCTTTCTCTTCCAGTTCCAAAGCCAGTTCTTTGCCGGCAGTTTTCACAATTCTGCCCTGATAAAGCACATGAACCACATCGGGAACAATATAATCTAAAAGTCTCTGATAATGAGTAATAACTATTGTTGCATTTTCAGGAGTTTTCAGTTTGTTAACACCGTTTGCCACAATTCTAAGTGCGTCAATATCAAGACCGGAATCTGTTTCGTCTAAAACAGCCAGTTTGGGTTCCAGCATAGCCATTTGGAAAATTTCGTTTTTCTTTTTTTCTCCTCCCGAAAAGCCTTCGTTAACCGAGCGGTTTGTAAGGTTTGAATCTATTTCAACCAAAGCTTTCTTTTCGCGCATAAGTTTTAGAAATTCTGCTGCTGAAAGTGGTTTTTCACCTTTATATTTTAGCTTTTCGTTAACGGCAGTTTTCATAAAATTAACCATACTAACGCCCGGAATTTCAATAGGGTATTGAAACCCAAGAAAAATTCCCTCTTTTGCTCGCTCCTCAGCAGAAAGTTCTAAAAGGTTCTTTCCCATGTAGGTAACCTCGCCTTCGGTTACTTCAAAAATATCTCTTCCTGCCAAAACTGCCGCCAGAGTGCTTTTTCCTGAGCCGTTGGGCCCCATAATAGCGTGAACTTCACCGGGTTTTACATCAAGATTAAGACCTTTAAGAATCTGTTT
Source organism: Bacteroidales bacterium (assembly GCA_016936815.1). Classification (GTDB taxonomy): domain Bacteria; phylum Bacteroidota; class Bacteroidia; order Bacteroidales; family GWF2-38-335; genus GWF2-38-335. The sequence continues at coordinate 5,881 of JAFGXD010000142.1, forward strand.
TCCGTCTATACTTGCTTTAAGATTTTTTATATGTAGCATATCATTAAATTTTCTAAGTTTTACAAATTATCCAACGCTTCCTTCAAGAGAAATTTGAAGTAGCTTTTGTGCTTCAACGGCAAATTCCATTGGAAGCTGATTAATAACCTCTTTGGCGTAACCATTTACAATAAGACCAATAGCATCCTCGGTAGAAATTCCCCTCTGGTTGCAGTAAAAAATCTGGTCTTCTCCAATTTTTGAGGTTGTAGCCTCGTGTTCCACAATGGAGCTTTTATTGTCAACATGAATGTACGGAAAAGTATGCGCTCCGCATTTGTCGCCCAAAAGCAAAGAATCGCACTGAGAAAAGTTTCTGGAATTTTCTGCTTTTTTCATAACCTTAACAAGTCCGCGATACGAATTCTGACTTTTCCCTGCCGAAATTCCTTTAGAAACTATAGTGCTCTTAGTATTTCTTCCAAGGTGAATCATTTTTGTTCCTGTATCGGCTTGTTGGTAATTATTTGTTACTGCAACTGAGTAGAATTCGCCAATGGAGTTATTGCCTTTAAGAATGCAACTTGGGTATTTCCAGGTAATTGCTGAACCGGTTTCTACCTGAGTCCACGAGATTTTAGAATTATCGCCCCTGCAAATTCCCCGTTTGGTAACAAAATTATAAATTCCGCCTTTTCCGTTTTTATCGCCGGGATACCAGTTCTGAACCGTGCTGTACTTAACTTCTGCATCTTTCTCAACAATAATTTCCACAATAGCTGCATGGAGTTGATTTTCGTCACGCATTGGAGCAGTACAGCCCTCTAAATAAGAAACATAAGCGCCTTCGTCGGCAACAATTAGAGTACGCTCAAACTGACCGGTATTTGCGGCATTAATTCTAAAATATGTTGAAAGCTCCATTGGACAACGTACACCTTTTGGGATGTAGACAAAAGAGCCATCGCTAAAGACAGCGGAATTAAGAGCAGCAAAGAAATTATCGCCAATTGGAACAACGGAAGCAAGATATTTCTTAACCAAATCGGGATGTTCCTTAACTGCTTCAGAAAATGAGCAGAAAATTATTCCCTTTTCGGCCAAAGAATCTTGGAAAGTAGTTTTTACTGAAACAGAGTCCATTACAGCATCAACAGCTACTCCCGAAAGATGTTTTTGCTCATCAAGTGGAATGCCTAACTTATCGAAAGTAGCTCTTAATTCGGGGTCAACTTCATCTAAACTATTTAACTGCTTTTTCTTTTTTGGAGCAGCATAGTAGATAATATCCTGATAGTTTATTTCCGGGATTTTAAGATGAGCCCATTCCGGCATTTTCATAGTTTTCCATTTCTCGAAAGCCTTAAGTCGAAACTCCAGCATAAATTCCGGTTCGTCTTTTTTCTTCGAAATTAGCCTAACCGTTTCTTCTGAAAGACCAACAGGAATAAATTCAGTTTCAACATCGGTAAAAAAGCCGTATTTATAGTCGTTTTCAGTTATTTCCGTTAGTATTTTATCTTGTTCTTTTTCCATATTTGCTTTTAGCAATTAGCTCTTAGCTGTTAGCTGTTCTCACAACAAAAAGCTAAGAGTTTTATTAATATTCAATTCCTTAAATTTTATTTTTATTCAAACTTTAAAATATTAGTCGATTAATTATTTTACTGCCATCTAAAATCTAGGCGTGAACCTAAAAGCTAATAGCTAACAGCTAATAACTAATTATAATCAATCTAAATAAACGCAAAGATAATTTATTTTTACTACTTTCGCCAACAAAAAACTGCATAAAAAACAGAAAAAAATGAAAGGAAAAAAATCGGAACATACTGAAATAAGTGAAGTAGGTGAATTTGGCCTAATAGAAAGTCTAACTTCAGGAATTAAAACAATAAACAAAAGCACAAAACTAGGCGTTGGCGACGATGCAGCGGTAATAAAAGCAGCAAAAACAACTGTAGTAACAACCGACATGCTTGTTGAAGGGGTTCATTTTAACATGATGTATTGTCCCTTAAAACATTTAGGCTACAAAGCGGCTGTGGTAAACTTTTCCGATGTTTATGCCATGAACGCAAAACCCGAACAAATTACAGTTTCAATTGCCGTTTCCGACAAATATGCCTTGGAAGATTTGGAAGATTTATACGAAGGATTGCTTTTGGCATGCGAAGTATATGGAGTAGATTTGGTTGGTGGCGATACAACTTCGTCATTGTCGGGTTTAATAATTTCAATTACAGCAATTGGTTCCGCCGATGCAAAAAACATTACTTACAGGTCAGGCGCAAAACCCAACGATATTATTTGTGTAACAGGCGATTTAGGATCTTCGTACATGGGGCTGCAATTGCTTGAGCGCGAGAAAGAAGTTTTTAAGGTTAATCCAAAATCGCAACCGGATTTTTCAGGATTTGAATATTTGCTTGAAAGACAATTAAAACCTGAAGCCAGAAAAGATGTTTTTGAGTTTTTTGCAGAAGCAGGAATAGTGCCAACATCAATGATAGATATTTCAGACGGATTATCATCGGAAATGCTTCATATTTGCAATAAATCTCAATGCGGTTGCAGCATTTACGAAGAGAAAATTCCAATAGATATGGCAACAGCTAATGCAGCCGAAGAAATGAATCTCGACACAACTACTTGTGCACTAAATGGAGGAGAAGATTACGAATTGCTTTTCACAATATCGCAAGCAGATTACGAAAAAATTAAGGAAGTATCGGGAATAAGCTTAATTGGACATATAAACGAAAAAGAAACCGGTTGCATGTTGGTAACCAGAAACGGCAGTCTAGTTCCCTTATTGGCACAGGGTTGGAATTCTTTTAAAGAATAGAAAAAACAAATTTTAAACATTTTTCCGGCTTAAAACGTTATTTAGAATAATTCTTATTAACTTTGTAAAGATTATTTACTGAAAAAAATAAAAACAAATAATATGTCTACTATACCGCAAGCCGAATCAATGCAAAATTTATCATACGAAGATTTTAAAAATCAGGTTCTTAACGATTATTTATTGGCAAATATCAGCAGAAATTTAAGTCTTACAGGCAGAAAAGAAGTGCTTACAGGCAAAGCCAAATTTGGAATTTTTGGCGATGGAAAAGAACTTGCACAAATTGCCATGGCTAAGGTCTTTATGCCGGGCGACTGGCGTTCGGGTTATTACCGCGACCAAACTTTTATGTTGGCAGCGGAAATTTTTACTCCCGAAGAATTCTTTGCACAACTTTACGGCCAAACCGACAAAGAACTTAATCCCGGAAATTCCGGTCGTTCTTTTAACAACCATTTTAGCACGCCCAATGTAAACAAAGACGGTTCGTGGAAAAATATTGCCGACCTAAAAAACTCCTCTGCCGATATTTCCCCAACTGCCGGTCAGATGCCCCGATTATTGGGACTGGCTTTGGCTTCAAAACATTTTAGAAACAATCCGGAGCTTCATTCTTTTTCTAATTTGTCGAAAATGGGCAACGAAGTAGCTTTTGGAACCATAGGAGATGCGAGCACTTCCGAAGGACATTTCTGGGAAACCATTAATGCTGCAGCAGTTCTTAAAGTTCCAATGGTAGTAAGCGTGTGGGACGATGGTTACGGCATTTCAGTTCCAAAAAAATACCAAACTGCCAAACAGAGTATTTCAGAGGCTCTTCGAGGTTTCGAAATGGATGAATCGGGTCAGGGAATGTTAATTTATAAGACTAAGGGTTGGGATTATCCTCATCTTATGCAGACTTACACCGAGGCTATTGAAAAAGCTAGAAAAAATCATGTACCTGTGCTTATTCATGTAGAGGAAATGACTCAGCCTCAAGGTCATTCAACTTCCGGCTCACACGAAAGATATAAATCGGAAGAAAGATTAAATTGGGAGCAGGAATTCGACCCAATAAAAAAAATGAAAGAATGGATGATTCAATCAGGACTTGCAAACGAAAACGAACTGACAGAACTCGAAAATCAAGCAGCCGAAAGAGTTAAAGAAGCCAGAAAAAATGCCTGGGAAGCCTTTTCAAACCCTATGAAAAAGGAAAGAGACGAACTTGTGAAAATAATTGATAACCGTTCATGTGTCTGCAAACGCGAAAAAGTTGATAAGGTTGGACTTATTACGGCAGATTTAAAGAAAATAGTTGCTCCCATTCGTAAAGACAACTTCAGCGCAGCTAAAAAAATATTACGACATGTATGCATGGACTGTAGCATAAGAAAAAAGCTACAAGGCGATTTATCGGCCTGGCTAGAGCGAAACTACGCCGATGCGCACCCAAGATATCACTCTCATTTGTACCTGGAAGATAATAAATCGGCTTTAAATATTCCTGAAACAAAGCCCGTATTTACAGAAAATTCTCCTATGGTTAACGGAAGGGAAATTCTTAGAGACAATTTCGACTATTTATTTGCCAAACACCCGCTAATGGTAACTTTCGGCGAAGATACCGGAAACATCGGAGGCGTAAACCAAAGCATGGAAGGGATGCAGAAAAAATACGGTGAGCTTCGTGTTTCTGACACCGGAATTCGCGAAACCACAATTCTGGGACAGGGAATTGGACTGGCTTTAAGAGGAATGAGACCTTTGGTGGAAATACAGTATTTCGACTACCTTCTTTATGCACTTCAAACACTAAGCGACGATTTGGCAACAACTCACTACCGAACAGGCGGAAACCAAAAAGCTCCTGTAGTTATTTCAACAAGAGGTCATCGTTTGGAGGGAATTTGGCATTCGGGCTCTCCATTAAGCATGGTTATTAATTCTATAAGAGGAGTTTACGTTTGTGTACCAAGAAACATGACACAAGCTGCCGGTTTCTATAATACCCTTTTCGAAGCCGAAGATTCTGCTTTAGTTATAGAACCTTTGAATGGCTATCGACTTAAAGAACAACGTCCCGATAATATTGGAGAATTTAAAGTTCCGCTGGGCGTTCCAGAAATTCTTGAAGAAGGAACCGACATAACTTTAGTAACTTATGGCTCTTGCGTTAGAATTGCCCAAGATGCCGTTAAGCAACTTAAGGAGTTTAATGTTTCTGTTGAATTAATTGATGTTCAAACTCTTCTTCCTTTCGATAAAAACAAAATTATTCTCGAATCTTTGAAAAAAACCAATAAGATTGTCTTTTTCGACGAAGATGTACCCGGCGGAGCAACGGCCTTTATGTTGCAAAAAGTAATTGAAGAACAGGGCGGTTTTAAATATCTCGACATGGAGCCTAAAACCCTTACCGGCGCAGAACACCGACCTGCATACGGAACAGATGGAGATTATTTCTCAAATCCCAATGCAGAAAATGTTTTCGAAATTATTTACGATATGATGAATGAGTATAATCCGGGTAAGTTTCCTAAGATTTATTAAATTATTGTCTGGACCTTGATTAAAACGAGGCAGCCAGTATTTTTATTATTAGCAGGATTATTCAATATTAAATACGCAATCATTAATTTTTGCAATAAGGTCTTTTAAGTGTTTTTTTCTTAAAAAACCATGCTTGGCAATGACTTGATTTTCAGGTATCAGTGATAATAATTGACAACGCACTTGGCATTGTTTTTTTGAAGGTTTGGACATCATTTCATTATCTAAGTGAAAACTAAATTCATCGTCTGTAGTAGTTGAGGATAGCATTACTCCAATAAAGGCATCTTCGTATTCATTAACAGAATTATTTGACAAAACAACTACCGGATGAGGTTTAAAGATACCATCAGGCAAAAGAAAATTAACTTCGGCAATATCTCCTTGTGATACTTTCATTTAAAAGATAGATTCATTTTCTTTTTCTAAGAATGCTTTTAATGCCTTTGATGATGTTTTATGAATTGAATAAACAGTTTCCTTATCTAAAACTTTACTTACCATGTTTATGTCGTCCGAAATAATATCTAATTTCTTAACACAATTCTGTAATTTTAAAAACTTTGTAATTTTTGAAATTTCAGATTCTTTCGTGTTTTTATTTATTTTTATTACTAATTCCATACAATTCGAATAGATTTAATGCAAAA
>JAFGXD010000143.1 GCA_016936815.1 Bacteroidales bacterium
TCTACACTTCCGGCCATGGCTGGATTAAGCAAAAAGCCATTCATCATATACTGACTGTAAAGCGGCAATTGCTGGGCTTGCGTTATATTGCTTAATGTAAGTAAAGCAAAAATTGCGATTAATGTTTTTTTCATGGTTTTATTTTTTTTACCCCCAGCCCCTAAAGGGGAGTTGTTTGGGGAAATTTGTTTTTATTTATTTTCTTATTTATTCTTTGTTTGTCGTTTGTTCAAAAACTTATAACTTATGACTCAAAACTTAAAACTTAAAACTACCTAATTATAGTTATAGTTCCATTATGTGTTTCTTCTTCAGTTTCACCAAGTTTAACAATGTAAACGTAAGAACCAAGAGGTGCAGGATTACCATTGTAAGTTCCGTCCCATTGATTTTCAAGACTTGCATATTCAGAACCTGTTCCTGAGAAACTAAACATTAACTGACCCCAACGGTTGAAGATTTCAATTTCAATGTTTTCAACAGATTCAACATCTTTAATAGCCCAAGTATCGTTTATACCGTCGGCATTAGGAGTGAAAGCAGAAGGGATTTCAAGGTCGTAACATCCAATTTCTGAATTCAAAATTGTGAAAGTATCCGTAACAACACAATCATTTTCATCGGTTAGGGTTAGGATGTATTCGCCGGCTGTAAGATTTTCAATATCCTCTGTTGTTTCTCCGTTTGACCAGGAATAAACATGTGTTCCTGTTCCATCGAATGATGATATTTGAATTTCACCATCGTTGTTATCGGTACAGCTTACATTATTTACAGAATCTATTACCAACATTATTGCATTTGGTTGGTAAAGTGGAGAATTAGCAATTACAGAGCAACCGTTTGCATCGTACACTGTTACATAATATGAACCGGAGCTTAAGTTAATAGCCGTTGAGGTAGTTTGAGTACCTGTATTTGCATCCCAAACATAGCTATACATAGGTGACCCACCGCTAACAACAGCCGATAGAGTACCTGTTTCACCATAGCAGGAAATGGGCTGGGTTGTTGCAATAGTCAATCCTAAAGCTTCAGATGGCTGAGTTATTGAAATATTATTATGGACTATACTACAACCATTAGAATCTGTAATTGTAACAGAGTAACCTCCTGCTCCTAAATTAATTGCAGAGTTATTGGTTTGTCCGTTCGACCATGAATAATAATACTGCGGAGTTCCACCTGAAACAGTAATTACAATCGAGCCACTATTGTTTCCATAACAGGCAACATGATTAATTGCCAAAGTATCGTAAAGAGCATTTGGCTGAGTAATATTAATTGTAGCAACGGCAGGACAGTTATTAGCATCATTAATTGAAACTGAATAAGAACCTGCAGTAAGAGCATTAATCTCATCAGTATTTGAACTTGAATTAGTAATTACACCATTAGACCATTCGTAATGGTAAGGCGCTGTTCCTCCGGTAATTGTAACCATAACAGATCCGGAATTTCCTCCATTACACAGAACGGGGTTAGTAATTGACATTGCCGCTGTTCCTCCGCCTTCCGAAATTACTTCAGCAGTTGTGGTAGCAACACAGCTATTTGCGTCTGTTACAGTTAATCCGTAAGAGCCATAAGCAAGAGCAGTATTTGCTGCATCTGTAACTCCATTGCTCCATAAATATGTATATCCTGGAGTTCCACCGGTTGGAGTAACTGTGGCAGTTCCATTGTCTCCATCGCAAGTTGCAGGAGTTGTTACTAAATTGGTCAAATCAATTGCTGTTGGTTCGCTAACAATGACAGAATCAACTTTTTCACAACCGCGGTTATCTGTAATTGTTACAAAGTAATAAACATTAGCAAGTAATGAGTCTGCAACTGAAGAAGCATCTCCATTTGACCATAAATAAGAATAAGGTGATGAACCTCCCGAAGGTTGAACAAGAGCATCTCCATCATTACCGCCAAAGCAGGTTACATCATCGAAATCGTAAATTGAACTGGTTAGAAGACTTGGTTGAGAAACCGTTCCGGAATTTGTATATGTACAAGAATTATCATCCGTAATTACAATATTGTAAGTTCCTGCCAATAAATTTGAAACCGTAGCAGTTGTTGTAGATACAGCATCGTCCCATAGATATGTGTAAGGTGGTGTTCCGCCTGTAGCAGTAAAAGTAATTGATCCATCCGCAAGACCATAACATGAAATATTATTTGAGGCAGTAATAGTTGCTGAAATAGCAGTTGGTTCTGTAATAATAATTGAAGCAACTGAATTACAATTTACAGCATCTGTTACAGTTACAGAATATTCACCTGCACCAACATTATTGAGGAAATCAGTTGTTTCACCGTGGTTAGACCATTCATAAGTAAACGGACCAGTACCTCCTGAAACAATTGCTACATGAGCATATCCAAGAGTGTCGCCATGACAAACATTGTGCGTTGCAGCATCAATTGTTACATCGGCTGCACCAATATCTGCCACGTTAACAGTTTGAGAATAAGTACAATTATGGTCGTCATAAACAGTTATATTATATGATCCAGCAAACAAAGTGGTTGCAGTTTGAGTAGTCTGATAACCTGTGCCGGCTCCCCATTGATAAATATATGGAGCTGTACCACCGGTAGGATTAATTGTAACTTCACCATCATTATTTCCGCAGTTAGAATTTGTAACAGCAGCAGTAGCAGTAATTGCTGCAGGTTGAGAAATAGTATAAGATTGAGATGAAGTGCAACCCAGAGCATCTGTTATAGTAACAGAATAGTTATTAGCGATTAAGCCTGAAATAGCATCGGAAGTGCCTCCGGTTGACCAATTGTAAGAGTATGGAGTAGTTCCACCGGAAGCTGAAACGCTGGCCTGACCACTACTGCCGCCAAAACATGCCACATCAATCTGTGAAGGAGTTGAGCTTAAGGCGGTTGGTTGAGTAACAGTTACAGTATTAGTTGCTGTACAAGAGTTTGCATCTGTTACGGTAACCGTATAAGTTCCGGCAGCCAAAGATGAAGCAATTGCTGTAGTTTGAGAGCCTGCTGCCGCATTCCATAAGTATGAATATGGTGAAACACCTCCTGATGCATTTACAGTTGCAGTTCCTGTTGATAGCCCATTACAAGTAACTCCAACTGTAGAAACAGTAGTAGCAAGTGGTTGAGGCTGAGAAATTGTAATTGAATTGCTGGCAGTACATCCATTAGCATCGGTAATAGTTACATAATGAGTTCCTGAAGAAAGTCCTGTAGCTGTAGCTGTAGTTTGCGATCCGGCAGATGCATCCCACAAATAAGTATAAGGTGAGGTTCCATTTACTCCGGAAACACTTGCAGAACCATTGCTTCCTCCGTTACAAGATACGTTATTTACTAAAGAAGTTGTTGATGAAAGTATTGTAGGTTGAGTAATTGTTGCGGAAGTGACAGCAGTACAAGAGTTTGCATCAGTTACAGTTACATTGTAGGTTCCTTGAGCCAGTCCTGTTACTGTTGCACCTGTATATCCGGTTTGCCATGAATAAGTATATCCGGGAGTTCCACCACTTGCAGAAACAGTTGCGGTTCCATTGTTTCCTCCATTACAACTAACGTTGGTAGTAGAAGAAATGGATGGAGTAATAACAGTAGGTTGAGAGATTGTTGCAGTTCTTGAAATGGTACAACCGTTTGCATCGGTAATAGTAACAGTATAAGTACCTGCTGAAAGCCCTGAAGCAGTTGTGGTTGTTCCTGCACCCCCCGACCATACATAACTATAGGCAGGAGTACCTCCTGAAACACCAACCACAGCTTGTCCGTTGTTTCCTCCAAAACAAGAAGCATTGGTTGTTGAAGTTATTGATGCATTAAGTGAAGCAGGTTGAGTAATTGTTACAGAGGCAGTAGAAATACATCCAATATTATCGGTAACGGTTACTGTAACTGTTCCTGCGCATAAACTTGATTCTGTTGTTCCGGTATTTGCTGAACTAGACCAAGCATAGGAATATGGAGCGGTTCCACCTGTTGCAGAAGCCGCAGCTGTTCCATTACAACTTCCGTTACAAGATACGTTGGTTGAGGAATATATTGTTGCCGACGGTGATCCTGCATCGTTTACGTTGGTTGTCCCTGTTCTGGTGCAACCATGAGAGTCAGTTATTGTTACTGTATATCCACCTGCATAAAGGTTTGTAGCAGTTGTTGTTGTTTGGTTAGATGGATCTGACCAAACATAAGAATAACCGGGTGTTCCGCCTGCTGCAACAACTGAAGCTGAACCATCATTGTTACCACAAGTGGCAGCAGTATTTGACATAGTTGCTGTAATAGCAGTTGGTTGAGAAACAGTGTATGAACCTGTTCTGGTACAACCATTAGCGTCTGTGACAGTAACGCCATAAAGGCCTGCTGCTAAAGAACTTGCTGTAGCAGTTGTCTGGAAACTAGGATCATTCCAAGAATAAGAATAGCCTGCTGTTCCACCGGAAACACTTGCGGTTGCGCTTCCTGTAGCACTTCCATTACATGTGGCTGCAACTCCTGTAGTTGTAACACTAATTGCAGTAGGCTGAGTTACTGTTGCAGAGGTACTTGTTGTACATCCATGCGAATCTGTAACTGTAACGGTATATGTGTTTGCAGATAATCCAGTAGCTGTTGCATTTGTAGATCCCGTTGACCATGCATAGGAATAACCGGTTGTTCCACCACTGGCAGAAACGGTTGCAGTTCCGTTGTTTCCTCCGTTACAAGCAACAGCAGTATTAGTTGTTGAAGCTGTTAGAGCGGTAGGTTGCCCAATTGTTGCAGAACCTGTTCTTGTACATGAATGACTATCGGTAATGGTTACCGTATAAGTTCCTGCAGGTAGTCCTGAAGTTGTAGCACCTGTTCCACCTCCACCTGACCAGCTATATGTGTAACCGGGACTTCCTCCCGATGCAGAAACTGTTGCAGTACCATTACTCTGTCCGTTGCAATTAGCACTTACAGTTGAAGTACTTGCTGTAATTTGAGTTGGTTGAGTAAGAGGTACTGTAACAACAGCCTGACAAACTCCAACTGCATCAGTAACAGTCACATAGTTATTTCCATTTACAAGGTTATTAGCAGTAGCTCCTGATGCACCTGATGACCAAGAATATGTGTATCCGGGAGTTCCTCCTGAAGCACTAACGGTTGCAGAACCATTACTTCCACCATAACAACTTGGGTTTGAACTTGACACCAGTGACCCTGAAACTCCAGTAACGGTAAATGCCAATGAGTTATTATTAGTAGAGTGACTACAAATATCAGTTACTGAGCCTGTTAAATTTAGAGAGTATGAGCCTCCTGCTGTTAATGGTGTGTTAAGTGTTAATTCATAAGTATTTGAATAAGATCCACCGGCAGCACAGGTTGAAGAATAAACAGATGTAATTGAATAAGGGCCTCCGGGTCCTGTTACTGTAAAGTCGCCTGCAGCAACCGAAGAACAAAGAACATTTTCAGTAAATTCAACAGTAATAGTTTGTTGACCACAAGCAGGAGCACTTGTAATTGCATTAAGTGAAGGGCCTGTATTATCGATTACCTGAGCAGTACCTCCGAATACAATATTATAACCACCGGTTGAAACAGTCCACTGACTAACATTTATAACGTATGTTTCACCGGCAATAACTGTTAGTTCAGCGTTAAAAGGTCCATCAAGTGGGCCTGCTGAAGTCTGAGTATCGGCACCTGTAGGCCCTGTGTTACCAGTTGTCATTGAATAATTACAACTTACTTGAGAAGCTGCATTGGTAAACACGCTTCCACAATCTAAACCTGTTATGTTCCATACAGCCCAGTCGTAGTCGTCGGTTGAAATATTTGGGGTTATTGCAAAGCCCAAAGTTCCTGTAGTTTGAACTGTAAATGTATACCAAACATCATTTCTTTCACCTTCAAGACAAGAAGTAGAACTATTTATTTCACTGGGATAGTTTCCTGAATTTGTATATGCTGTTGATTCAGAATAAGTGCTAAAGCAAAGTGGTATTGCATTTAAACAATCTTGTGTTGTTGGAGTTGGTTGAGCAATATTAGTAACAGATAAGTTATAATTTACGCAAGCGTCTCCATTATATACCGCCGGGTCCGGTCCGTTAGAAACAACAATATAGTAAGTTGTACCCGCATTAAGCAATAATTTTACTCTAGGACTTCCATGAAATTCAGGATATTGTATTGTTGAGGAAGCCAGACAATTTCCTCCTGAACTTGGACAATTATCCAATACGAAAAGTCCAATACCTCTTTCATATCCACCACCTGATACTTGGGCGGTTTGAGCATAAACATCAACCCATCCTGTGGTGCTCGGGGTATATGTGTAAACCCATTCAGCTCCTGTCATAAACAAAGAGCCACAACCATCGGTAGCATCGAAATTATTACAGTTTGAACAAGTACTTGCACCATTATGTGTGTAAGGAAGGCTTCCAATAACTGAAGGGTTAGAACAACCATGGTCAGCGCAGGAAGCTCCTGAACCCAATCTCCATTGTAGAGTCATACAAGTACTTTCATCTATACAGCTAAACCTACTAACCAAAACGCAAACCGTACCCGAAAAAGTTGCTGTCCATGTAATAGTTGATTGCAGTCCGCATCCATCGTCGTTATATGCAAGAAAAGTTCCTGTACAATTTGTTTGTCTAAGTGTTAATTGAGTGTCGAAATCTGTATCTCCACAAGTCTGCCAGGAGTATGTATTTCCGGAAACAACGGTATAATAGGAATATTCTCCACCATAAACACAAGGACTAACAGTAGTCCATGTTGTTGTTGGAGAAGCAAAGGTACCACCGGGAAAATTTGCGGTACAATTAGTACATTGGCTGAATAATGTTGAGGTGTTAACCAAAAACAATACAGCAAAAACTAAAATTGCATATAATTTTTTCATAATTAAAAATTTTTCTGAAATTATTTATTCTCGTTTCTATTAGCCTCTTTTATAGCTTGTTCCCTTTTCGCAGCTTCCGACTGCTCTTTTTTGGGAAACATAGCCTTGTATCTTTCAGGATTTTGCTCAATCCATTGTTGTTTTTTGGCTTGATAATTAGCTTCGTCTAATTGTTGATTACCGGTATTTTCATAAATAGGAAAATCGGCAGGCAACTTAGATTCTGAAGGACAGGTTGAACATGGCTGTTCTGTTTTACTGAGATTTTGTTTAGGGGCTTTGGTTAATTCAGTTTTTTCCTGTGAAAGCATGGAGCTTACTGAAAGTGCCAAAATAAATGCTAAAGCGTAAATCTTCCTCATATTGCTTAATTTATTAGTTTAATAATTAATTATTACTAGGTTTAGACGAAATGTTCAATTACTTGGTTGCATTTAAGTATTTATACTCGGCAAAATTATGACAAATATTAATAATTATTAGGTAATTACACGTATTTTATTGATTAGAGAGAAATAATTTAGATAAAAATGCGATTTTTCATGACAAACGTAAGTTTATTATTGGTTTATAAGTCCATATCGGAGATAATTAGTCAAAAATTAAACTTTCTTGTTTTCGTTTTCTCAAAGGTTGAAGTTCATTAATGCGCTTGAAATATCTCTTCATGGTTAAAGATGGCCAAATTATCAAACATAATCCAATTATTCAAAAGTCAAAACTTTAAAAGCTTTCTTGAGATAAAATAGGGAATTATTAAATTAAAATTGAAATAATTGAGACAGAAATAAAAATTTTCATATATTTGCAGCCCGAAATCGGTTCCGTAGCTCAGCTGGATAGAGCAACGGCCTTCTAAGCCGTAGGTCCCAGGTTCGAGTCCTGGCGGAATCACGGAAAATAAGTCTAAAACCCTGTTAAACAATAGTTTGATGGGGTTTTTTGATTTTTTGTAGTCGGTTTTGTAGATTACAAGTCTAATTGTTAATACTTTGCGAAACATTTTTATTCCTTTTTTTATCCATTAGCTTTTTCAAATGTTGATACTTTGTTGAATTAAAATTTCCTCCCATTGCCTAAGCTCGTTTTTTATTTTTATTTTTGTGCTTAATAAAAATTAATAAAATGGCAGATATTAAAGTTAATGTAGAGGTTGCCAAAGGTTTGGGACTTCTACCCGAAGAATTTGAAAAGATTAAGGAAATTTTGGGAAGAACACCAAATTTTACCGAATTGAGTATTTTTTCGGTTATGTGGTCAGAACATGCTTCATACAAAAATTCTATTAAGTGGCTAAAAACCCTTCCCCGCGAGGGAAAACATTTGCTTGCCGAAGCAGGAAGCGAAAATGCAGGTCTTGTTGATGTTGGAGATGGATTGGCTTGCGCTTTTAAAATAGAATCTCATAACCACCCTTCTGCTATTGAGCCTTACCAAGGTGCTGCAACAGGTGTTGGCGGTATTAACAGAGATATTTTTACTATGGGTGCAAGACCAATTGCTCAACTTAACTCTTTAAGGTTTGGAAGTCTTAATCTAGACAGAACAAAATGGCTGCTAAAAGGCGTTGTTAAGGGAATTGGAAATTACGGAAACTCATTTGGTGTTGCTGTTTTGGGCGGCGAGGTGTTTTTCGATGAGTCGTACAATCAAAATCCTCTTGTTAATGCAATGTCGGTAGGGATTGTAAAAAAAGATAAAACTATTTCTGCTATTTCTTATGGCGAAGGTAATCCTGTATATATTGTTGGTTCTTCAACAGGAAAAGACGGGATTCATGGTGCTACCTTTGCTTCCGCCGATTTAACCGAGGACTCTGCCGACGATATTCCTTCAGTTCAGGTGGGCGATCCTTTTCAGGAAAAATTGCTTCTTGAAGCTACTCTCGAACTAAACGAAACAGATGCTGTTATTGGAATGCAGGATATGGGCGCTGCCGGAATTATCTGTTCAACATCCGAAATGTCTGCAAAAGGTGAACATGGAATGAGAGTTGATTTGTCGAAGGTGCCTTTACGTCAGCAAAATATGGAACCGTGGGAAATTCTTCTTTCCGAATCGCAGGAACGTATGCTGGTGGTTGTTAAGAAAGGAAAAGAGAAAATTGTTGAAGATATTTTTGATAAATGGGATTTGAATTGTGCTGTAATTGGAGAAGTTACTAAAGGAAATAGACTTAATTTTTATTGGGGAAAAGATTTGGTTGCCGATGTTCCTGCTTCAGACCTTGTTTTGGGCGGTGGCGCTCCTGTTTACGACAGAGAATATAAAGAACCTGCATATTATGCGGAATACAAGAAATTTTCAATTGATAATGTTGAGGAACCCGAAAACTTGAAAGATGTTGCCTGGGAGTTACTTAGAAATCCTAATATTGCTTCCAAGAAGTGGGTTTTCGAACAATACGATACAATGGTGAGAACCAATAATATGTCTACCAATACGCCTTCGGATGCGGGTATTGTAAATTTGAAAGGAACAAACAAGGCTCTAGCTTTAACAGTAGATTGTAATGCAAGATATGTAAAGGCTGATCCTGAAATTGGTACTTCTATTGCTGTTGCCGAAGCAGCAAGAAACATTGTTTGCTCAGGTGGAGAACCTTCAGCTATTACAAATTGCCTAAATTTTGGAAACCCATATAATCCTGAAGCTTTTTGGCAGTTTGTTGGTGCAATAAAAGGAATGGGAGCTGCGTGCAGAAAATTTGGAACTCCCGTAACCGGTGGAAATGTTAGTTTCTACAATCAGACTCTTATTGGCGACAAGGCAGAACCTGTAATGCCAACCCCAACAATTGGAATGCTTGGAATTCTTGAAGATAAAAAACATCATACTTCTCTGGCTTTCAAAAGTAAAGGAGATATGATTTTTCTGGTAGGAAAATCGAGAAACGATATTTCTTGCTCCGAATATTTGGTTTCATGGCACAAAATTAAAGCTAGTCCTGTTCCTTATTTTAATATGGAAGAAGAATACAATTTACAACAGGCTGTATTAGAATCTATTAGAAGAGATTTGCTGCAATCGGCTCACGATGTTTCTGAAGGTGGTGTATTTGTTGCTTTGGTTGAATCGGGAATAGTAAATAACCTTGGTTTCGATATTACCACAGATGCAGAAATTCGTGAAGATGCTTTTCTTTTTGGTGAGGCTCAAGGCAGAATTATTGTTACAGTTTCTCCCGAAAAAGAAGGCGATTTTATTGATTTTATGCTTGAAAGAAAAATTCCTTTTTCAACTTTGGGACATGTTACCAAAGCTCAAATGAGAATTGACGATGTTTCTTTTGGCTTCATTGAGGATGCCAAAAAGGTTTACGATGAGGCTCTTGGGGAATATCTAAAATAAAAAATTTTGGTAAAACCTTATAATCAGGAATCTTCTAAAAAAGAACAGGTGGCCGGTATGTTTAATGCCATTGCCGGTCGCTACGATTTTCTTAATCATTTTCTTTCCTTTGGAATTGATTATAATTGGAGAAAAATTCTTGTTAAGGTTTTGAAAAATCATAATCCCAACAAAATTCTTGATGTAGCAACAGGTACAGCAGATTTGGCTATTAAAGCCGCAAAAAAAACATCAGCAGAAATTCTTGGCATAGATATTTCAAAAGAAATGCTTGAAATCGGCAAAAAAAAGGTTGAAAAGCTTGGTCTGCAAAACAGAATTTCTCTTTTGGAAGCTGATGCCGAAAATCTTCCTTTTCAAAATGATTCTTTCGATGCGGTAATGGTTTCTTTTGGGGTAAGAAATTTTGAAAATCTGGATAAGGGTCTTGAAGAAATTTACAGGGTATTAAAGCCAGGTGGTATTTTTTTAGTACTTGAATTTTCTCAGCCCGACGAATTTCCTGAAAAACAACTTTATGGTTTTTATTCAAGGTTTATTCTTCCATTTTTTGGTAGGATTTTTTCAGGAGACAAAAGAGCATATTCTTACCTTCCAGAATCTGTTATTGCATTTCCTTATGGACAATCGTTTTTAGAAAGAATGAAGGCAATTGGCTACAATAATCTCAGTTATAAAAAATTAACTTTTGGAGTTGCAACACTATATATTGCTTATAAAATAAATTAGTCTTATTTTTGAAAAAAAAACAAACTATGGATATTTCAATTGCAATTATTTTTCTTGGAAGTCTTATCTTCTTTTCGCACATGTTCAATTCTTTGTTCGATAAAACAAAAATTCCAAATGTTCTATTGTTAATGCTTATTGGAATTATTGTTGGTCCTATTGGCGGTTGGGTATCTCCCACGGATTTTGGACAGGTTGGAAGAATTTTTACAACAATCACTCTTGTTGTAATTTTATTTGAATCAGGTGTTAATTTAAGATTTGCCGATATAGGAAAGGCTTTTGGATCAGCATTTTTAATTACAATAATAAACTTCATTGTATCTGTTACAATTGCTGTGGTGGTAATAATGATGTTTACAAAACTCGATTTTGTTGCATCACTTTTTGTTGGTTCAATAATAGGAGGTACTTCTTCAGCAGTTGTAATACCAATGATTAAACAATTAAAACTTAAGGAAAGAAGTGAAACCATTCTATCTCTTGAATCGGCTTTAAGCGATGTTTTATGCCTTATTGTGGCTTTGGCTGTTTTGGGTGGTATGCAAAGTGGCAAAGATTTAGAAATGTCGGATATTCTTATTGAAATAGCTGAGAGTTTTCTAATAGCATTGGCAATTGGTATTATAAGCGGTTTTGTTTGGTCAGCTTTTCTTAAAATATTTAAAGAGATAAAAAACTCTATGTTTACTTCGCTTGCGGCAGTTCTTATTGTTTATGGACTGGTAGAGAAACTAGGTTACAATGGTGGTATTGCTGCACTTTCATTTGGTATTATGCTTGGAAATAGTGGGGTTATTAACGAAAAGAAATTGTTTAAGAAAATTTTTGCATTTAGTACAGTAAGCCTTGGTAAAAACGAAAAAGATTTCTTCTCCGAGTTGGTTTTTATTTTACAAACTTACTTCTTCGTATTTATTGGTATTAGTATACAGTTTGGAAATCTATGGCTTTATATTGTAGGCCTTATTATTGTTGCTGCAATTATTCTTTCCAGACCATTGAGTCTAAAAATTCTATCGAAGAAAAAATTCGATAATAAAGATTTAGCCATTATGGCAATAATGACACCAAAGGGTTTAATTCCGGCAGTTTTGGCGAGTATTCCAATTCAACTTGGATTGAAATTTGGTTCAGAAATTCAGGATTTAGGATTTGCTGTTGTTCTTTTTAGTATTATTATTTGCTCTATTTTGGTTATTTTGGTAAGTAAAGATCCGTTGTTTATGACAAAATTGTTTAAAAAGAATACTTCGGAAATTCAAACAGAAAGTGTTGCTGAAAATACTGAAGCAGGTGTAGTTGCTGAATTAACAGAACCTGTTAAAGAACAGTTGGAAGAACAAAAAGACGATAATGAAAGTGTTGAAGAAAAAAACGAATAAAATATCAATTCCTTTTTTTTTGGAAAATGTGGAAAATGGAAAAATGCTTCTAGTTGAAGGTTCTATCAATAATTCAAAAGGTTTTTTTATACTGGACACCGGAGCTTGTTGCTCAATTATAGATTCTACTCTTATTAGTGATTTTAATTCCGAACAAACTCATTTCTCCTCCTGGCAAATCAAAACAATTGAAGGCAATAATACAAATGTTTATGCTGTTTTAATTGAAAAATTTGTTTTAAATGAAACTCAATTCCCCGATAAAAACTTCTTCTGCACAAGTCTTCATTTTTTGAATAAAGAATTTCCAAAAAAGCCAATTTTAGGAATAATTGCTAATGATATTTTTGAAAAATATTCTGCCGTTATTGATTATTCTACAAAAGAAATGACTATTAAAATACCAGCTAATTAGTTGATTAACTGTATGTAATCCGGCTATTTTGTACTTGATTTATTTTAACACAAAATATAGACGGGTATTATAAAAAAAATCAATATATTTGCGGCTCAAAAATTTTTGATATATATAATTTAAAAAAAACTTAAAATGCAAAACAAAGGAGCGATCAGGTTATTTGCAATTTTGCTGACCTTGGTTAGTATTTATCAGTTAACTTTTACATTCATAACCAACAGGGTTGAAAACACGGCAAAAAGTTTTGCTCAGGATTATTCTTATGCAGAAAAAGCAAAGCCGCTTATTGATTCAATTGTTAATTCAAACGGAAACCTTGAGGTTATTGATTATTGTGTAAATGCAATTAGAAATTTACAGCGTGATGTTCTTAAAATGAATGAGTTCAATTATCTTGATTCTATTCAAAGAGCAAAAGGAAATATGCAGGTAGTAAACAAATTTATTGATTCACTGGTTGTTATTCAGGATGAATTAGTTTACAGAAAAGAAAAAGCATATCTCGATAGTATGTCAAATGAGGTTGTTTATAATTTCTTATGGCTAAGAAAATTCACTTACGAAGATTGTAAGAAACGTGAATTGAACCTTGGTCTCGACCTTAAAGGAGGTATGAACGTAACTCTTGAAATTTCTGTTGAAGATGTTATTAAAACTCTTGCAGGTCCTGTAAACAGTAAAGATCCTCTGTTTTTGGAAGCTATGAAAGAAGGCAAAGTTAAAATGAATACTGATGGAGGAAATTTTGTAGATCATTTTGTTGAGGCATTTCAAAGGATTGGAAATGGTGCAGACATAAACTTCTTATTTCAAACATCAGGCTCAGGAAGTGTAATAACAAATCAATCGACTGTTGCTGAGGTTCGCGATTACCTTGCTGAACAAGCACAAACAGCAATAGATAATTCTTTCAATATTTTAAGAAATCGTATAGATAAGTTTGGTGTTACCCAACCTAATATCCAGCGTCTTGAAGGTAATTCAGGAAGAGTTATTGTTGAACTTCCCGGTATTAAAAATCCTGAAAGAGCTCTTAAGCTTCTCCAAAGTACAGCAAAACTAGAGTTTTGGGAAACTTATGAAAATAAAGATATTTTTCCGTATCTAAAAAAAGTTAACGATATTCATGTTAAACTTAACAAACAGGAGAAAAAACCTGAAGTTGAATTACCTCTATTAGCCGAAGAAAAAAATGAAGATAATACAGGTGAAGAATTAGATACTACAAGTGAAAATGATGATGTTGTTTCTCTTTTCAATGAGGAAGATACAATAAAAAATGAAAAAGATACTGCAAAAGCAGATTTGGGATTAGATGATGTTGATGAAACAGAAGGTGGAAAAATAGAAGACCAGCCTCTGTTTTCAATCTTAATTCCTCAAATTGCTAATAATAATCAGCCTGCAAGAGGTCCGGTTGTTGGTATGTCTTTGGGTCAAGATACTGCAAAGGTTATGAGAATGCTAAACCACGAGGAAGCAATGATTCACAGACCTATGGAAGTTATGTTCCGTTGGGAATATAAACCAAATTTAATGAAGGTTAGAACGGATAATGGAGGTGAGGAGGAAAAAGAGTATTATAATCTTATAGCCTTAAGAAAATCTACTCATACTGATAAAGCTCCTCTTGAAGGTGATGTAATTACAAGTGCAAGTGCCGACTATCATGGGAATTCTGCTATTGTTTATATGAGTATGAACTCAGAAGGTGCAACAGAATGGGCAAAACTTACAAAGAAAAATATTGATCATGCCATTGCCATTGTTATGGATGGTGTTGTTTATTCTTATCCAAATGTTGAAAATGAAATTACCGGCGGCTCCTCACAGATTTCCGGTAACTTTACCATTCAGGAAGCCAAAGACCTTGCAACTTTGCTAAATGCCGGTAAAATGCCCGCTCCTGCACATGTTGTTTCTTACGAAATAGTTGGACCATCATTGGGTAAAGAGGCTATTGATGCCGGTATTATGTCTTTCCTCTTTGCCTTTCTTTTGGTAATGATTTATATGGTTTTCTATTACAGCAGAAGAGCCGGTATGGTTGCTAACTTTGCTTTAATTGCAAACTTGTTCTTTATTTTTGGAGTTCTTGCTTCTCTTGGTGCAACTCTTACCCTCCCCGGTATTGCCGGTATTGTGCTTACAATAGGTATGTCGGTGGATGCTAACGTTCTTATTTATGAAAGAATTCGTGAAGAGATAGCCGCCGGAAAGGGACTGAAACTTGCTATTTCTCATGCTTATAGCTGGAAAGGTGCTATGTCAGCCATTATTGATGCTAACGTAACCACAATTCTTACCGGTATTATTCTTTATACTTTTGGCTCAGGACCTATTCAAGGGTTTGCAACTACCTTAATTATTGGTATTTTAACGTCTTTATTCTCAGCTATATTTATTACAAGATTGTTTTATGATTGGTTTATCAATAAAAATTGGAAAATTACTTTCGATACCAAGATTACAAGAAATGCATTCAAAAATCTCAATATCCAATTTATTGAAAAAAGAAAAACTTTCTATGCAATTTCAAGTATTGTTATTGTAATTGGATTGGGTTCGCTTTTTGTAAACGGTTTAAGTTTAGGTATTGACTTTAAAGGAGGTAGAAATTATGTAGTTAGATTCGATAAACCTGTTAGCCCATCTGAAATAAAAAAATCTTTAAAAGAGGTTTTTGGAGAATCGCCTGAGGTTAAAACTTTTGGAAAATCTAATCAGGTTAAAATTACTACCAAATATAAAATTGACGATGAAGGAATCAATATTGAGAATGAAATTGATTCTCTAATGTTTGTTGGATTAAAATCTCAAATGTCCGAAGGTATTACTTTAGAAAAATACAAACAAACAGATGAGACTAAAATGGAAGGTAAAATGAGCTCGCAAAAAGTCGGACCTACTATTGTTAGTGAAATTAAGGTAAGTGCGATTTATTCAATTGTTTTCTCCTTGTTAATTATGTTCCTTTATATTTTAATTAGATTTAGAAACTGGCAGTTTGGACTAGGTGCTACCGTGGCTCTAATGCATGATGTTCTGTTTGTTCTGGGACTTTTCTCACTTCTTTATTCAATTATGCCTTTCTCAATGGAGATAGATCAGGCTTTTATAGCTGCTATTCTTACTGTTGTTGGTTACTCACTTAACGATACTGTGGTTGTATTCGACCGTATTAGGGAGTTTGCAGGAATTCATACAAAGCGTGAGAGAAAAGATATAATGAATATGGCTATGAATTCTACTGTTTCCAGAACAGTTAATACATCTCTTACTACTTTTGTAGTGTTGCTTACAATTTTTATTTTTGGTGGTGAGGTAATTCGTGGATTTACTTTTGCTTTGCTTGTTGGTATTATTGTAGGAACTTATTCTTCATTGTTTGTTGCTACTCCTATTGTTTACGACACTATTAAACGTGCTGAAAAAATTAGGGTCATAAAAGGAAAGGCCATCAGATAATTTAATTTAATAATATTTTTAGCCTCGGTATTTTTCCGGGGCTTTTTTTTATATTTGCGTATGGAATTCTTGCTATTGTTTGTAGGTTTAGCAATTTTGCTTGTGAGCGGCGATTTGCTTGTTCGCGGTGGCGTTGGACTAGCTAATAATTTTAAAATTTCGCGTCTTGTTATTGGGGTTACGGTAGTCTCTTTCGGAACTTCAGCGCCTGAACTTATTGTTAGTGTTAATGCTGCTATTAGCGGACATCCGGAAATTTCTATCGGTAACGTAATAGGCTCAAATATTGCTAATATTGCCCTTATTTTGGGAATTACAGCGGTTTTGTTACCAATTCCCGTAAATAGAACTTCCATTGTTGTTGATTGGCCCGTTATGATGTTTGCAAGCTTGTTGTTTTGGTGGTTTGCTAATACCTCCGGAATTTTACAATCCTTCGAAGGAATTATTTTTGTTGTATTGCTTATTGCATATATTATTTATTCAATAAAAAAATCTAAAGAACCCGAATTTAAGGATGAAACCAAAAAATCATATTCTTTATTATTATCCATTGGGTTTATTTTGGCTTCTTCCGTTGGACTCTATTTCGGATCGGATTTACTAGTAAATAATGCCGTAACAATTGCAACAAATTTAGATGTAAGCGAACATATTATCTCTGTTACTATTATTGCTTTTGGTACTAGCGTACCAGAGCTTGCAACTTCAATTATTGCAGTTTACAAGAAAGAAACCGATATTTCAATTGGTAATATTATTGGATCTAATATTTTTAATCTCTTCGCAATTTTAGGTATTACAAGTATTATTAAAGAAATCCCCGTAAGCATTAATGTTCTTAATAATGATATTTTTTGGATGCTAGGTATTGCTGCTGTCTTATTTCTTTTTATTATTCCACCAAAAAGAGGCCTTTTGAAGCGATGGAAAGGCGCTTGTCTGCTATTGATTTATTTTGTTTACATTTATTTACTATTTTAGCAAAATGATTTTAGCTGAAAATATTACCAAGAGTTATGGAAAGATTGATGTTCTAAAAGGCATTAATATTGAGGTGAAAAAAGGTGAAATTGTTTCTATTGTTGGCTCTAGCGGCGCCGGAAAAACTACTCTTCTGCAAATTTTAGGCACTCTTACTAGAAAAGATAAGGGCAATATAATTATTAATAATACCAATTTAGATGCTCTTTCCGAAAAACAACTTGCCAGATTTAGAAACCTTAATCTCGGATTTGTCTTCCAGTTTCATCACCTTCTTCCGGAATTTACTGCTTTGGAAAATGTATGCATCCCCGGTTTTATCGCTGGAAAATCAAAAACACAGGTTATTGAAAGAGCAAAAGAGCTTATTAATCACCTTAATATGTCGGAAAGACTTAATCACAAACCAGCTGAACTTTCAGGTGGCGAAAAACAAAGAATTGCTATTGCCAGAGCTTTAATTAATGAGCCTGAGGTTATTCTTGCCGACGAACCTTCAGGTAATCTCGATTCCCAAAATACCAAAGAACTTTACGAACTTATTACTAAATTGAGAGCGGAATTTAATCAAACTTTCGTTGTTGTTACTCACAATATTAAACTTGCTGAGGTTTCCGATAAGACTTATATTATTAATGATGGTTTGATTATTAATGGCTGATAATGTGTGAATTGATAAATAATCCTTTAACTTTTATCCAACTTAAAGATTTTCTGGAATCCCGCACTATTCTTTATAACCAAAAGAGCTTTATTGAATCCGATCCAATACAAATTCCTCATAAATTCAAAATAAAAGAAGATATTGAAATTGCAGGATTTCTCACTGCCACCATTGCTTGGGGTAATAGAAAGTCAATTATTAATAATGCTTTGAAATTAATGGCATTAATGGATAATGCTCCTTATCAATTTCTTATGAATGCTAAAGCAAAAGATTATACAAGATTTTCAGGATTCGTACATCGTACTTTTAATTCTACCGATTTGTTGTTTTTTCTTTCGGCTCTAAAAAATATCTACAAAAATCATTCAGGTCTCGAAAATGCTTTTATTGGAAACAATACCTTCCAACAAATTTCCTCATTTAGAAACTTGTTCTTCCAAACTGAACATTTTACAAGAAGTCAACGACATGTTTCCAACGTGACTAAAGGCTCAGCAGCAAAACGAATTAACATGTTCCTTAGATGGATGGTTAGAAAAGATGAAAATGGTGTGGATTTTGGCATTTGGAATAAACTTAAAACCTCCGATTTAATGATTCCGCTTGATGTACATTCAGGAAGGGTGGCTCGTAAACTAGGTCTTTTGCAAAGAAAACAAGACGATTGGAAAGCCGTTGTAGAACTTACTTCTAAACTTAGAGAATTTGACCCTAATGATCCTGTTAAATACGATTATGCACTCTTTGGTGCAGGTGTTTTTGAAAAATTGTAACTATGCCAAATAATTATTTCCAATTTAAACTATTTAAAATAAATCAGGATAAAACTGCCATGAAGGTTGGAACAGACGGAGTTTTGCTTGGTGCATGGACTAATTGTAATATTGCCACTAAGGTTCTGGATGTTGGAACAGGAACAGGACTTATTGCTTTAATGATGGCTCAACGGTCTAAAGCTATGATTGAGGCTGTTGAGATAGAAATTAATGCTTGGTTACAGGCAAAGACTAATTTCGAAAACTCCCCTTGGGCGTACAGATTAAAAGTTGAAAATGCTTCCTTTCAATCCTATTGTGATAAAGGCTTAGTAAAAATATATGATTTGATTGTCTGTAATCCACCTTTTTTCAATAATTCATATAAACCCGAATCGCCGCAACGAGAAATTGCTCGTCACTCTATTTTGCTTTCTCCTCTAGATTTAGTAAGTGGAGTAAACCAATTACTTAAAGATGAAGGACTTTTCTCTGTTATTCTGCCTTTTTCAACTCATAAAGAATTTATTGAAATTGCTGAAAAAAATGACTTGTTTTGTTGCAGAATTACTATTGTTCGTCCTCTGCCTAATCTCGAACCACACAGGGTTTTAATGGAATTTAGAAAGCAGCAAATAAATTGTATTGAAAATAGTCTTTGTATTGAAACCGGTGAAAGACATCAGTATTCTGCTGATTATATTGAGCTTACAAAAGATTTTTATTTAAACTTTTAACTTCTGTAGGGCTTCAATTCGTTGCAAAAGAGTGGGGTGGGAGTAGGTAAAAAATACATACCATGGATGAGGTGTTAAATTACTAAGGTTTTCTGATGATAATTTTTTTAACCCCGATATCAAATGTTCCGAATTATAAACTTGAGCTGCATATTTGTCTGCTGCATATTCGTTTTTTCTGGATACCGTATTCATAAACAAACCTAAAACTATAGAAACAGGACTATATAATAATCCAAAAACAATTAACGCTATATGGAATCCGGGTGTTGAAATTCCTAAAGCTTCCGACAGAATTGGGTTGCCGGCAAACAGACTGAATAAAAACAGCATTATTCCTGTTTGAATTAAAGAAGTAAATATTCCTATTAAAGTGTGCTTCTTTTTATAATGCCCAATTTCATGAGCTAAAACTGCAATTATTTGTTCCTTAGTTAATTCGCTAATTAATGTGTCGTATAAAACAATTCTCTTTTTTCCTCCCAGACCGGTAAAATATGCGTTTGCTTTTGTACTTCTTTTTGAACCGTCTATTACGTAAATATTTTTCAATTTGTAACCAACTTTTTTACTAAATTCTTCAATTGCTGTTCTCAATTCTCCTTCCTGCAAAGGACTTTGTTTATTAAACAGAGGAACAATTATATTTGAATAGAACATTGCCATAAATAGCATAATTGCACTAAGACCAATCCATGCAAACAACCAGAAATTTGCTTCATCTAGCCGGTAAAACCAAATTATTAAAGACAAAATTCCTCCTCCCAAAACTGCGATAAGAAACCATGATTTTATTTTATCCAGAATAAATGTTTTTCCGGTAGTTTTATTAAAACCATATTTCTCCTCAATTACAAAGGTGTCGTAATAGGCAAAAGGTATTGAAAGAATATCGGAAGCAATCATAAGTATTCCAAAGAATATTAATGCAATGAATATTGGGTTGTCGCTGTATCCTTTTGCAATTTTATCCACAAAAGCAAAACCTTCAAATAGAAACATTAATAGCACTAAAATTATTGAAAATGAAGATGATATAATGCTAAATTTATAATTTTCCAGACTGTAGGATTGTTGCTTTTTGTATTTTTCGTCGTCGTAAACATCTTTAACTAACTCAGGAATAGTTTTTTTTCTATATGTGGAATTGAGATAATCTAAAACCTGATCAATTACAAAGTCGAAAATTATTATTCCAATAAGTATCCAAAACAATAAATCTGCTGTCATTTTATTTTTTTCTCAAACCTAATGTTTTTTTTTAAGTCGGCATAAATCCGACATAATTTTTCTGAATATTTTTTTTCTCTGTAATTTTTACTAAAAATTTACGTATATTTACTAGTTAATTATGGCAACCATTTTCTAAGTAATTCGTCTTAATTGTAAATATTGACAAGAATAAATACAAAAGAATATGAAAAAGAATATAATTCTTTCACTGTTAGTAGCTTTTTCGATCATTTCTAATGCGCAAATTTTTCTGCAAGGAAATAGAGTTGAAATCGGCATTCACTCCTTCGGCTCATATGGTAGCGATAATGCTGCACCGGCAGGTTATCATCCGACAAATGGAAACTTAGGGTTTGTTTGCGACTATACATCAGATGGTTGGGCAGCAGGATCTCCCGTATATATGGGTGATTACTTTGTTCCCGGCTCCCCGGAAGAAGGTTGGGGTGTTGAATGGAATGTAGGGGCAACCTCATATAATTTTAATAATTTCGGACTAAACTTTGATACTGATATTCCAATGATTAGTAATACCGATGAAAGTACTGCTGATGAAAAAGTTGGAGTTTGGGTTGGTGAAGCTGTTAATGGTGCTGAAAGACTGAGAATTTCTCAAACAACTCGTTTGGGTATGAATAACTTATACTTCACAATTGAAGTAATGATGCTTAACACAGGAACTGTAACTTTGGAATCTGTGGAATATCTAAGAAACGTTGACCCCGATAATGAAATTGAATGGACAGGCGATTATACAACAAGTAACTATGTAGCTGCACAACCGGGAGTCGCAGGAAATCCTGATGTTGCTCTGGTTTGTGCTTACGGATTAGTATATGGAGCTCCACTATTTTTAGGTACAATTGATGATAGAGCAAGAGTATCAGTTGAAGGTTTTTCAAACAGAGACCCTGACGATATTTACGATTCTCCGGTAACACCAACACAGGCATCACCTTCAGTTTATGATGAGGCCGTTGCTTTAGCTTATAGATTTGGAGATTTAGCACCGGGTGAATGTGTTACTTTTACATATTTCTATGGTTTGGAGGAAGTTGATCCAGGAGATGTTGTTTTCCCATTAACTGTTGAGTTTACTCATTATCCAAACGATGATTTATTTGAAGAAAATTGCTCTGGAACCGGCTCAAATGCTATTATTGCTTATAATTGGGATTTTGATAACGATGGAGTATTCGATGCTACAGGTGAAACTGCTACTTATGATTTTCCAACCGGAGGTAACCAGTCTGTTACTCTTTCTGTTACTCTTTGCAATGGTGAAGTTCACGATACTACAATTGTTATTTGCGACTTTGCTCCTGATTTAGGAGATGATGTTTCTGTTTGTAGTGGTTCTAATGTAGTTTTAGATCCCGGTCCAGGGACCTCTTTCTCGTGGGATCCGGGTGGCCAAACTACTCCAACAATAAGCGTTAACACCCCCGGAACTTATTCTGTTACTGTTACCGATGCTAACGGATGTACCGGTACCGACGAAATTATTGTTTCAATTGGCTCTACTCTAACTCCGGATTTAGGCCCCGATGTCTCATTCTGCGCAGGCAATTCCGTAACACTAGATCCGGGAACATACGATAATTACTCATGGACAGGAGGATCAACCGACCCAACGTTGGAGGTTACTACTTCAGGAACTTACAGCGTTACAGTGTCCGATGGTGTTGGTTGCTCAGGAACTGACCAAATTGTGGTTACAGTTAACCCTGTTCCTACAATTTCATTCTCTATAGATTCAATTGAATGCTTTGGCGATGCAACAACTATCTCATATACCGGCTCAGGTGTTGCAGGTGACACTTACACATGGGATTTTGATGGCGGCACAATTGCTTCAGGTTCAGGTATGGGACCATACTCAGTATCATGGGGTTCGGCAGGTGTTCATACAATATCTTTGGAAGTTGAAACTGCAGCAGGTTGTGTAAACTCAGGAACTCAATCGCTTTCCGAAGCTCCTGAATTAACTGCTTCTCTTGCAATAAATAATCATGTAAGTTGCGGTGGTTATACCGACGGATCTGCTACTGTTACTGCAACAGGAGGATTTGGAACTCTTTCTTACGATTGGTCAAATTCAACTGCAACAACTGCTACTGTTAGTACTTTAGGTGCAAATACCTATCAAGTAACTGTTTCCGACCAACATAACTGTTCGGTTGTAACTAATAGTATTGTAATTACAGAACCTAACCCAATTGCAGTTGTTGAGACAATAACTGATATTCAGTGTTATGGCTATAATGATGGAGAAATATTGCTGAACGTGTCTGGAGGTCAGAATCCTTATACATACTCATGGAATGGAGGCTTTCCAACCACAAATCCTGCAACTGATCTCGACGGTGGAAATCAAACTGTTACAATTACAGACGGTAATGGTTGCACTGCTTCTTTTACATTTTTTGTTGATGAACCTCCTGTATTTGCTGCTGAAATAACAAGTAGTGAAAATGTTTCATGTTATAATGTTTGCGATGGTTCTGCTACTGTTGCTGTTACTGGAGGAGTAAATCCATACACTATCAGATGGCCTTCAAACAATAGTAATGCCATTGAAAATAACCTTTGCGACGGAACTTATATTGTTACAATAACCGACGCAAACTTATGTACAACCTCGGCGCAGGTTGTTATTACCGAACCCGATGAATTGATTGTAAATATTACTTCATCAACAAACATAAGCTGTTTTGGATATAACGATGGTACTGCAACTGTTGAAATTTCTGGAGGAACAATTCCATATATGATTAACTGGAGTTCCGGAACCGGTACATTTACTGCAACAGGGATGAATTCAGGATTAAATACAGTTTCTGTTACCGACTTAAACGGATGTGCAGCAAGTGATAATGTTACTTTATCCGAACCTCCACAACTTACTTCCACAATTACAGGAACCGACCTCGAATGTCATGGCTACAACAATGGTGCTGTAAACCTAACTGTAAACGGTGGAACAAATCCTTACACTTATTGGTGGTCTAATGGAATTTCTGATGAAGATCTAACAGGGATTTCAGGAGGAAATTACGGAGTTACTGTAACAGATGGAAACGGCTGCACTTTAACAAATTCCATTTCTATTTACGAACCACCGGCAATAGTAATTACCACATCACCAAATTCTTATATTTGTATTGATCAATCTGCAATAGTTTCAGCTTCGGCAACAGGAGGACAATTCCCATATTCATACATGTGGAACGGTTCTATGCCCGGAGCCAGCCAATCTGTTTCTCCGGTAACTGACCAAACTTACAATGTAGTTGTAACCGACGGCAATGGTTGTACTAATTCAGCCAGTGTTACAGTATTTGTTTACGATTCTTTAGACCTTAGTCTTGCAATTGTAGACCCAATAATCTGTCTGGGAGAACCTGCTGTTATTAATTCAACATTCTCAGGTGGAAACGGAGGACCTTATATTCTAACCTTAGAAGATGGAACATATATTAGTAATCCATTCACAGATTATCCAACTGAAAATGAAACTTATAGAATTATGTTGCAAGACTGGTGTGGAACACCACCTGTATATGCCGATATTTCAGTAATTGTTATTGATCCTCCTGTTGTTTCATTTACAGGAGACGACCTTGATGGTTGTGAACCTCATCAGGTTCAATTTAATGCATATAGCGATGATAGTCAACTTAACTACGATTGGGATTTCGGAAATGGTGGTTTTGCTTTGGTTCAAAATCCGGTTCATGTTTACAATTTCGACGGGCTTTTTGATGTTTCGGTTACTGTTACTGATATTTACGGATGCAAAACTACAGTTACTTACGAAGATATGATAACTGTTTATCCCTTACCTGAAGCAAGTTTTAGACCCGAACCGGCAAGGACAACTGTTTTAAAACCACATATTTACTTCAATAACTTATCTTCAAGTTATGTAATGTACAATTATTGGTTCTTTGATGACGGCGATTCATCAAGCGTAGTTAGTCCTCTTCATACTTATCCTGACGTTGAAGCAACATACGAGGTAACATTAATTACCGAAACACAATATGGTTGCAAGGACACTACAAAATCATTTGTGTATATTGATGATGTTTATGCTTTTCATGCTCCTACTGCTTTTTCTCCAAACAGAGATATGACTAATGATATTTTCTTTGTATGGGGTTACGGTATTGATGCAGAACAATTCCATCTATACATTTACGACCGTTGGGGAGAATTAGTATTCGATACCGATAAGTATAACCACGAAGATCCTGCACAATACGGATGGGATGGCAGAATTAAAGGCAACAAATATGCTGAATCGGGAATGTACTCTTGGTTAGTAATTTATAGAGACTTTAAAGGAGTTGAACATCAGCAGGCCGGAGGAGTGGTTTTGTTGAGATAGGCCTGAGGGTAAAAATATTGCCGCAATCAACCAATAACCATCCCACTGATAAGAACTCTTTTCAGTCAAAGTGTAAAACAAAACACCTTCAAAGTGTAAAACAAAATACCTTCAAAGTGTAAAACAAATTGATTAAAAAGTGTAAAATTTAAAAAATGTATTTTATATTTGTGCTAGAAATTACGCATATATGAAATACTATACTAGAATAGCTGAAAATGAAATAAACCAAAAATTACTAGCCTCCGGAGCTTTATTGATTAAAGGTCCTAAATCTTGTGGAAAAACCGAAACTGCAAAACAATTTGCTAAAAGTATTCTTGAAGTCGACCGTAATGAACAGGTGCCAATAGTTATGAGCATCGATCCTAAAATCTTATTGCAAGGTAAGACACCCCGATTAATAGATGAATGGCAGGAACAACCTAAGTTATGGAATTATGTACGACATGAAGTGGATGACAGAAAAAAGAAAGCTCAGTTTATTCTAACCGGTTCGGCAAATTCGGAAGAAGAAATAAAATTGCATAGCGGAGCCGGAAGATTCACTATTGTTGAAATGCAAACCATGTCATGGCAGGAAATGGGATATTCATCAGGTCTTGTAAGCCTCAATGCATTATTAAATGGCGAGGCAATAGCTTATTCAGACAATAGCCTATCCCTTGAATTGGTTGTGGAAAGAATGATTAAAGGAGGTTGGCCCGCATTACTAAACAGTCCATTAAATGAGGCGATTCTTTTAAACAGAGCTTATATAGATTTGCTGGCAGAAACAGATATGAGCAGGGTTTCAAATGTTAAACGCGATCCTCAAAAAGTGCGTTCTTTGCTACGTTCAATTGCCCGGAATATTGCAACTTTGGTCGATAATACAACCTTGGAAAAAGATATTAAGGCTCTTGAAAATACAGATTTATCTCGACCTACAATTATTGATTATCTTAATGCATTGTCGCAATTAATGATATTTGAAGAACAAGCAGCATTTAACACACACATTCGTTCATCCAGTTCATTACGCAAATCTCCTAAAAGACATTTTTGTGATGTTTCGCTTGCAATTGCTGCATTGAAGTTAGATAAAAAAAGATTGATGAACGATTTGAAATATTGTGGATTTCTATTTGAATCGCTTGTATACCATGACCTTAAAATGTATGCACTAGCCAATGATGCCGAAATTTTTCATTACAGAGACGCAGCGGGTCTGGAAGTTGATGCTATTATTCAACAAACTGGGGGGAAATGGGCTGCTTTTGAAGTTAAACTTGGAATAGGTATGCTTGATGAAGCTGCAAAAAATTTGCTCAAATTTAACGTACTGATTGATGAGAAAAAGCATGGAAAACCGGCATCTTTGAATATAATAACCGGAACAGGATTGAGTTTCACTCGCCCCGACGGTATAAATGTAATTTCATTGGCTTCATTAGGCAAATAAACCAAAACCATTCGCACATCCAAGTAAATTGTAATGCGGTATTATGAAAATGGTTTATGCACCCGTAACCACGAAGTGGTTTCCCGGTAATAGCTATGGGTTTTAACCCATGGGAATTAATAGAAAATATAGATTGATGTAACGCTAACTTATTATGCCCCAATTGACTTTGGATTTCTTTTGCTTTTTCAATTGGTTAAGCAATATACTGTTTTCAGGTTTCTGCAACAAAGGATCGTCGTTAATTATTTCTTCGGCAATATTTCTTGCGTATTGAAGCAATTGCCCGTCTTTAGCCAGATTGGCAAGTTTTAAATCGAATGCTATACCGCTTTGCTGGGTTCCTTCCATATCGCCTGGTCCTCGTAATTGCAAATCTGTTTCTGCAATCTCGAAACCATCTGTTGTTCTAACCATTGTTTCAATTCTTTTTCTACCATCATCAGTCAATTTGTAGGAAGTCATTAATATACAATACGATTGGTCTGCTCCTCTCCCAACCCTTCCGCGCAACTGATGCAATTGAGATAATCCAAAACGTTCAGCCGATTCAATAATCATTACCGAAGCATTAGGAACATCAACACCAACTTCTATAACTGTTGTTGCCACCATAATATTTGTTTGACCGGTAACAAACCTATTCATTTCCAAATCTTTATCGGCAGATTTCATTTTTCCATGCACTATGCTCACCTTAAATTCGGGAAGTGGAAAAGCCCTAACAATACTCTCGTAACCATCTTCAAGATCTTTATAGTCCATTTTTTCAGATTCCTTAATAAGCGGATAAACAATGTAAATTTGTCTACCCTCCTTTATTTGGGATTTAATAAAACCGAAAACTTCCAACCTTTTTGAATCGAAACGGTGGACAGTTTTTATTGGCTTTCTTCCGGGGGGAAGTTCATCAATTACTGAAACATCCAAATCGCCGTAAAGAGTCATTGAAAGTGTTCTTGGAATTGGAGTGGCTGTCATTACCAAAACATGAGGAGGATTAACATTCTTTCCCCAAAGTTTAGCCCTCTGAGCCACACCAAACCTATGTTGCTCATCTATTATTACCATTCCCAGATTATTAAAAACCACGGTATCCTCAATTAAAGCGTGAGTACCAATAAGAATTTGAATTTCACCCGATTGCAATCTTTCATGTAGTATAGTTCTATCCCTTTTCTTTGTGGAGCCTGTTAGCAAAGCAACTTCAATTTCTAGTCCTTTAAGAAACTTCAATACAGTCTCAAAGTGTTGATTTGCAAGAATTTCTGTTGGAGCCATAAGACAAGCCTGAAAACTATTATCCAAACCAATAAGCATGGTCATTAAAGCAACAAGAGTTTTTCCTGAGCCAACATCTCCTTGCAAAAGTCTATTCATTTGTCTTCCGGAGCCAATGTCTTTTCTAATTTCCTTAACAACACGTTTCTGAGCATTGGTTAGCTCGAATGGAAGATTTTTTTTATAGAAATTGTTGAAATAATCGCCAACCTTTTCAAAAATAAACCCCTTAAACCGCTGGTTTCTATACGATTTCTGACTTATTAAATTAAGTTGAATTAAAAAGAGTTCCTCTAGTTTTATGCGATATTCAGCTTGTTTAAGCAATTCGTTCGACTGGGGAAAATGCATATTATATAAGGCGTCATTCAAATTGAGGAGCTTGTATTTGGTAATAAACCATGCGGGCAGAGTTTCAGGAATTTTACCCTGAAGGTTATAAAAAACTCCCTGCAAAATTTTGCTGAAAACCTTTGAAGTAATATATGAGTTTTTTAGTTTTTCGGTAGAGGGATACATTGCTTGCAGACCCGAAAGCTGGTCGTTATCGGCTTTTTCTGCCAAATCAATTTCCGGATGAGCCATTGTAAGTTGCCTGTTGAAATATGATGGTTTTCCAAAAACAACATATTCAGAACCTGACTTTAGAAACGATTTCATCCACTTTATTCCCTTAAACCAAACAAGCTCAATTTCTCCTGAATAATCTGTTAATTTGGCTGTTAATCTTTTTCTATATTTATCGCCAACCTCTTCAATATCAGAAATAACTCCTTTTAACTGAATATGTATCTCGCTGCTGTTTATTTCTGAAATCTTATAAAACCTGGTTTTATCAATATATCTGTATGGAAAATAATACAAAAAATCCTCCACAGTCCTTATGCTTGCTTCAGCAGCAAGTAACTCGGCTCGTTTTGGTCCAACACCCGATAAAAACTGTATATTTTGATTAATGTCTATCATTTTGTATTAAAAACAAATGAATTTCAATTTTAAGAATTAATTTAGCATTTTGTTTACTAATTAAGCATATTTTATTCCTTATTTTTCAACAAATGAAACTGTTTCAAGCTTATAAATATTTACTTTTCTTAATACAAGCTAGAAATAGAAAGGGACACGGAGTTCATTCCCCCTTTGTTTTCAATTTAATTTCCAATCACTTACTCGATAATACTCCATATTATTGTTTTGAAAAAATTGAATTATTAAGAAGAAATTTGGAAGAAAGTAATAAGGTTTTAAAAGTGAAAGATTTAGGAGCCGGTTCAGTAAAAATGAAAAAGCCTGAACGAAAAGTTAGTGAAATAGCAAAAAACTCAGGCAGTCCGGCAAAATATGGAGAAACTCTTTTCAAACTAACAAACATAACAAAACCAAAAACCATTCTTGAATTAGGAACATCTTTAGGATTGGGAACTGCATACATGGCTTCTTACAGCAAATTTGTAAAGGTTATTAGTATTGAGGGTTGCCCTGAAACTGCAAATATTGCCAAAAGCAATCTCATGAGTCTTGGACTAACAAACGTTGAAATAATGACCGGAGATTTTTCAAAAAATTTGCCTAATGCTATTGAAAAACTACATTCGCTTGATTTTGTGTTTTTTGATGGAAACCATAGAAAAAAAGCCAGTTTAGAATATTTCAATTTTTGTCTAAATTTTGCAGGAGAAAATTCAGTTTTTGTTTTTGATGATATTTACTGG
This sequence comes from Bacteroidales bacterium, assembly GCA_016936815.1. Lineage (GTDB taxonomy): Bacteria > Bacteroidota > Bacteroidia > Bacteroidales > GWF2-38-335 > GWF2-38-335. Next base: position 29,441 of record JAFGXD010000143.1, read on the forward strand.
TCAAAGGAAATGTGCAAAGCCTGGAAAGAAATAAAGAAAAATGAAAAAGTAAGTTGCACAATAGATTTATTCCGCATGGGCATTGTATTTTTTAGAAAAGACCTTCCAAAGCAAAATATTAAATTGCTAATTTAGATACGGAAACCGGTTTTATACATTTGGAAAGCCAAACTAACCTTTTGGAAAATAAATTGACTTGTTCATTAATAATTTCATATTTTTACCTTTATTACTTAATGACTCAAAAATAAATGCCTAACCTAAAATCTTTCATAATTGCAATATTCTACTTAATAGTTTTTCAAGTAACATTTTTATATGCTCAATCGGTTGACCAAAAAGTAATTGACAGCCTTCAAAATTGTTTGAAAATAGAAAAAGACGAAAAAATCAAAGTTCATTTGTTGGTTGACCTTTCAGCAGTATATACACAGGTTGAGCCCGAAACCGCAAAAGATTATGCTCTAACGGGTTATAATCTTGCATTAAAAGTAAAAGACCACGAATCGGCAGCAAATGCACTAAATAACCTTGCTGTATGTTACTATTACCAAGGTAATTTGGAAAAAGCACTCGAAAATTACCAAAAAGCTTTGGAAATTGACAAAACCCACAAAATGCAAAAAAACATTGCAACAAGGTTAAATAATATTGGCATGGTTTACAACGACATGGCTCAATACGATTTAGCGATTGACTATTACGAACAAGCTTTGGAAATTGATTTGAAATATGGCAATAAAGACCAAGCTGCAGTTCGCTATAATAACATTGGAATGATTTACGCTCATTGGGGTCAGTATAATCAAGCCGTAGAAAATTTTACAAAAGCCTTGGAAATTGATAAAGAATCGGGTGATAAAGAAAGAATTGCAATACGCCTTAATAATATAGGCATGATTTTTTACTATATGAATAATTTCGAAGAAGCAAAAAAATATTTTGAAGAGGCTTTAGCAATAGATAAGAAACTTGATAATCAAAAAAATATAGCGATAAGGTTAAACAATTTGGGAAAAGTATTAAGCGGAGCAGGAGATTACACTCAGGCATTAGCTCATTTTAATGAATCTCGAGAACTTAGCGAAAAAATGCAAAACCTTCCGGATATAGCAATAAGTCTAAAAAATACAGGTTTGGTATATCTAAAATTAAATGATTCTGAAAGAGCAAGAGTAAACGCAAAAAAGGCTTTGGAAATAAACAGACAAATCGGTAATACTTATGAAATAGCAGATATTTACCTATTATTGGGAGACATTTATAAACTTGAGGAAAATTTCACGGAAGCAGTAAATTCTTACAGAAAAAGTCTTGAAATAGCAGATTCAATAAATCATAAAAGTTTACTAATGAATGTATTTCAAAATTTATCTTTATGTTTTGAAAAAGTTAACATTATAGATTCTGCATTAATATATTATAAGAAATACAGTGAATCAAAAGATAGTATTTTTTCGGAAAATAATCATAAGGAACTTGCTTATATTCAGGCACTTTATGAGAAGGAAAAGTCGGGAAGAATGCTTGCGGAAAAAAACAAAGAAATTGCAGAATTAAACGCAGAAAAAGAATCAATAATAAAACAACGATATGCGCTAATACTAGGAATATTAGTTCTCGCTGTAATTTTTGTGGGAATATTTTTATTTAGAAGATACAAGGAAAGTATCCAAAGAAACAAACTTAAACACGAACTAAACAGCTACATGCAAAAGGCCTTGCGACAACAAATGAATCCACATTTTATATTTAACACCTTAAGTTCAATTCAGTACTTTATTCTTCAAAACGACAACATTTCTTCTAACAAATACCTGTCGAAATTTGCCGGATTAATGAGGATGGTGTTAGAAAATTCTAGTCACAACACAGTTTCAATAGAACAAGAACTCGATGCCCTGAAGTTATATCTTGAACTGGAGCAACTTCGATTCGAGAACAAATTTAATTATTACATTAATGTTGAAGAAAACCTGCTTGAAGAACAAATCCCAACATTACTAATTCAGCCTTTTGTTGAAAACTCCATACGACATGGAATAATGCATATAGAACAAGTTGGAATAATTAGAATTGACATTAGTAAAGTTAAAAACGGTTTAGAAGTTACAATTGAAGATAATGGGATTGGAAGAGCAAAATCAACTGAGATTCAAACAAATAAAGAAGGACACAAATCCAGAGGAACATCAATAACCGAGTCGAGACTGGAACTACTAAACAGTGTTTTTGGCTCCGAAATGAATGTAGAATACATTGATTTAAAAGATAATAACAATAATGCGATTGGAACAAAAGTTAAAATCTTAATTCAAAATTAAAACAAATGAACCAAATTAAAGCAATAATTGTTGATGATGAGGTTAAAGCCCTTAAATCAATTGAAATGATTGTTAATCAGCATTGTGAAAATGTAAAAATTGTAGGTCTTGCAAATTCTGTAGCACAAGCTGAAGAATTAATTGCATTACATTCTCCAAATCTGGTATTTTTGGATGTAGAAATGCCGGAGGCCAATGGTTTTGAGCTATTGGAAAGAGTGCAGCCAAGAAATTTTGAGGTAATTTTTGTTACAGCATTCAATCATCATGCTCTTAAAGCAATAAAATACAGCGCATTCGATTATATTCTTAAACCGGTTGATATTGATGAAATTATAACAAGTGTAGAAAAAGCTACTAACAAAATATATTCATCAGAGCTAATTGATCGTAGATTTGAAGTTCTTTTAAATAATTTAAAAAGCTCTAACCCAAAAAAGTTGGCAATTCCATTTTCGGAAGGACTGGAATTCCTCGACATATCTCAAATAATCCGTCTTGAAGCCGATAGATCATACACCAGTTTTTTTATGGCAAACCGAAAGACCATTTTGGTTTCAAAAAGCATGAAGGAATACGAAATACTTGAACAAGACAGTTTTTTTCGAATTCATCGTTCACATTTAATTAATTTAAAGCATATTAAGAAATTCTATAAAAGAGACGGAGGTGAAGTTGAAATGTCGGATGGAGCAGTTCTGCCGGTTTCGAGACAGAAAAAAACAGAGTTCCTTGAAGTTTTGCAAAGCATTTCAGTATAAAATTTGAAAAAATGAAAATAATTATCTCCGGAGGCACAGGTTTTATTGGAAGCAAATTAAGTGAAAAGCTTGAAAAAGAAGGTTTTACCCTTGCAATAATTTCAAGACAAGCAGAAATCATAGATTCACGGTTTACGGCTCTTTCCTGGGATGAGAATGAAATACTATCGTTTATTGGCAAAGAAAAATTTGCAGTAATAAATCTTGCGGGAAGAAGCATATCTTCGGGAAGGTGGACAAACAAGAATAAACAAAAAATTGTACAAAGCAGAATATTTACAATTGATTTTTTTGGAAAGATTTTCAAGAACAACAATTTGTATCCGGAAGTATTTATACAAGCTTCCGCTATAGGGTTTTACGGAACCCACAAAGAAAAAATATTTACAGAAAAAGAAGCAAATGGAGATGGATTTTTAGCCGATTTAGCCTACAAAATAGAGAAAGCAGTTGAAGAAAAGATAGAATCGAAAAGAAAAATATTAATTAGAACCGGTTTGGTTGCAGGGAAAAATGGAGGTTTTCTAAAGAGATTGTTATTGCCATACAAGTTTTTTGCAGGCGGGCATTTTGGCACAGGAAAACAATTCTTCTCCTGGATACATATTGAAGATGAGATAGATGCAATATTATTTCTACTAAGAAATGAAAACACGAAAGGAGCCTACAATTTAACAGCACCCGAGCCTGTAAGTATGAAGGAGTTTTGCAAAACAACAGGAAAAGTCCTGAAAAGGCCTTCATTTATGGTAGTTCCCGGATTTATTCTCAGGATAATTTTTGGTGAAATGGCTAAAGAAGTATTGCTTAGTGGACAAAAAGTAATTCCCCAAAGATTGATGGAAGAGGGTTTTATTTTTTCTTTCCCAAATTTGAATTCAGCACTTAGCAATTTACTCAAAAATTAATTACACTTTGTTTAAAAACTCAGCCTTTGGGAAGCAAAAAGACAATTCCATATAAAAAGAACAAAAAATTTAAAAGAAAACCTTAATTTTGCAAACTAACTAATACTGTTTTGCCATGAAAATAATAATGGTAAAGAAATTTTTGGAAGACGGCTCAGAATGCAAGAAATGTATTGAAGTTTATGAAAGAATTCAAAAAAACGATGAGCTTAAATACATTAATGAAATAATTTATGCTGATTTAAGAGAACCCCAAAGTGAGGGTATTGTTCTTGCTGAAAAATACGATATTGATATTGCTCCTTTCTTTATTGTTGAAAAAGATAATAATATTTCGGTTTTTACATCTTACATGCAACTAAGAAAAGAAGTTTTTAATACAGAACCGGAACCGGAAGATATTGAAATAGAAGAAAAAAGAAAGGTGAAAGATGATCCTGATGAGGATTTGTATTGGATGTAAAAATATGTTTTATTTTATTATCGAAAGTGTTTTGAATTCTATCTTTCTATCTTGTTATACCAGAAAAACTTTAAGAAAGTAGTTGTTAAGACAAATACTACAAATGCCATCCAAAACCAATTAAACTCCCTTATTACTAAGAATATAGGCATTACAGTAAGACTCATTTGCCAAATAATTCCTATTAAAGAGTTTAGCATATCTATCTTAAAATTTCTATTTGCTTTAAATTCAGGATTTTGCATTTTGGTCTTTTTATATATTGGCCTCCAAAAACCCCATGGTCTAACGTTTTTGTAAAAACCAATTAATACTTCTTCATTATCAGGTTTTGTAAGTAAAGTGCCTGCTAAAGAGCCAATTACCGAAGCAAAAAACACAATTCCAAATTCTATTATTAATCTGTAAGTTGGTTCTATTCCATTGTTTTCGAAAAACTCAGCAGAAAAAACTCTGGAAACTACTAATGCAGCAATAAGTCCTGAAATCATTCCCCAAAAGAAACCAAAGCCGTTAAACCTCCACCAAATCCATTTTAGAGTATTAGAAAAAGCATATCCTGCAAATAAAGAACCTGTTATCCATAGAAAAATATCGTTTATTGAATTAATAAAAAAACCAACACTTATTCCTAATATTACAACAAAAAATGAAGCCAAATAACTTGCTTTAACCAATTGTTTGTCGCTAGCATTTGGATTAAAAAACTTCTTGTAAATATCATTTACAATATAAGCAGGTCCTGCATTTACATTAGCCGCAAAAGTCGACATAAATGCTGCAATTAATCCGGCTAAAATAATCCCTAATACCCCTGTTCCTACATAATTATTAAGTACATAAGGTAAAACCTTTTCAAAATCAATTCCTTCAGAACTTACCAAAGCATCCCTATCGAAATACACCAAACCTAAAACTGCAACTCCTGTAATCATTAAATATCTGGGGAAATATAGCGCTAGCGAAACAATACCGCTTGCCAAAGCTGCTTCTCTGGGACTTCTTGTTGCTAAAACTCTTTGCATATCGTAACCCGGAACCGGACCTGCAATACTAACAAAAACCCCTCTAAATACTGCCATCATTATAAAAGCCGTTATTATTTCATAACCATCGCTGCCAATTTTCGACTGCACTTCCGGGATAATATTATTCCAGTCCAGATTCATTTTCCATCCAAAGAACAATTGATTCCAACCATCAGGAGTTGCGGCTTGAATTTGTTCGTAACTTACTGTATTTATTGCTATTATGCCAATAATTACACAGGCAACAGTCATTACAATAAACTGAATTACTTCTGTTAAGACTACTGAATACATTCCCCCTTTTATTACATAAACTGTAGTAATTCCCATTATTAAAAGAGCATACATTCTTTCAGAACTAATTAACAAACCCGCAAATTCAATACTCATATCCCATGGGAGGAAAATTGCAGCAAATTTTCCAATTCCTTCAAAAGCATAAGCAATAAAACCTACCACTGCAACCAAAGCAAAAACAACCACCGAAATATGAGAGTATTTTGTTCCCTTACTGTCGCCAAATCTTGTTTTTAACCATTCTGCACCTGTAAGTACGTTTGATCGCCTAAGCCAAACAGCCAAAAATATCATTAAGAAGACCTGATTCCACACAGGCCAAATCCAGGGAATCCAAACAGATTTTAAGCCATAAACAAACATTAGCATTACCATAAGCATGGTTCCGGCAATATCGAACTGCCCCGAAGCGTTCGATAAGCCCAACATATACCAGGGTATTCTTTTACCCCCCAAAAAATATGAATCTAGATTTTTCTTTGCGCGGTTTGAAATCCAAAAGCCTGCAAAAATAATAAGTAGTAGATAACTTAATAAAATAACAATATCAATAGTAGCTAAATTCATGCCGGCTAAAGTAGTAAAAAATAAGAAAGTCAATTATGCAGAATTGATTTTTGAACAATCAAAACAGCATTTTTTTTACTGTTTGTCATTTTTTGCAATAAGTCTAAAACATTCAACGTTTCCTTACCTAACAGATGCTTGTTAATAAACAATTGTTAAAGTATTTCCATAAAAGCTGTGGAATTATATTTTTGTCGATTATTAACTCATTCAAAAGTATGATTTTGAGACTAATTATTCTACTTATTACAATAGGTTTTGCTACAATTCAGCCCATGTATGCTATTGGTTTTAAAAGCATTCCTCAGCAGCAAGATTCAATAAAACCACCATTTCTTTCGGTTGACACTAAATGGGTAGATTCTGTAATGGCTACAATGAGTCCTGACGATAGAATTGCTCAGTTAATGATGGTTGCAACTTATTCAAATAAACCGGTTTCGCATTCCAAAACCATAGCAACTTTAATTAAAGATTATAAAATTGGAGGTCTTATTTTTATGCAAGGAGGGCCAATTCGTCAGGCTCAATTAACTAATTACTACCAGTCTGTATCAGAAATACCCCTTTTTATTGCAATGGATGCAGAATGGGGTTTGTCAATGCGTCTGGATAGTACAATTTATTTTCCACGTCAAGTTATTTTGGGTGCAATACAAAATAACCAACTTATTTATGAAACAGGAGTTGAGATTGCCAAACACTGCCGCAGACTTGGTGTGCATGTAAATTTTGCGCCGGTAATTGATGTAAATAATAACAAAAATAATCCGGTAATTGGTTACAGATCCTTTGGAGAAGATCCGGAAAATGTTGCTCAAAAGGGTTATTTTTTTATGAAAGGAATGCAAGATAATAAGGTTCTTGCTTGTGGAAAACACTTTCCCGGTCACGGAGATACTGATGTTGATTCCCATGTTTCTCTTCCTGTTATTAATCATTCTAAGGAAAGGTTGGATAGTATTGAATTATACCCGTTTAAGCAGCTAATTGGAAAAGGTCTTGGCAGCATTATGATTGCTCATCTATATGTTCCTTCATTGGATAACACTAAAAATACTGCTACAACTCTTTCTTCAAAAGTGGTAAACGATTTACTTATTAATGATTTAGGCTTTACAGGCCTTATTTTTACAGATGCTTTGAATATGGGAGGTGTGGCAAATTATTACCAACCCGGTGAAGTTGACGTAAAAGCGCTTCTGGCGGGAAATGATGTTTTACTATTTCCACAAAACGTTCCGGTTGCAATAAAAAAAATTCGTGAAGCAATAAATAATGGGGAAATTTCACAAGAAGAGGTAGATAGAAGGTGTAGAAAAATTTTAATGTTCAAAAAATGGGTGGAATTGGATAAAAATTCTAAAATTGACATTAAAAATCTTCATGCTGATTTGAATCCTGCTTCATCAAAAATTCTTATTAATAAACTTTATGAGAATGCATTAACCCTTGTTAAAAACGATAACAAACTTATTCCTTTAAAACGACTTGATACTCTTAAAATAGCCTCCGTTGTAATTGGTGATAAGAAATTTAACTCATACCAGAAAACTCTTAGTCTATATACAAATGTTGAACATTTTTCAATTTCTAAAACAATAACACCTGAAGAATCTACTGTACTTCTTAAGAAACTTTCGGCTTACAATCTAGTTATTGTTGGATTTCATGGTACAAATAGGTCGGTTGGAAAAAACTTCGGAATCACCAGTCAGTCAATTGATTTCGTTAGTAAACTTGCTAATATGAACAACGTTATTATTAGTGTTTTTGCAAATCCTTATTCTTTGGAAAAGCTTAAAAATACTAACAAAATAAAAGGAATAATAGTTGCTTATCAAGATTTAAGAATAACTAATGAGCTTGCAGCAAAACTTATTTTTGGAGGTGTTACTGCTAAAGGAAAACTTCCTGTTTCAGGTGGAATTTTATTTCCCGCAGGAACAGGCATAACTGCTGAAAACTCTGTTCGAATTAATTATTTAGAACCTGATGAGTTAGGAATAAATATTAAAAGTCTTAATAAAATAGACTCCCTAATAAATAATGCAATCAGTAAAAAAGTTATTCCTGGCTGTCAATTGTTAATTGCAAAAAATGGAAACGTTTTTTATAACAAAGCATACGGATTTCAAACTTACGATTCATTGAGAGCTGTAGAAACAAGCGATTTATATGACCTAGCCTCATTAACCAAAATTTTGGCAACTACCCCTTCATTAATGAAATTGGAGGACGAGAAAAAATTTAGTGCAGATTCTGCTATTAACATCTACCTACCTTATTTAGATACAACAAACAAAAAAGGAATTAAATGCAATAAAATACTTGCTCATGAAGCCAAACTTGCATCCTGGATTCCATTTTACAAGAAAACAATTGCTAACGATAGCATAAGAAATTTTTTCTATAGTAGTTCAAAAATAGCAGATTATTCAATTGAAGTTGGAGATAAAATGTTTATGCATAATGCTTACAGGGATTCAGTATTTATAAGAATAGGCAATTCAGCCTTAAGAAAAAAACCCGGGTATAAATATAGCGACCTGGGTTTTTATCTTTTTTATCAATTGGTTGAAAAAATTACAAATGTTCCTTTTGGTAAATTTACTGACTCAGTTTTTTATTCCCGCTTAGGAGCCAATAACTTAGTCTTTAATCCCCTTGAAAAATATCCCAAAGAAATAATTGCTCCTACTGAAAATGATACCTTTTTTAGAAGGCAGTTAATTCAAGGGTATGTACACGATTATGGAGCAGCCATGCTTGGAGGAGTTTGTGGACATGCAGGTTTGTTTGGAAATGCAAACGATATTGCGAAATTGCTGCAAATGTTCTTAAATAAAGGGGAGTATGGAGGTGAAAAATACCTTGAACCGGAAATTGTAGAAAAATATACTTCATGCTTTAATTGCCCAAAAAACAGACGGGGCTTGGGATTTGATAAGCCTCAGGTAACAGCCTCAGAATCAGGTCCTGCGTCCAAATCATGTCCAAGATCTTCCTATGGTCATTCCGGTTTTACAGGAACTTTTGCCTGGGTTGACCCTGAAAATAAATTGATTTATGTATTTTTGTCAAATCGTATTTATCCCGATATTGAAAACAAACAATTAATAAGTACAGGATTACGAACTGATATTATGGAAATAATTTATGAGTCATTTAAATAGTAAACAATGAAATTTATTGCATTTTTATTTTTTTTAGCAACGGCCTATTTTACAGCAAATTCGCAAGATAAAATAACAAAAGAAGTTGTTGATACTATTCAGGTTAATAGCATCCCTGTTATTATTTACACCGATTTTTCCTGGAAATACTTAAATCCCAACGATGTCGACGATTATTTTAATTTGCAAAATGCAATACATTTCGATACAGTACCTTATTTTAATGAATTTTGGAATAATGATAAAGTATATGTTTACGAAGATACCACCTCATTTGAAGATACAATATATATAGCCCTATTCGATTCACTTCATAGAAACTTTAATAACCCTTGGAATGGAAATTTTGTTTCTAAATTTGGCCCAAGAGGTTCAAGGTTTCATTATGGAGTTGATATTGACCTTAATACTGGTGATACCCTTAGGGCAGCATTCGATGGAAAAGTTAGACACGCCAGATATAACAATGGAGGCTATGGAAATATGATAATTATAAGGCATTTTAATGGGTTGGAAACTGTTTATGCTCATCTATCTGAAATATTTATGTATGAAAATCAATATGTTAAAGCCGGCAGTCCAATTGGATTAGGAGGAAATACAGGTAGAAGCAGAGGGCCACATCTTCATCTGGAAACCAGATACAGAGGTTTTGCTTTTGACCCTGTAAACCTCATAGACTTTACAACAGGAAAATTGAAAAACGATACATTAATGCTAACACCAATTGTTTTCGGATATAAGGCAAATCTTAAAAATCCTGTTTATTACAAAATAAAATCTGGTGATACTCTTTCAGCTATTGCAGTTAGACACAACACAACGGTAACAGCTCTTTGCAACATAAACGGAATTACCCGAAATACAACATTGCACATCGGTAGAGTGTTAAGAGTAAGATAATCTTAAAAAATCATCTGTATTTTGCATGATATTTGAAAAAAGATTAACTTTACAAATAATCTAAAAAATAAAGTCATGAAAAAAATTATTATTATCTTTTCGTTCTTAATTACCGGTTTCTTTCTAAATGCTCAAGAAGTTACAACAAAATACAATTTAAGTATTGATGGTAAAAATGGCAGCGAAATAAGCCTTTCTACAGCCAAAATAATTGAAAAAGGTGAAATATTGGTGGATCCAACAACAGCTCAAATACTTGCTTTTAATCTTGAATATTTGGATAATGGTGAAACTAAGGTTCTATCTACTCGTTCTAGAACCATTACAAAAGAAATGAAGGAAGTAATTTCATCTATGACTCCCGGAGATAGTTTTAAGATAACCGGCATAATTCTTGGTGAAGTTAAGGCTGTTTATTCTGCTCCGGATATTAAGGTTAATATTGTGGAGTAATAAAATTATTTTAGGAGTCAATTAAACTCCTTTTTTTGCAGCTATTGTGGCATTTTACATTAAAAATAGTAGTTTTGCAGAAAATTTTTAGAATTGAAAAAAGATATTATTCAAAAACTTAAAACATTCCCCCAAAAAACAATCCTGGTTATCGGCGATGTTATGGTAGATGCTTATATATGGGGGAAGGTGAACAGAATCTCGCCGGAAGCACCGGTTCCTGTACTGTCTATTTCACATAGAGAAAATAGATTAGGAGGTGCGGCAAATGTGGGGCTAAACCTCCTATCGCTTTCTGCCAAACCAATTATTTGCTCGGTAATTGGTGAAGATGAAAAGGGAAAAATTTTCCTTGAATTACTAAAAAAACAAAACCTTACAACCGACGGCATTATTACTTCTGAATTGCGGAAAACAACTTCAAAAACCAGAGTAATAAGCTCAGGACAACATTTATTAAGAGTTGATGAGGAAATAACAAATCCTCTGAATGCTGAAATTGAGAAAAACTTTATTTCACACATAATTGCTATCCTAAAACATAACAGTATTGATGCTATTATTTTTGAAGATTATGACAAAGGCTGCATAAGTCCTAATCTTATTAACGAAATAGTTAGCTTTGCAAATAACAAAAATATTCCAGTTACAGTAGATCCAAAAAAGACTAACTTTCTGGAATATAAGAATATAAGTATATTTAAGCCAAATTTACTTGAATTAAGAGAAGGTATGAAAATGGATTTACCTAAATCTAATCCTCAAGAAATTAACAATGCTGCGAATTTGTTGTTAACAGAAAAAAATCATAGCAATATTATTGTAACTCTTTCTGAATATGGAATTTATGTTACCGACGGAAATAAATGGGAAATTTTCCCTGCCGAAAAACGAGATATTGTTGATGTTTCTGGTGCAGGAGATACAGTAATTGCGGTAGCTACTCTTTGTATTGCTGCCGGTATAGGTATTTTCGAGACGGCTAGAATAGCAAATATTGCCGGAGGTCTTGTTTGCGAAAAAGTCGGCGTTGTGCCAATAGAAAGAAATGAATTGTTCGACGAATTCGATAGATCATAAAAACAAATACTACTGATTATTGAAACTGAAGTGCACAAATTTCAAAAATCTAAGGATTAATATAAATAAGTTGATTAAAATCATTTATTTTGCACAATAAAATCATAAATATGGAAATGGATTACAACACCCAACGAAAACAGTTAGTTTTGCCGGAATACGGCAGAAACCTTCAGAATATGGTAGATCATATAAAGACTCTGGAAACTAAGGAAGAAAGAAATAAGGCAGCTAAGTCTTTAATTGGAGTTATGGGTAACCTAAACCCACATCTACGAGATGTAAGCGATTTTAAACACAAATTATGGGATCACTTGTTTATTATGGCAGATTTCGATTTGGATGTGGATTGCCCTTACCCAATAATTACACGTCATACACTCACTCAAAAACCAAAAAGACTACCTTATAAACCTCATAATCTTAAGTATAAGCATTATGGCAGAATTATTCAGGATATGATTCAGGAAGCTATTTTACTTGAGCCAGGTGACGAAAAAGAAGCTCTTATTATGCTTATTGCCAACCATATGAAGAAAAATTACATTACTTGGAATAAGGATGCAATAATTGATGAGGAGATTTATAAAGATGTGGAAGAAATGTCGAAAGGCCTGCTAATTCCAGATAGAAGCAACAAACTTGCTGAAATTAGAGAACCAAGACCTCAGCAACAACAAAATTATCCAAAAAAATCTATAAAGAAAAAAGGAAGAAGATAATAGTAAAGCATGGGAACATTTGAAATTACCGGTGGTAGAAGATTAAAAGGGGAAATTATTCCTCAAGGCGCTAAAAACGAAGCTTTGCAAGTACTATGTGCAGTCTTGCTTACTCCCGAAGAAGTAATAATTGAAAACATACCAGACATAAGAGATGTAAACAAACTAATTGAATTACTTTCCGACTTGGGAGTTGAGGTAACAAAACTTGAAAAAGGAACTTACAGGTTTAAAGCAGCCAATGTTAATATGGATTATCTTATTAGCCCAGAATTTAAAGAAAAAGGAGCTGCTCTAAGAGGAAGTATTATGATTGTTGGACCTTTGTTGTCTCGCTTTGGATATGCATATATTCCAAAACCGGGAGGAGACAAAATTGGTAGAAGAAGACTTGATACTCACTTTTTGGGATTCGAAAAACTTTCTGCCAAATTTAATTATGACGTTTCTGAGTCATTCTATTACGTTGAAGGCAAAGAGCTTACCGGAAATTACATGCTTTTAGATGAAGCTTCAGTAACAGGAACCGCAAATATTGTTATGGCTGCTGTCTTTGCAAAAGGTAAAACAACGATTTATAATGCAGCTTGCGAGCCTTATGTGCAGCAATTGTGCAAGATGCTTAACGCAATGGGTGCAAAAATTGGAGGAATAGGTTCAAATTTGCTTACAATTGAAGGTGTTGAATCTCTTGGAGGAACAAGACACAGAATCCTTCCTGATATGATTGAGATTGGCAGTTTTATTGGAATGGCTGCTATGACTCATTCTGAAATTACAATTAAAAACGTATCATACGATAACCTTGGAATTATTCCCGATGCCTTTAGAAGACTTGGAATTAAATTGGAACGTCGCAACGACGATATTTATATTCCTGCTCAGGAATTTTACGAAATAGAGACTTTTATAGATGGATCCATAATGACCATTGCCGATGCTATTTGGCCAGGTCTTACTCCCGACTTGCTTAGCGTATTTTTAGTTGTTGCTACACAGGCAAAAGGTAGCGTGCTTATTCACCAAAAAATGTTCGAATCAAGATTGTTTTTTGTAGATAAATTAATTGATATGGGTGCACAAATTATTCTTTGCGACCCACACCGAGCCACAATTATCGGTCTTAATAATCAATATCAACTTAGAGGAACCAAAATGTCGTCACCGGATATTAGAGCCGGAGTTGCACTTCTTATAGCTGCAATGTCGGCTGAAGGAACCAGTATTATTAATAATATTGAGCAAATTGATAGAGGATATGAGAAAATTGATTTGAGACTCAATCAATTAGGAGCAAAAATAAAAAGAATTTAAACATTTTTGTTAACTTTTATATGATTTGACTTTTTTTGGCGTTATATTTGCGATGAACATATTTAACTATCTCCATATTTAAAAAATGAAAATATGAAAAACATCAGAATCTTTCTCATTTTATCGCTTACAGCTTTCGCTTTTTATAGTTTTATTACCGCCCAAAATTCTGAAAATATCGTAAAACAATATGGCAAAACGACTCTTGAGGATGGAAAAGAGGTTGTAATTGGTACAGAAATCGGCAATAAAGCTCCCGAGATTACTCAGGCTAATACTGAAGGAAAAGAAATTTCTTTAAGCGATTTAAAAGGAAAAATGGTTTTAATTGACTTCTGGGCAAGTTGGTGTGGACCTTGTAGACGGGAAAATCCTAATGTAGTAAGTGTTTATGAAGAATTTCAAGATAAGAAGTTTAAGAGTGGAAAAGGATTTACTGTATTTTCAGTATCATTCGACAATAGTAAAGATAAGTGGTTGGATGCAATAGAAAAAGATAAATTATCATGGGAATACCATGTTAGCGATTTAAAAGGTTGGGGCAACAAATACGCAGGTGTGTATGGAGTACGAGGAATTCCTTATAATTTTCTAATAGACAAAGACGGAATTATTGTTGCTAAAAACTTAAGAGGTTCGGCTCTTAAAGCTGAATTAGAAAAACATCTTAAAGAATAAAACCTAAATTTATTATATGAGTGGCATAAGAAAACTTATGCCATTTTTTTGTGCCATTTTGTCGGTTTCTTAGTTTTGGCAAATTATTTGAATGCAAAAGGCATTATTAAATTTTAATTGAAAAAGATATGAGCGAGAAAAAAGCAGATGTAAATGAAACAACTGTTAAACAGAAAGTTGAGAAGGTAAAGCCCAAAACAAAAGAGAAAAAAGTAACAAATAATAAAGAAAACAACAGTATTCAGGAATTGGGCAACAAATTACAGGAAATGTCAGATAAATATCTTCGTTTGTCAGCCGAATTCGATAACTTTAGAAAAAGAACTCTAAAGGAAAAGTCCGATTTAATTAGAAATGCAGGTGAAGACCTTATTCTTTCATTGCTTCCTGTTGTTGATGATTTTGAAAGAGCAGTAAAATCTATGGAAGGTAAAGAAGAAAACGACGCTTTTTGTCAGGGAATTATTCTTATTTACAACAAATTAAAAGATTCCTTGGCCGGCAAAGGTTTGAAAGAGATGGATTCCATTGGTGCTGAATTTAATACAGATTTGCATGAGGCGATAACAAAAATTCCAGCTCCAAACAGCGAACTTAAAGGAAAGGTTGTTGATGCAATAGAAAAAGGATACTTCTTAAACGACAAGGTAATACGCTTTGCAAAAGTAGTTGTTGGAGAATAATCATTGAAAAAATATTGAAATGGCAAAAAGAGACTATTACGAGATTCTAGAAGTATCAAAAAACGCTACCAAAGAAGAAATTAAGAAGGCTTATAGAAAGAAAGCTATACAGTTTCACCCCGACAAAAACCCCGGGAACAAAGAGGCTGAAGAAAAATTTAAAGAAGCTGCCGAAGCTTATGAAGTTTTGAGCAACGACGATAAAAGAAGAAAATACGACCAATTTGGTCATGCCGGTATGAGTGGTGGCGGTGGCGGTTATGGAGGCGGAATGACAATGGAGGATATTTTTTCATCCTTTGGAGATATTTTTAGCGATTTTGGATTTGGTGGATTTGGTGGATTTGGCGGTGGATCAAGATCTTCCAGAAGAGTACGTAAAGGGTCTAATATTAGAGTAAAAGTAAAACTCAACTTAAGCGAAATTGCCAACGGTGTTGAAAAGAAAATAAAAGTAAAAAAAGACATTCCTTGCGATGCATGCAGCGGAACAGGTGCTGAACATGGTTCCGGTCATTCCGAATGTCATACTTGCCGAGGCTCCGGAAGAGTAACCCGAATTCAGAATACAATTTTAGGTCAGATGCAGACAGCAAGCACCTGCCCTACTTGTCAGGGTGAAGGAAAAATTATTACCAGAAAATGTAAAGTGTGCAATGGAGAAGGAGTTGTAAAAGGCGAAGAAATAATAAAACTTAATATTCCCCCGGGAGTAGCGGAAGGAATGCAACTTGCCGTTTCCGGAAAAGGAAATGCTCCAAGAATGGGAGGTGTTAACGGCGATTTGCTTGTGGTAATTGAGGAAGAAGAACATCCTGAATTAATAAGAGATGGAAACGACCTAATTTACAACCTTTACCTAAGTGTGCCGGATGCTGCTCTGGGCGAGGCAGTTGAAATTCCAACAATAGAAAACCGTGTAAAAATAAAAATAGAACCGGGAACACAACCGGGAAAAATCCTTAGGCTTAAAGGCAAAGGACTTCCCGATGTAAACGGCTATGGTAAAGGAGATCTTTTGGTAAATATTAATGTATGGATTCCTAAAAACCTCACAAAAGACGAGAAGAAAATTTTTGAAAAATTTAAAGAATCAATAAGTTTTAAACCCGAAACCGACAGAAGAGACCAAGGGTTCTTTGAAAGAATGAGAAATATGTTCGACTAGTAGTCTTGAAGCTTTTTAACAAGAATTTTATAAATTTTCATCATAGATTCTATATCGTTCTTATGAACTCTTTCTTCCGCGGAATGGGCATTAGCTTCGGGTGCACCAATAAAACACCAATCTATTGGGTAAGGAGTTTTCTGCAAATAACCTCCGTCGCTGCTACCGCTTTCCTCTACTTCAATTTGGTGTTTCAAGTCATTAGTTTTTAAAATGTTACGAATTAAATCTACGAAATCTTTTCTTGGAATATATTTATCTCTTAATGAAACAACAGCACCTTGTCCATGAAAAACTCCATCGGTTACCCAGGTTATATCGGCAATTAGTGCTTTGGTTATTTTGTATTTTTCGTATAATATTCTCGCAATAATTTCTACACTTCCCCCTCCGTGTTCCTCAAGGGAAGTAAAAACCAAAATGCCATTTTCCAAATCTTTTGCAATTTTCAAACAAGTATAAACTCCCAATCTATTATCCAAGAATGGAGAAACAACATATTCTTCATCTTCCTGAAAGTTTGGGCAAAAAGCAAGAGCTGTTCCCGGGTCAATTGTTTTCTCAGATTTTATTGAAATTGAATCATCTTCTTCATTTACAAGTAATTCACCAACAACTAAATCATTTCCACAAAATCCTCTTAATTTTGTTCCTTGTGTAATAACCGGGCTTCCAATTCTAACCAACTGATTATTATATCTGGCAGTAAAACCAACAGAATCCATGTGAGCAAAAACAGCAAGCTTTGGTTTACCGAACACAAGAATAATATTTCCTTGTAAATTGTCGGTAATAATATCAGGCGATTTTTTCCATTTTTTTGAATTAGTTTGAACATATTCAATAATAAAATCCCTTATTCTATATTCTTCACCCGAAGGGCCATGAAGTTCGCAAAGCTTTTTGAGTAGTTTCATATTATTCTGTTCGTAAAATTTCTATTTTAACTGAATCAATTTTTTCTAACCTTTCAGTTATTCTCTGAGCCTCTGAAAGTCTAAGTTTCACATTAATAGAGCATTGCAACTCGAAACATTGCTCAAATTGCTCTAACTGTTCCTCTTTAAGCACAGTCATAACATCGTTCATTGCTAAATATTCGAAATGGATTTTAGTGATATTATTTACAGTTTTCTCAATAATTTCTCCATTTCTAATTGCCTCCGAAGCGGCTGTTCTATAAGCATTTATAAGTCCCGGAACTCCAAGTTTTGTTCCCCCGAAGTATCTAACAACCACAATCAAAATATTAGTAAGGTCGAAAGACTGAATCTGACCAAAAATTGGCATTCCTGCAGAATTAGAAGGCTCGCCGTCGTCGTTTACCCTGTAATGCAGCTTATCTGCTCCAAGTCGCCATGCAAAACAATGATGACGTGCATCGTAATACTGATTTCTGAGGTTTTTCTGAATATCTTTTATTTCAGTTTCAGAAAAAACAGGAAAAGCAAGTCCAATAAACTTACTTCCTCTATCTTTGAAAAAGCCTTCAGAATTTTCCTTAATTGTTTTATAAATATCTTCCATATTAGAAGGATTCGAACATTAGCAATAAGGCTGCTGCCACCGACAAAAATATTCCAAAGTAATTAATTTTGGAAAGTTTTTCATTAAAAAACAAATATGCTGAAAAAACGGCAAGCACCACAATACCTATGTTATTTACTCCAAAAATAACGGAACCATCGAGGCTTCCGGAATTAAGAGCAAGAAGAATAAAATATATTGAACCAAAATTAGCAATTCCTAATAATCCACCAAGCAATAATGTTTTTAACCTAAAGAACTCATTTCTAAGTTTTTTGCTCAGCATTACAATAATTAGCCCCGATACACAGCTTATAGTAAAAAGTACTCCCGAGAAAACAGAAGCGTAATTATCTGAAACATAATTAGATTGAGCATATTTCACAAAAGTATCTACGGCGCCAAGTCCGAAAAATATGATAATTGGAAAGATAATAGCATTTCTATTTACCTTAGCATCTGGCTTTTTATAAACAGTTAACACAACAGCTAGAACAGCTAGAATTATTCCGACAAGTTTGGTAGTCTCTAGAACTTCATTATCGTAAACAATTGAGAATGTGATTGGTAATATAACAGACATTCGTCCTGCCACCGTAGAAACAGAAACCCCGGCATATTTAATAGTTTTGCCCATTAGCCAGAACATTAGAATAAAGAGCAATCCAATTACAAAAGCAAGTCCCAACCAATTAGAATTAATAACGCTTTGAAAAGAGACCGTATTGTTATTAAGCAAAAATCCCAGAGAAGCGGCAAAGATGTAATTTGTAGCAATTGCGGCAAAAGTATTTACCTTAAACCTTTCGAGCAGTTTAAAAACAATAACAATAGCAGTTGAAGATAATATGCAAAGAAGCAGGTAAATCATTGGTTTAAAAAAAAAGCAGATTAGAAAAATCTGCTTTGTTATGAAATAAAATTACATTTTAAGTTTTTTCTCAATTTCATCAATATACAGCCTAAACCGTTTGTCAGTGTCAATCAGGTTATTAACAGTTTTGCAGGCATGTAAAACAGTAGCGTGGTCTTTTCCGCCAATTTGACTTCCAATAGTAGCAAGAGAAGATTTTGTAAGGCTTTTAGCGAAGAACATAGCAATTTGTCTGGCCTGAACAATTTCCCTTTTTCTGGTTTTGGATTTAAGCAGGTCTACGGGCATGCTAAAATAATCGCAAACAACTTTCTGAATATAATCTATAGAAATTTCTCGTTTAGTATTTTTTACAAGTTTATCAATCATTTGCTTAGCCAAATCGAGAGTAATATCTTTTCGGTTAAGAGTAGACTGAGCAAGAAGAGAAATAAGAGCACCTTCTAGTTCGCGAACATTGTTAGTAATATGGGAAGCAATGTATTCGATAACTTCCTGAGGCATTTCTATACCGTCTTTATAAGTTTTTTGGTTTAGAATTGCTATTCTGGTTTCATAATCAGGAACTTGTAAATCGGCAGAAAGTCCCCATTTAAATCTTGACAGCAATCTTTGTTCTAATCCCTGAAGTTCAACAGGGGGTTTATCGGAAGTAAGAATAAGCTGTTTTTTAGATTGGTGCAGGTGATTAAAAATTTGGAAGAAAATTTCCTGAGTTTTTTCTTTTCCTGCAAATTCATGTACATCATCTAGAATAAGAACATCTATCATTTGATAGAAATGCATAAAATCGTTTACGTTTTCTGTACGAACTGATTCCACAAATTGGGTTGCAAACTTATTGGCGTTGACGTAAAGGACAATTTTTTCAGGAAATTTTTCCTTAACCTCAATACCAATTGCCTGAGCAAGATGTGTTTTTCCCAGTCCTGAAATGCCGTATAATAGTAATGGGTTAAAAGCAGTTCCACCGGGGTTATTGGCTACAGCATATCCTGCAGAACGCGCAAGTCGATTACATTCTCCTTCAACAAAATTTGAAAAAGAATTATCAGGGTTTAGCTGAGGATCAACATGTAATTTTTTTATTCCGGGTATTATAAAAGGATTCTTAATAGAATTTTCTTTTAGATTAAGAGGAATAGAAACAGGTTTATTCTTCAGATCGGTTTTATTTTTTGCCGGAATTTTAACGGTAACAGGTTTTGCATTGGAGAAAGAATTATTCTCCATAACTACATTGTATTCAAGTTTCGCTTCAGATCCCAGCTCTTTTCTAAGAGTTTTTCTCAAAATGTCGATATACTGCTCTTCCAGATATTCGTAGAAAAACGGACTGGGAACCTGAATGGTAAGCACGGAGCTTTCCAGCTTGATTGGAACTATAGGTTCAAACCAAGTCCGATAACTAATGGAAGGCACATTGTCCTTAATTATCTTAAGGCAATTACTCCATACGGTCTCATGAGTCTTATCCATTATCATTCAGATATTTAATAATTTTGTTACACCATTGTGTTCAGACTAGCAAGATTGTAAAAAAAAACTTGTAAAAAAAATTTTTAAACTCTTGTTTTTTTCAAAAATCATTTATGCTTTTTATTATCAGTTAATTAAAAATGAAAAAAAAATAAAATTTCTTAACACTCACTTAATCAACACTTTACATTAAACAAACATTTCTATAATCAATATTTTACATTAATACCCAAAATTCATAGATAAAAACCAAGAAAATAGGGATAAAAACAATCAATGCTAATTGGTTTTAGAATGCATAAATGTAAGGAAATTCAATGGAAATCTGCAAGCTTTTTTAAATAAAAAACAGCTTTTTTGTATATTAATTATTGCTTCTTGTCTTTTTTGTCTTTATATACCTGTCTGCTAAAGTCAAACAATGGAAAAGATACGTATCGTTTTGGATTAATACGAATGTCATCAAGCAATCTGTCGAGGTTTTTGGATGCTTCTTCCAGATTTCTGTACAAACTGTCGTTATTAACTAACATTCCTACCGTTCCTTCACCTCTATTAATCTTCTCAAAGATATCGTTTGCTTGTGCAAGAGCTTTATCTGCATTGCTAATTGTTTCGGCAATACGTGCTTTTGAAAGTGTGTCTGATAGATTTGAGAAATTATTGATGATATTTGTCAATTTCCCTGTATTAGACCTTAAATTATCTGAAAACATTTCAATATTGGTAAGAGTTCGGGATATTTTGTACTTCTGGCCTCTCATTAATGTATCTAGTGAAAATGCAGTTCCTTCAAGATATGAAATTGTAGTTCTTATACTTTCAATTGATTTTTTAAGGTTTTGAGTGGTTCGCTCACTCATAACTGTTTGAATGGAAATAATTAGAGTGTCTATATCGGCAAGTAGCTCTTCGGCTTTTTTCTTAACAGGAGCCACTTCTTGTGAAACTTGTTCAGTAAGAGACATTTCCAACGAAGAAAGTAATGTGTCTCCGGAATTGTGATACTCGGAATTGCCGGAAATATCCATTTTTATTGCCATATTACCCATTATTCCTTTAGAAACAATTTTTGCTATTGAATTTCTTGGAATTTTAACATCATTATTAATATGAATTTCCACTACCATGGAATAGTCTTTTTGCATATTAATTGACCTTACTTTTCCTATTATTAAACCATTTAATTCAACAGGACAACTGGCATCAAGTCCGTCTATTCTTTCGTATCTGGCAAAAAACACCTGATCGGATGAGAAAAAATTTATTCCTTTCAAGAAATTTATTCCCCAGATTAATGCTGCAGCAGCAATAATAACAAATATTCCAATTTTTGTATTTCTTTGAATTTTAAATGCCATGTTTATTACAAAAA